>JANPHH010000659.1:0-2419 GCA_031424375.1 Chthoniobacter sp. | reverse complement strand
GCGGCGCGCAGTCGAGGAACCTCTCGCATCCGGGGGCGGAGGTGGTGCGGAGCGGTGGCACCGAAGAGAAGTTAGAGGTCCTTCGACTGCGCGCCGCACCACCTTCGCCCACCGGCGCTTCGCTCAGGATGACAATGTTTTTTTCGATCCGACCGCCGGGACCCGCGTTACTTCCAGCGTTCCACCAACTCGACCAGCGTGCGCACGCCGAAGCCCGTCGCGCCGCGGGCGAGGCCGTTGCGGTCTTTGCTGGTGTGGCCGACGGGGGCGATGTCGAGGTGCGCCCACGGAGTTTCTTCGGCGAAGGTTTTCAGGAACGCGGCGCCGGTGCTGGCTCCGCCGAGACGGCCACCGCTGTTTTTGATTAGCGCGACGTCGCTGCTGATCTGTTCTTCGTGTTCGGGAAAAATGGGGAGCGGCCAGAGGCGTTCGCCGGTGGTTTCCGATGCGGCGAGCAGGGATTTGCGGAGTGCTTCGTCGTTGTCGAAAAGACCGGCGGCGTATTCGCCGAGGGCGACGCAGCAGGCACCGGTGAGGGTGGCGAGGTCGATGATCGCGGCGGCTTTCCGATCGAGTCGGGCGTAGGCAATGGCGTCGGCGAGGACCACGCGGCCTTCGGCGTCGGTATTGACGATCTCGATGTGTTTGCCGTCGTAGGTCGTGACGATGTCGCCGGGGCGATAGGCGGCCGCACCGGGCATGTTCTCCGCGCTGGCGATCACACCGACGACGTTGCGCTTCACGCCGAGGCGGGCGAGCGCGGACATGGCGCCGAGCACCGCGATGCCGCCGCACTTGTCGAAGATCATGTCCTCCATGTTGGCGGCCGGCTTGATGGAAATGCCACCGGTGTCGAAGGTGATCGCCTTGCCGACGAGGGCGATGGGGGGCTGCGACTTCGGTCCACCGCGGTGCTCGAGGACGATCAGGCGCGGGGGACGCTCGCTGCCTTTGCCCACCGCGATGATGCCGCCGAAGCCGCCGGTGCGAAGGCGGCGCTCGTCGAAGATGGTGACTTTCAGCTTCGCCGCGCGCGCGAGCTGTACGGCGTGCTGGGCGAGCGTTTCCGGATAGAGGACGTTGCCGGGAAGGTTGCCGATCGCGCGAGCGGCGTTCGTGGATTCAGCGATGATGCGAACGCGGGCGACGGCCTTTTTCGCGGCAGCGAGGTCGGCGGTTTGAAGATGAACGGCGGCAAGCGCGGGGTTCTTCTTGGTGGTGAAGCGGTCGAAGCGGTAGTCGGCGAGCGTGACGCCCTCGACAGCGGCGGCGGCGAACTCGGGCCACGCGGTGAGGTCGAGCGCGAGCTTGGTGCGACCGAGTTTTTTCAGCGCGAGCGTGGCGGTGCCGGCGGCTATGCGCACGACGCTGGCGTTCAGTTTCGCGCGTTCTCCGAGGCCGACGTAAAGCACGCGCTCGGTGACGAGATGCAGCGTGGCATTTGCCCGGCCGGAGAACTCCTGCTCGCTGAGCGCGGGCAGCAATTTCTTGCGCTGATCACGCAGGACGAAGCGGACCTGCGTCCAGTCCGCGGCGAGCTTGGGCAGACGCGAGTCGAGGGTCAGCTTCACAGCGTGACGACCTGCGCGGTGACGATGTCAGCTTCGGCGGTGAGTTCCGCGAGCAGCGCGGCGCTCGGGACGGAATCGAGATTGAGTACCGTGAGCGCGTGGCCGCCGGCGGCGTCGCGGCTCAGGGCCATGCCGGCGATGTTCACGCCGTGTTTGCCGAGCAGGGAACCGACGTAACCGACGATGCCGGGGCGGTCGCGATTCTCGAGGACGAGGATGGTGCCTTCCGGACGCGCTTCGATGTGGCGGCCGTTGATTTTCACAATGCGCGGGGTCGCGCCAAAGAAGGTGCCAGCGACGGAAACCCAGCCGCTTTCACCCGTGGCAGTGAGCTCGATGAGTTCGGCGAAGTCGCCGGTGTTGCTCTCGCGCGACTCGGTGACTTTGAGGCCCAGGCCTTCAGCGAAAGCGGGCGCGTTGACGATATTCACCTCGCCACCACCCGCGGCGCGGAGGAAGCCGCTGAGGACCGAGCGGGTGATCGGCGTGGTGTCCACTTCGTTGATCTTGCCGCTGAAGTTGACGTTCAGGCTGAGCAGGCGCTTGGCCGCGATCTGCGAGAGGAAGAGGCCGAGCTTTTCGCCGAGCGCGAGGTGCGGGCCGACGATCGCGAGCGTCTTCGCATCAATGCTCGGCATGTTCACCGCGTTGCGGACTTCACCCTGCAGCAGCACGGCTTTGATCTGCTCGGCGATTTCGATCCCGACGCCTTCCTGCGCCTCGGCAGTGGAAGCGCCGAGGTGCGGGGTGAGCACGAGATTCGGCAGCCCGCGCAACGGGGAGTCGGCGGGGAGCGGCTCGGTTTCAAAGACGTCGAGCGCAGCGGCGGCGACGTGTTTGCTCTTGAG
>JANPHH010000658.1:0-31269 GCA_031424375.1 Chthoniobacter sp. | reverse complement strand
AAGGGCAAACTGCCGTGGCACTGCGAATCCGCGGCCTACGCACTGGAGTATGGCGAAGCCGTGGTGGAAGTGCATCGCGACGCCGTGCAGAAGGGGGAAAGGGTGGTGATCATCGACGATCTCCTCGCCACGGGCGGCACGGCGGCGGCGGCCAGCCACCTGATCCGGCAGATTGGCGGGACGCTGTGCGACGTGCTGTTCCTGATCGAGTTGAGCTTTCTCGGCGGCCGCGCCCGCTTGGAAAACGTCCCGGTCGCGGCGCTGCTCACGTTTTAGGCACTCGGTCGGGCGCCCGCGAAGCCGCGCCGGCTTCTTAACTTCACCAAACGGGTGCCTCGCTCGGCATGATTATCGCTGTTATGGATATTACAGATCATGCCGCTCTCGGATCACTCCAAGGAAGCCCCTTCGCTCCACAAGCTGAACTTGTGGCTGGAGAAAGGACGCCCGCTCGCCCAGACGCTCTTGCGGAGCGCGATCCCGGGGGTTGCGACGCTTCTCATTCTCGCGGCGATTTTTCTCACGGTTGCGCTGCGAAACGGTCAATTGCCCGCGGATGCTCCCCTCCTCCGTTCAGTGGCCGTGACCGGTATCGCGTCGATCTCGTCGCTGTCCGTCGTATTCCTCTTCGGGCTCGTCGCACGGTACCGCCGCCTCTTCTCCGCCCATCTGCGGCTGGGTGAAGAATCGCTCGTGCAGGCTCAGGCCATCCTCTCGGCGACCAGCGAGGGGCTGATGGTGGTGGATCGCAATGGCCGCATCCGCTCGCTGAACGCTGCGGCGGAGCGGATCTTCGGGCGAACGTCCAACTCACTAGCCGGTCAGGCCGCGAGCACGATCATTCCAGACCGGGCCGTCTGGCAGGAACGCGCGGAGACTCCCCGGGATCTCCAGACCAATGGTCTCCGCCACGGGAACGAACCCTTTCCACTCTCCATCCGCCTTCGCCCGCTGACGGCCGCCGGCCAGCCTCTCACCGTCGCCATCCTCCGCGATGTCTCGGAAACGGCTCGCGGCAATGAACAACTGCGCCAGATCGGTGCGGGCATCGCTCCGGTCCCCGGCGAGGATTTCAACCGCCTGCTGGTGAAGCGGCTCTCCAAGACCGTCGACGCGGCCCAAGTCTTCCTCATCGAAATCCTCGGCGAAGGGTCGAGCGCACTCAGCGTGATCAGCATCGCCGAGCGCGGCGACCTCCGCGGCCCGATCGCGCTGGATCTGCGCCACACCATCGCCGCAGAAGTCCTGACCTCCGGCCCGCGCACGCTCAGCGGCGACGCGCAAAAACACTTTCCGGATGACCATCTGCTCTCCGATCACGGCGCGGTTTCCTTTTCCTCCGTTCCGCTCCGGGATCAGCAAGGGCGCACGCTCGGAGCCATCGGAGTCCTCCATCGCGAGTCCTTTATCGATCCCACCGCGCTCGAGGCCACGCTCCAGATCTTCGCCTCGCGCGCCGCCGCCGAACTCGAACGCAAGCGCTGCGAAGACGCGCTCGGGGCGGAAAAAGAGCGACTCGCCGTAACGCTGCGCTCGATCAGCGAGGCTTGCATCACGCTCGATAACGACGGGCGGGTCGCGATGTTCAACCCCATCGCCGAGCGACTCACCGGCTGGCTGCACGAAGACGCGGCCGGCAAGCTCGTCGGGGATGTGCTAAATCTCGTGGACGAGCGCACCCGCCGCCGCGCGCAACGCTTTCTCCAGCGCATCGCAGCCACCGGCTCCACCGAGACCCCGAACGCGATCAACATCCTCATCTCCCGAGACGGGAAGGAGCGCCTCGTGGAAAGCAGCAGCGCGCCGATCCGCGACCGCGCGGGCCGCAAGCTGGGGGCGATCATCGTCCTCCGCGACGTGACCGAGCGAAAGCACGCCGACGAAGAACGGCAAAAGGCCGAGAAGCTCGAATCGCTCGGGCTGGTCGCGGGCGGCATCGCGCATGATTTCAACAACCTTCTCACGACCATCCTCGGCAATGTCACTCTCGCGCTCGGCACGCTCGACCTTGGCCCGCAGACCTCCGAGCGTCTCACCGCCGCGCGCAAGGCCTCGCAACGAGCCCAGGAACTCGCCGGGCAGCTCCTTACTTTCGCGAAAGGCGGCGCGCCCGTGAAGCAGGCGATCCGCGTCAGCCAGCTCCTCACCGACACGGTCAACTGCACGGTTTCCAGCTCGCGGACCCTCTGCGAAATGCAAATCGCCAACGATCTGTGGCCCGTCGAGGCCGACCCCGGCCAGATCGCCCAGGTCATCGCGAATCTCACCGCCAACGCCGAGCAAGCTCTGCCCGCCGGCGGCACGATCACCGTCATCGCCGAGAACCTCGACCTGCCGCTCGATTCCGTGCCGCTCGGCATCGCCGCCGGTCGCTGGGTTCGCTTTGCAATCCAGGACGATGGCGTCGGCATTCCGGAGCAGTATCTCAAAAAGATCTTCGACCCATATTTCACGACCAAACCAACCGGCAGCGGACTCGGCCTCGCGGCCGCGTATTCCGTGGTCAAGAATCACGGTGGGGTGATCCACGTCGATAGCCAGCCGGGCGTCGGCAGCACCTTCAGCATCTACCTGCCGGCGAGCGAGAAGCCGATTGAGGCTCCAGCGAAGGCGGTGCCCGTCCCGATCGGCAGCGGCCGCGTGCTCATCCTCGATGACGAAGAAGCGATCTGCATGCTGGTCACGTGCGCCCTCGAGCCGCTCGGCTACGCGGTGACCGAAGTGCAGGACGGCGCAATCGCCCTCGAGTTGTATGAAGAGGCGATGCGCGCGGGCCGGAAGTTTGACCTCGTGATCAGCGACCTCACCATGCCGGGCAAGATGAGCGGGCACGAAGCGATTCGCCGGTTGCGGGAAATCGATCCCGGCGTGCGCGCGATCGTCTCGTCCGGCTATGCCAACGATCCCGTGATGAGCCGCTACCAGGAGTTCGGATTCTGCGGGATGATCGCCAAGCCGTATGAAATCGACGCGCTCGGACGGAAAGTGGCCGAAGTGCTCGCGCAGTCCGCAGCCCCACGGGTGATCTACCACGCCTTCGACGCGCGGAAGACGGCCTGAGGTCAGCGCGGAGCGCTCGCTCCGCTGAACCACGCCGCCCGCGCGGCGTCAAAAACCACTCGCACCGGCTGGCCTGCTTTTTCCGCCACGTTCCGGCAGGATTCGAATTCGGGCGCCACTTGCAGGACCTCGTCGCCCCGCAATCCCAGCTTCACCGTCACCTCGCCGAAGGCCGTCGCGACCGTCTCGAATCGCCTCTGAAGTTTGACGCGCGCGATCGTCTCGCGTCGCAGGCCGAAGGCGGTCGTCTCGCGAAAAATCAGCTCGGTCAGTATCTCCTCCGCCGTTGGCTCACAAAGCACGGAGAGCAGGTTGGCCGGGCGGTGCTTCTTCATCTGAATCGGCGTAAACCAGACATCCAGCGCGCCTGCGGCGAGCAGTCGCTCCATCGCCGCGCCGAGGATTTCCGGCGGGCAGTCGTCGAGATTCGTCTCGAGGCGGATGACGGTGTCGGTCTCGTATCCGCCAGCCATGGCTCAGTCCTCGACGAGTTCGCCAAGCACGGCGCGCAAGACATTCGGCCGCGAAGCCAGATCGCGCGAGCCGACGCCGTAGCCGATCTTTTCGGACTTCAGCTTCGGCATCACGCCGAAGCTCGCGCCAAACTCCGCCACGATCGCCGCCCCGGTCGGCGTGATGAGTTCGTGCGGCTCATCGATCTGCGCGAGCGGGATGCCGTGGAGGATTTCGAGCGTCGCCGGCGCCGGAAGCGGGAACGTCCCATGCGCGCATTCGATCGTGCCGCGCCCCTCGTGCAGCGCGGAAACAAAAACCTTCCCGACGCCCAGCGCCTCGATGCCAACGCACGCGAGCACGATATCGGCGATCGAATCGAGCGCGCCCACCTCGTGAAACTGCACGTCCTCCGCGGGCTGGCCGTGAATCTTCCCCTCCGCTGTCGCAATGCGGGCGAAGATCGAAAGCGCGTGTTGTTTCACAAACGCCGAGAGCTCGCTGTGCTCGATCAATTCACGAATCTGGCGGTGGCTGCGTCCGTGTTCATGTTCGTCGCCGTGGTGATGCCCATGATCGTGCGCCTCCTCTTCGTGAGCATGCCCGTGATCGCAATGCTCACCGTGCACGTGGGTGTGCTCGTGTTCGTGTTCGTTCTCATGCTCGTGCGAGTGCCCGCCCTCGCCATGCTCATGCGGGTGAGCGTGTCCGTGCTCGTGATGCTCGTGTTCATCCTGATCGTGCGTGTGGGTCGCGCCTTCGTGGATGCCAAATTTCACGCCCTCCACGCTCTTCCGCTGCTGGCGTTCGAAGTGCATGTGGAAGTCGCCGAGATCGAGCTTCGAGAGTTCCCATTCGAGGGTCGAAGGTTTCACCCCGAGATCGACCAGCGCGCCCACCGTCATGTCGCCGGAGATGCCCGAAAAGCAGTCAAGGAAAAGGACTTTCATAAAAATGGGTCAGCGAGCGGAGGAGAATGCGGTGAGATCGCGGAGGTGCACGGCCCCGTCGTAGAGCGCCTTGCCGATGATGCAGCCGTAGAGCCCGGGCATCTGCGCGAGCCGTTCCACGTCGGCCGCGCTGCTCACGCCACCGCTGGCGATGAGCTGGCAGTCGAGCGCTTCGAGCATCTTCTGCGTTTCCGCGAAGTTGGGGCCTTGCAGCATCCCATCGGTGGCGATGTCGGTATAGATGATCGTCCCGGCCCCGGCGTCTTCCGCGCGTTTCGCGAGGTCGAGTGCGGTGAGCGTGGACTCCTCGGTCCAGCCTTTCACGGACACGAGTCCATTCTTCGCGTCGATCCCCACCGCCACGCGCTCGCCGCCAAATTCCCGCGCCACATCACGCACGAAGTCGAGCGACTCCACCGCCCGCGTCCCGATGATCACGCGAGCCACGCCGGCTTCTACCGCCCGCTCCACCGCGGCGACCGTGCGAATCCCGCCGCCGAGTTCGCAGGGAATCGAAATCGCGCCGGTGATCGCACGGACTGACTCCAGATTCCGCTGCTCGCCGGAAAACGCCGCATCCAGATCGACGATGTGCAAAAAGTCTCCGCCCTCATCCTGCCAGCGTTTGGCGAAGGCGGCGGGATCGTTCGAGTAGACGGTTTTCTGGTCGGCCCTGCCCTGGCGCAGGCGCACGACTTCGCCAGACATCAGGTCGATCGCGGGGAGGAGAATCATCGGAGAAGAAGCGGGGAGTGGCGGGGCGCCGGCGTAGCCGCGTACTTTCCACGAAAGCCCCACGGCATCAATCCCTTAATCGGCCACGGGCGCGACCGCGGGAACCGCCGCGACGAAATTCCGCAGGATGCCGAGCCCCACTGCCTGGCTTTTTTCCGGGTGAAACTGGACGCCGGCGACATTGCCCCGCGCCGCCGCGGCCGCGAACGTCTCACCATAAGTCGACCGGGCAGTGACGATCGAGTCATCGCTGGCCGCGGGAAAATACGAATGCACGAAATACACGTGCGGCTGCGCAGGCAGGCCGCGCCAGAGCGCATGCCGCGGCTCGACAAGGGCGAGCTGGTTCCATCCGATCTGCGGAACTTTCAGGCCCGGGGTGGTGAACTTTCGCACCTCGCCGGAGAAGAAGCCGAACCCGCGCACGCCGGGCGATTCTTCACTCGCATCGAAGAGCATCTGGTAGCCGACGCAAATCCCGAAGAACGGTCGATCCGCCGCGAGCCAGGCCTGGAGCGGCTCCCACAATTCGCGCTTTTGCAGGCCGCGAACGCAGTCACCGAATGCCCCCACGCCGGGCAGCACGATCGCGGCGGCTTCGTCCAATCGCGCCGGATCGCTGATCAACTCCACATCGGCGCGCTCATGGCGCAGCGCGTTGATCACGCTGCTAATGTTTCCACTACCGTAGTCGATGAGGGCGATCATGGGAGAAGGTTGAGAGTTGAAAGTTGAGGGTTGAGAGGCGTCGAGCGCAATCGCAGCGCCGCTCAACTCTCATCCCTCAACTCTCAACCAATGCTCAAAGCATTCCCTTCGTGCTCGGGATGCCTTCGACGCGCGGGTCGAGCTGACACGCCTGGTCGATTGCTTTGGCGAGGCCTTTGAAGACTGCCTCACAAAGGTGATGAGCATCGCGGCCGTAGAGGAGTTCAACGTGGAGGTTCACTGCTGCATGCGTGGTGAAGGCGCGGAGAAATTCCTCGAGCAGCGTGAAAGAAAACGCGCCAATCGACGCGACGCCCTCCGGAGCGCGATAGGCGAGATAGGGGCGGCCGCTGAAGTCGATGACCACGCGCGCCAGCGTCTCGTCCATCGGTAGGTAGCACCAGCCATAGCGACGGATGCCGCGCTTGTCGCCGAGCGCTTTCGTGAACGCCTGGCCGAGCGCGATCCCCGTGTCCTCGACGGTATGATGCAGATCCACCTCGATGTCGCCATCGGCTTCGAGGGTCACATCGCACAGGCTGTGGCGGGCGAAGAGCGTGAGCATGTGATCGAAGAATGGAATCTTCGTCGCGATGGTGCTCTGCCCGCGTCCGTCGATCGTGAGATCGAGCCGAATGCGGGTCTCGGAGGTATTGCGTTCGATTTGCGCGCGGCGGGCGGACATGGGGTTATTGGAGAGTCTCGTTCGCGCGTTGGCGGATCTTGTTGTAACCCGCCCACCCGGCGAGACCCCCGGCAAGCAGAACGACGATGGTGATGATCCCGCCGATCGTGAGAAAGAACGGTTTCTCGGGCTCCACCTGAGGCGTGGTGTCCACCGCCACACTCGGCCGGGGCTTGGCGGCGGGCGTGGCGACCGGCGTGGCGCGGGCCTCGACCACGGCGGCCTGAGCGGCGGATGCCATGGCGGTCTTCAGCGCCAGGGCATCGGGCTGAAGGCGGCGCGCGAGTTCGTTGTTCTGGGCCAGCGAAAGAGCCTTCGCGAGCGTATCCACGGCTTCAGGTTTTTTTTCCGCGATCTCCTTCCGACCCTGGTCGGCAAGCTGCGCGGCCTGCCGCAGTTTCGCCACATCGACCGACGCAAGCCGCTGGATCTCGGGCTGAATCTTCCGGGCGATGGCATCCATGTTTTTGTCGCTCGCGACGACCAGCGCCGGCCACTTGATCTTCGCCTTGTCGGCCGCGGCGAGAGCGGCTTCACCCCCGGCGAGTTCGCGCTGCCGGGCGGCGAGGAGTTCCGCCTTCTGCAGGGGTGCGGAATTCGCCACGCCGGCGTCGAACTCTGCCTTCTTCGTCTGGAAGGTTTTCTGCGCGCGTTCGATTCCGGCTTTCAGTGTGCCGAGCGTTTCGCGAACGGTCTCCACCGCGTCGGGGTAGGTCTGCGCGCCAGGAAAATTCTTCTCGATGACCTCGAATGAGTTCAGCACCCCGATGAAATCGCCGGCCGCCCGCTGGCCGCGCAGGTACTGCACGGCGATCTGCGCCTGGATTTGGTAGCGTTCCTTGCCCACCTCTTCGGCGCTGAGCCACTTTTCTCCCATCCGGACTTCCCCCGCATCGACGCGCGCTTTTTCCGCCGCGAACTTCGCGAGCAAGTCGGCTGCTTCAGCGGCACGCGGACTCTTCGGAAAATCATTCACGAACCCCTGCAGCGGACGCATCGCCGCGTCGTACTGCGCAGGTTGCAGGGAGTTCGGCGCGAGCTTGAGATTCTTCAGCGGCAACCACGCCACCTCGTCGGGTTGCTCCTTGTCGATCTTGGCGACATTCGCCTTGGGAATGACCTGCTCGTCGACAATGCCGGCCGAGACTTTGACCTCGACGGTCAAGTCCGTCGCGGTCTCCTTCACGACCTTGCCCTCGAGCTTTTCGCCGGTCTTGAGGGTGATGGTATCCGCGAAAGCAGAGGCGCAGACGAATGTGGCGACGACGAGAACGCGATGGAACAGGGGGGCGTGCGGCATGGGGGCGGGAATTAAGCAGAGATGCCGCATTCGCGAAACGAAAAACCCTCCGCCCTGTCCTGCGGAAGCGTGCGGCCTACTGAGGCGCGACTGGGGGCTGCCGCTGGTAGTCTGCCATCACCTTCGGACGCTGTCCGCGTTCGGCGAGCCCTTTGTAGCTATCCACGCCGTCGACGATGGCTTCGGCGAGTTTCTTCCGCCACGCCGGCGAGCCGATCAGCGCGCTTTCCGGGCCATTGCTGACAAAGCCGCACTCGACGAGGACCGAGGGGCGAATGCACCGGCGCAGCACGGCGAAGCGGGCGTGTTTCAGTCCGCGATCGAAGACGGGAATGTGGCCGAGCAGCGAATGGTAAACGCTGGCCGCGAGCGCGGTGCTCGGGAGTTCACTCGCATTGCCGGGCTCTTCCACGAGGTCCCGGTCGCGCGGTCCGTCATTCGAGGCCGGCGCGCCGCGCGGTGCGATGGAGAAAAGTTCGAAGCCGCTCGCAGCGGCATTCGTATTCGAGGAGTTGAAGTGGATGCTGACGAAAATCGAGTTTTCGATCCGATTCGCGATCTCCGCGCGTACTTCGAGCGGAACGAAAATGTCCGACGATCGGGTCAGCACGACCTTGTAACGATTTGCCTCGAGGAGCGCTCGTGCGCGGAGGGCGACATCGAGGGCGAAGTCCTTTTCGAACCCGAATCGCGAGATCGCGCCGCGGTCGTGACCGCCATGGCCCGGATCGAGCACGATCGTTTCCACGGGAGTGAACCCGGCGATCTTTTCCGGACGCAACCGGGGCTCGAGGATCTTCGCCAGGTCGAGCCGCGACACGAAGGGCCGCTCGTTCTCGACGCGCACGGGAAACGCGAGCCACTGCCGCACGCCATTGATCAGGATCTCCCGCGAATTGACCACAAACTGCACCTCGCCAATGGGACCGCGCAGTGTGAAATCCGGTGGCGGCGGAAGCATGGGCATCTCCGCTGCGCCTTGCGGGGGAGGACCCAGCGGCGCGGCCGGCGCGATCTTCGGCGGCGCCTCGATTCCGTAGAATCTCGCCACGCTATGAATCGACACGTAGTCGCGCCCATCAAACCGCTCCAGCCCCCACTCGGGGTCGGCCGCGATCGCAGTGGCGGCGACGAACGCCAGCCAGCAAGACCGGATTTTCATACGAGAGAGGATGACACGCTGCCCTCGAATCGCAACTGCCATGCCCTGCCCGCGTTTCTTTCGACCCGCGGCAGTGTGCCTACTTCGCGGCCTTCGCTGGTGCTGCCGCCTTGTCAAAAAGGGGCAGGTATTTCTCGTATCCCGCTTCCTTGAGCTTCGCGACCGGGATGAACTTGAGGGACGCGGAGTTGATGCAATAGCGCTGGCCGGTCGGCGCCGGGCCGTCATTGAAGACGTGGCCGAGGTGCGCATCGCTGTTCTTCGAGCGAACCTCCGTGCGGATCATCCCATGATCCTTATCGGTCTTCTCCACCACGAGGCTCTTCTCGACCGGTTGGAAAAAGCTCGGCCAGCCGGTCCCAGAATCGAACTTGGTGGTCGAAGCAAACAGCGCGTCGCCGCTGATGACATCGACGTAAAGACCAGGATCGTGATTGTTCCAGTATTCGTTTCGGAACGCGGGCTCAGTGCCGTTTTCGCAGGTCACCTGATATTGCAGCGGGGTGAGTTTCTTTTTGAGTTCTTCCATTTTCACAGTTTTTGCGGGGTTGGGTTTTTCGGCCGCCTTTTCCTTATCCGCGGCGTAGATGCCGGCGGCAGTGAGGAGCGCGGCGAAGGCGACGAGAAGGGCGAGTTTTTGGAATGGGCGCGAGCGAAACATTGAGGAGGTTAGCTGTTCACGGGCGCAATTCAAACGCGTCAATTGATCCGGCGGGCGCGGGCGAAGTTCGTCTCCCCCTCGGCCTCGCGCCGCAGCCGCTCCCTGGAGGTCTGCCACCACTTCGCCAGCGTGGCGCCCGTGAGGAAGACGGGGACGAGCATAATGATGCGGCCTTTGTTCGGCAGAAAGAGCAGCGCCGCGATGAAGATGAAGGCGAGCACCCAACTGAAGATCGTAAATCGAACCGCGAACGACCGCTCGGCCGCGCTCTGCGCCTTCCATCCGGCGTGGGAACGCACCAGCCGGGGAAGAAAGAACCACAGCAGGGCGAGGAGGACGAGGTAACCCATGGGAGCCCAAAGTCATCCGCTGCGCCACACCCGCGCAAGGCGAATTCCCGACCGGCAGGCGAGGCCCGCGTTGACATCACCGCCCATCCGCTGTGCGTTAGCCGCGATGAAGACGCTGCTCCCGCTCGTTCTCGCCCTCGCTCTGGGCGCCTCGCTTTCGCTCCGCGCCGCGGACCTCCCGCCCACCCTCGCCCTCGGCGCAGCGGCCCCGGATTTCAAACTGCCCGGTGTCGATGGGCGCGACTGGTCGCTCGCCGATTTCGCCGCGGCGAAGGCGCTCGTCGTCGTCTTCAACTGCAACCACTGCCCGACGGCTCAAGCCTACGAGGGCCGGCTGAACAAACTCGTGGAGGACTACAAGCCGCTCGGCGTCGCGGTCGTCGCCATCTCGCCGAATGACCCGAAATCCGTGCGACTCGACGAGCTGGGTTACACGGATCTCGGCGACAGCTTCGAGGACATGAAAGTGCGGGCGAAGGAGCAGAACTTCAAATTCCCCTACCTTTACGACGGCGACGCCGAGGCCGTTTCCCGCGCCTACGGTCCCGCGACGACGCCGCACGCGTTCCTCTTCGATGCGCAGCGCCGGCTCCGCTACGTGGGCCGCATCGACGACGCCGAGCGCGAGTCGCTCGTGCAGTCGCGCGACCTGCGCGTGGCGATCGATGCCGTGCTCGCCGGTCGCGAACCCGCGGTGGCAAAGACGAAACCCTTCGGCTGCTCGATCAAATGGGCGGGCAAACAGGAACTCGTGAAGCTCTTCATGGAGAAGCTGGCGCGCGAACCCGTGACCGTGGAGGCGGTCGACGCCGCGGGACTCGCGGTGCTGCGCCAGGGCAATCCGGAAAAAGTCCGGCTGGTGAACTTCTGGGCGACGTGGTGCGGACCGTGCGTGACGGAGTTTCCCGATCTGGTGGAAATCAATCGCATGTATCGCAACCGGGATTTCGAATTCGTGACCGTCTCCGCCAACTACCCGGATGAGCAGCCGGAGGTGCTAAAATTCCTCACCAAACAACAGGCCTCGAATCGCAACCTGATCCTCGCGAGCAAAGACAAAACGAAACTGATCGAAGCATTCGACAAGGACTGGCGCGGCGCCCTGCCCTACACCGTGCTGCTGGACCGAAAAGGGCAGGTCCTGTGGAAAGAGGAAGGCGCCGTCGATCCGCTGGAACTGAAACGCGAGATCCTGAAGGCCATCGGCCGCCAGAAGGTGAAGTAGCGCATGGGTCTGGAGGTGGAGCGGAAATTTTGCGTGCGCTCGGACGAGTGGCGCTCGCTCGGCACACCGGTGTTGATTCGCCAGGGTTACCTCTGCGAAGTGCCGGAACGCGTCGTGCGCGTGCGCCTCGCCGACGGCCAGGGCTGGCTCACCGTGAAAGGCATCAACATCGGCGCGAGCCGGCTGGAATTTGAGTACGAGATCCCAGGGAAAGACGCGGCGGACCTCCTCCAGGCGTTCTGCATTCCGCCGCTGCTGGAGAAGCGGCGCACGCGCATCCCGGACGGCGCGTTGACCTGGGAAGTGGACGAATTCCTCGGCGACAACGCCGGCCTCATCATCGCCGAGATCGAACTCCCGAACGCCGATCACCCCTTCCCGCGGCCCGCGTGGATCGGGGAAGAAGTCACCGGCGATCCGCGCTATTACAATAGCCAGCTTCGCATGCATCCCTATTCCCGCTGGTCCCCATCCCATTCCCCATGACCCCGGACGCACCCTACACCGGCCTCGAAGTCCGCTCCTACTTTGTCCGCGGTCGCAATGCGCTGCTGACCCGCGCGGATTTCGGCGAACTCTACGTCGACTACTACCTCCACCTGGGCCAGCACGGCTATCAGCACGAACCCGCGCACGATGGCCTGCTGAAACAGGCGCTCGCCGCGATCACCCTGCATTCCGCCTCCCGCCCGTGGGCGGAATCCGCAGCGTGGACGATCCATCTCCAGGACCCGATTCTGAATTTGTTCGTCTCCGGAGATAACCGGCTCGGCACCGTCGTCGGCCAGCTTTTCACCGAAGACGTAAAGATCGACGGCCAGCAGCTTTTCGTGGCCGATGTGGTGCGCGGGCGGGCAGATTCCCGGCGCAGCGCGGTGGAGTTTGAAGGCAGCGACATCTTCCGCGCGGTGGAGCAGTACTACGCGCAGAGTGAACAGCGGCCCGCCCGCTTTTTTCAGCACGGGCCGGAGGATTTCGTCTTCGTCTCCGCGCAGCCGCAGTGCGATGTCGCATGGCTGGAGAGCCTCGACGATGCCGCGATCATGACGCTCGACCAGCACGAAGAACTGAGCCTGCTCGAGGAGCGGCGCTACCGTTGGGAATGCGGCTGCACGCAGACGCGGATGTTTGCCATCCTCGCCAAAATCATGCGCACCGACCCCGACGGTCTCTTCGGCGGAGACGCCGCGCTCCGCATCTCCTGCCCTCGCTGCGGCGCCCGCCACACCGTCACCCGCGAGGCACTCGAAGCCTACGTCGCCAGCGAGGAGTGACCGACTACGACCAGCGTTTCTCCGGGATCGCGCGTCTCTACGGCGCGGCTGGCCTCGCCCGCTTGAAAGCAGCGCACGTCTGCGTCATCGGCGTCGGCGGCGTGGGTTCGTGGACAGTCGAAGCGCTCGCCCGATCCGGTCTCGGCGCGATTACCATGATCGACCTCGACGACGTTTGCGTTACCAACGTCAACCGCCAGCTCCCCGCGCTGGATGGCGCGATCGGCCGGCCCAAGATCGACGTGCTCGCCGAACGCGTGCTCCTCATCAACCCCGAGTGCCACGTCGAACGGCGCGCCGAATTTTTCACCCCCGCCACCGCCGCCGCGCTGCTCGCGCCCGGTTACAGTTTCGTCGTCGATGCCACCGACCGGCTCGCGAACAAATGCGAGATCATCGTCCGCAGCCGCGAGCACGGTATTCCCGTGCTGACCTGCGGCAGCGCCGGTGGCCGCCGCGACGGCACTGCCATCCGCGTGTGTGACCTCGCCTTTTCCATCCAGGATGAACTCCTTCGCCAGGTCCGCCGCAAACTCCGCCGCGAATTCGCATTCCCGCGCGATGTCAGCGTCGAATTCGGCGTCGCGTGCGTCTTCACCTCCGAGCCACCGCTCTACCCGTGGGCGAATGGAACGTGCAGCCCGGAGCCGGAACCCGGCTCCAGCCTCAAACTCGACTGCGCCACCGGCTTCGGCACCGCCACCTTCATCACCGGTGCCTTCGGCTTCGCCGCCGCCGGAGAAGTCGTGCGACGGCTGGCACTCAGCGGGTCGAAGTAGGACGGGGCCATCGCGTCGAAACGCGTCGCGTTCTTCGCCTTCGTGCCTCCGTCAGTTCGCGGAACCGCCCACGGCGACGTGGTGATGTTCCGTGCCCACCCGCACACCGGACGAGCACGCGGCGGCAAACATCAGGACGGAAGCGGCGAGAAGAACGAGGATCGAAGTTTTCATAAGCATTTTACGAAATCCAAATCGCCGCCCCGCTCCTGACTGCGCGTATCCTACCAGGCGATTGCCTTGATCCGGCGCGCCACTTCCTCGGCATTCGCGCGCGAGTTAAAGGCGCTGATGCGGAAGTAACCTTCGCCATTCGCGCCGAAACCGCTGCCGGGCGTGATCACGACATTTGCCTCGCCGAGCATGCGATCGAACATCTGCCAACTCGTCGTGCCCGTCGGCGTCGAGACCCAGATGTAAGGCGCGTTCGTACCGCCGTAGACGCGCAGACCGATGCTCGCCGCGGCTTCGCGGAGAATCTGCGCATTGCCCATGTAGTGCGAGATGAGCGCCGCGACCTGCGCCTTGCCCTCCGGCGAATACAACGCCTCGGCACCCCGTTGCACGACATAGGAAACGCCGTTGAACTTCGTGGTATGGCGCCGCGACCACAGCGGGTGGAGCGGCTTGCGTTCGCCGCCCGCGGTCGAGGCCATGAGTTCCTTCGGGACTACGATGAATGCGCAGCGGGTGCCGGTGAAGCCGCCATTCTTCGCGAAGCTGCGAAACTCGATCGCCACTTCGCGCGCACCTTCGATCTCGTAAATGGAATGCGGCACCGCCGAGTCGCTGATGTAGGCCTCATAGGCCGCGTCGTAGAGAATCACGCTCTGGTTCGCGCGCGCATACTTCACCCACGCCTCAAGCTGCGCACGAGTGGCCACGGCGCCGGTCGGGTTGTTCGGGAAGCAGAGGTAAATCACATCCACCTTCTCCTTCGGCGGCTCAGCCACGAAGCCGTTCGCCGCGGTGCATTGGAGATACACGAGGCCCGCGTAGGCGCCGGTCTCGTCGCTCTCGCCGGTGTGGCCGGCCATCACGTTCGTGTCGACGTAAACGGGGTAGACGGGATCCGTGATCGCGATGCGATTCTGCGCGCCGAGGATGTCGAGGATGTTGCCACAGTCGCACTTCGAACCGTCGGAAACGAAGACCTCATCGTCCGCGACGTTCAGCCCTTTGGCGCGGTAGTCATTCTCCGCGATCACGCGGCGCAGCCACTCGTAACCCTGCTCTGGACCATAGCCGTGAAAACCTTCGCGCGTCGCCATGTCGTCCACCGCCCGATGCATGGCCGCCGTGACCGCCGCCGGCAGCGGCTCGGTCACGTCGCCGATGCCGCAGCGAATGATCCGTCCGGCCGCCTCGGGATGCGCATCGGTGAAGGCTTTCACCCGGCGACCGATTTCAGGGAAGAGGTAACCGGCGCGGAGCTTGAGGTAGTTGTCGTTGAGGAAAGCCATGAGGTTGCGAAGGAAAAACTGGGGCGGCTTTGTAGCGTCGCCCCCTGCCCCACGCAAGCCCCAGCCCGCCCGCACTCGGCCAGTCGCAGTGCGCAGGCTCCGGATCGCCCACGTTTCCCGCGTTGCCTCTTGAGGGTGTGATTAAAAGTGGTGCAGCAAACCTGCGGTCCCGGAGGGACGTTGGAAATTAGCCGGTGGCGTGAGCCACCGGAACCGCACGCCGAGCGCACCCGCCCTGGGGGGGCGGTGGAACGGCCCCCCAGGGTTGAATTCCAACGCCCCGCCGGGGCGGATTCATCATTTCCCGTGATCCGGTGGCTCACGCCACCGGCTAAATTCCGCTGTCCCTCCGGGACTACAAAATTCGTTGCACCGCATTCAATCACACCCGCCTCTTGATCCCCGGCGCTGTCGGCGTTCCCACCAGACAGCGCTTTGCGGTAACCTCCGCCGATGTCGATCTACGCTCCCGATTCTCGCCCGGCGAAACTCCGCGGGGCGATCCTCGCCTTCCTCTTCCTTTCCGTCATTGCCTTGGGCTTTCTGGGCACCGCCCTCGCTCTGGGCACAGAGCCCCGGCTCGTGCTGGAACGCAACGGGCTCGGCGCCTTTCGGGTCACCGGGTCGAGCTTCTTTGCGGGATACCGGTACTTCACAAAAAACATCGACGGCGTCACGCGCGTGGCCATGGGTAGCGCCGCCCGTGATTGGCCGAGCGACTCAATGCGGGAAAGACAAAGGCAGCAAAGCCGGAAGCACCTCGATATGTACGGTGCCAATGGCGAACGGGTCGGCTGGGATCGCGAGAGCGATCAGCGGCAGATTGAGGACTTCATGCAAGGCACGGAGCCACGACTGGCGCTGGCGGACCCGCCGCCGTTCTGGCGCATGAGCATCGCCTGGTTTTCCGCCGGCTTCGGCGTACTCGTCTTCATCGGCGCGATCCAGAGCAACTTCTTTCCCAAGACGAAATCACTCGCCCATCTCCCTTGATCTCAAACCGGGCGGCGCGAGCCCACTCGGCCGGCACATCCTAGAACTCACCGCTTACCAAGCGCAGGAAATTGCGGCCGCTGGTCGTCAGCGCGGGGCTTTTGCTGGTGCCTGAGACGTAGCCTTTCGTCACAAAGTTGAGCGGAAACTTCGAGGGCGTCGCGCTGGTGACCGCGGGCTCGGTCACCGCTTCGCGCCGCGGCTCGATCCGCACCGGCAGGCCGGAACTGGTGAACGAAATCTCCCAAGCCTTCGCACCCGCGGCCTCACCGCGAATCATCCACGGGTAAAGCTTCGCCAGCACGAATTTGTCCGTCGCCGGCACCACGGCCTTGAACGCCGCGGGCGCGCGGGCCAGAAACGCGGGGATGGTCAGCGCGGGCGACTTGTGCGCCGCGACGAGCAACCGGGCGACGTCCATCCCGGCGAGGTTGATCCCATTGTAGAGGCCATGCCGGTTGGTTTCCGTCGGGAAGACGAGCTTGTGCCACTGCTCGAAGTCGTGGCTGAGGATCAGATTCACCTCGAAGTGCAGATGCGCCCGGCGGCGATCGATCCCGTCGCCGGTGTAACCCAGGCGCCCCAGCGGAGCGCCCGGCGCCACCTGCTGCCCGACTTGCACCGACGCGGAATTCAAATGCGCGTAGAGACTGTAGTACGGGCAGCCGTCCCAGCGGTGCTCGATGACCACGAACCGTCCATAGTTCGAATACCGTGGCACCTCGCTCACGTGGACCACCCGCCCGGCCCCCGCCGCGGTCACGATGTCGCGCGGTTCACCCTCGCTCGACCGATCCAGCGGCTTGATGTCGGCGCCTTCGTGAAACCGGGAGTAAACCAACCCGCCGGAGGTCACGCGCGGGTCGCGCACATAGCCGTATTGCCCACCCTGCCACGGCGTCGATTTCTCGCCCTGAAAGTCGCGATCGATGAACATATAAAACCCCTCGCCATCGCCCTTGAGCAGCGAGCGATTCTTCGTCGGGAAAGTCAGGTCGAGCGCCGCCGCGATGGACTGGCTCGCAAAAAGCAGCACGGCCCCGAGGCGGGCGGCGCGAAAAAGGAACGGCAAATTCATGAGGTCGATCTTTTGATCAGAGCCCAGCACGAATGGCAAAATCTCCCAAAGATGTTTCTCCCGACCGACCATTTCTCTTGTTCCCACCGCGGGGCCGAGGCTCAGGACTTCGGCGGATCTTCGCGGACCACCACGGAAGGTTCCTCAGCCACTGCCGACGCGACGACCTTCCAGCCTTCCGCTTTCAACTGCTCCATCTCCGCGCGCATCTGCTCGAACATCACATGCACATCGTAATTGCACTCCCGCGCGTGCTCCTCGCGAACGCGGCGGATTTCCTGCAGAATCTCGTTCTCGATCATGGCTGAAGGTTCATTAGTTCCGTGGGCGTTGCAATCACCGGGCAGGAAAGTCCGCAGGCCGCGCAAGCCCGCTCGATGCGGCGGAAGGTATATCGGTTATTGATGTGTTTGCAGTTCCATGTCAGCAAGAAGTCCATCGAATGCGCGGCGGCCACGCCGATATGCGCCGCGTCGTCCGCGGCGACCGCCGGGACGATCCCATCCGCCAGCAGACGCACGGTGAGTTCCTCGGACGCCAGCGTCGGCTCCAGTAGGTTAAACTCA
Organism: Chthoniobacter sp.; assembly: GCA_031424375.1. GTDB lineage: Bacteria > Verrucomicrobiota > Verrucomicrobiia > Chthoniobacterales > Chthoniobacteraceae > Chthoniobacter. Next base: position 13,827 of record JANPHH010000658.1, on the reverse strand, counting down.
CGAATCTTCGTCAGCCGCGCAGCAGCCAGCTCCACATCACCACGGCGCACCTCGCGCACGACGACTTGCGAGATGAAGATTTCAAAATCCGCACGATGCAACTCCCACCACGCCTCCGTGTCTTCCTGATCCGTCGCAATCCGCGGATCCCGGCTCCGCCGCGCGACGAGGTAGCTCGGGATGGTCGTTTCGAGATAGAGACGCGGCAGGCTCATCGCCATGCACGATGCCCGGCGACGATGGCTGGGTCAACGCGGTCAGCAGGTTCGCGACTCGACGGGGGCATGGAACTCGCCCAGAAAAACACCGCAATCCTCCAACACGATGGCCGACAATTCCAAGGAAGAGAAAAAGCCAACGTGTTTCATCGCGATGCCGATCAGCACACCGCCTCACATCGTTCCGAGCTATGGCGGCGACGAGAACCACCTCCGCGCCGGGAAATGCATCAGGGATCGACGAGCAGTGGCGCCCACATTCCCGGTTCGACCGCCGGCGTTTTGCCCGAGGCGGGAAAGGTCGTCTTCGCGGCGGCGCGCACTTGCGCGGAGAGTTCTTCCACGGTCTTCGCGTGCGCGGGATCGTTGGCGAGATTCGTGAGTTCCTTCGGGTCGGCATCGTGGTCGTAGAGTTCGCGGCCTTGCTCGCCTTCGCCCCACTCGGTATAGCGCCAGCGCGGGGTGCGCAGGCTGTAACCGAAGAATCCCTTGCCGCCATCGCCGGTCGCCGCGCTCGCGCCGAAGCGCTTGATGCCACCGCCGCGCACGACCTGCGTGAGCGCCCAGCCGCGACCGACCGCGCTCGCGTCCTTGAGCATCGGCACGAGGCTCTGGCCTTGAATGTTCGCGGGCGCTTTCACGCCGGCGAGTTCGGTGAGTGTCGGGAAGAGATCGAGATGGCTCACCGGCGTCGTCACCACCGCGCCAGCCTTCGGACTCACGCCGGGCGCGACGATGAGCAGTGGCACGCGTGAACTTTCCTCAAAGAGGCTCTGCTTCTGCCACAAGCCGTGCTCGCCGGTGTGGTAGCCGTGATCGCTGGTGAAGACGATCACCGTGCTCTCTGCGAGCCCGAGCCGATCCAGGGCCGCGACGACTCGTCCAACCTGCGCATCCATAAAGCTGATGCTCGCCTTGTAAGCCTGGAGCGCCTGCCGCCGGAGATCGTCGGTCATCGCATCCTGCTCCTTCTTGTAGCTGCCGAGCGCAGCCGCGGGCAGGTCGGCCTGATCTTCTTTCACCCCTTGCACCACGCGCATCTTCTCGACGGGGTGCAGGTCGAAGTAACTCTGCGGCGAGACATACGGGGTGTGCGGGCGGAAAAATCCGACGGCGAGAAAGAACGGGCGGTCCTTCCGCTGCGCACAGCGTTCGAGGATCCACTCGGCATCGTCCGCCTCCATCGCGTCGGTGTGGTGCGCGTCGCTTTTTGGCGACGCATACCAGCTCAGCGTGCCGCCAAATTGATTCGGCGTGAGACTGAAGATCTTCGGATGTTCCTCGGTGCGATCGACACCCGCCGGATTCATCTCCACTTCCCATGAAGCGGGATCGTCGTGCCCGTCCGTGCCGATCGAGTTGGGCACATTGTAGTGGTAGAGCTTGCCGATCCGCGCCGCGAAGTAACCCTGCCGCCGAAAGGCCTGCGAGAGGCTCACCTGTGAGGGAATGGTCTGCCGGAAGATCTGCGCGTTCCCGAGGATGCCGGTGCTGTTCGGATACAGGCCGGTGAGCATCGAGTTCCGGCTCGGTCCGCAGAGCGGAAAGGTGCAATACGCGCGATCGAAGCGCACGCCGCGCGCGGCGAGTTTGTCGATGTTCGGCGTCTTCGCATCCGGCTCGCCGTAGCAGCCGAGCAGGTTGTTGAGATCATCGGAGATGATGAAGAGCACGTTGGCGCGCTTTGCGTCGGCGGCCGTGGCGGGCGGGAGCGGAAGCGCAGCAAACAGCACGATGAGCGGAAGGAGGAACTTCATCCCGCAGGGGTATGATTGATGGCGGAACGTAGCCAGCGATTTGTTTGATCCGTTCAGGAATCGGTCAGCCCGCGGCGATCTCTCGCCTTCTCCGCAGCGAAAGAGACCTCACGCTCCAGACTTTCGCGGTGGGCCGACGGTGCCTCCCGGCAGGTATGTCGCCGGGGTATGCGTGAGTCGGCGGTCGGGCTTGCCCTGGCTGACATTGGCGGCCCAGTGGACGATGCGGCGCACGAGGGGGCGGCTGTCCCAAGTGATCCGGGCGACGGGCGGTTCGCAGTGGGCGAAGGCCAGATCGTCATCCGTGCAGATGAGCGACACGTCTCCCGGCACGCGGATGCCTCGGCGGGCGAGGAATTGCAGCGCGGCGACGAAGTAGGGAACCTCTTCGATGATCAGGGCAGTCGGCGGCGTGACATGGAAAAGCGCGTTGAGGCAGGTTTGAAAGCCCGCGTTGGTCTCTTCCCAGTCGGGAAGGTTGTAATCGCCCACGGGGATGCCGTGGGCTTCGAGCGTCGCGAGAAAGGCCGACTCGCTGGCACCGGGCTGCGGAAGTCGCCGCAAACGACGGCAGAGCAACACAATCCGACGGTGACCCAGATCGACGAGTTGCCGGGTAGCCGTGGCGAAGGCGGGTATTTTGTCTGGGCCGACGGAGGCGATCTTCACGCCGATCCGGTGTCCGAAGAGAGCAAAGGCGGGCACCGACTGGCCCGCAAACCACTCGAGGATATTCCGTGACCCAGCGCTGACCACCCACGCATCCGCACCGGTCTGACGGACCAGCCCGGCCACGCGCTGTTCCTCGAAATTCAGGTCGCCAAGGGATTCCGAGGCATACAGCACGGAGTGCCCCGCTTCGATGAGTGCATGGTGGAGTTCCACATGGTAGGCGGTTTGCAGTTCGTGCTCCCCCTCATTGAGCAGAAAGGCGATCCGCAACGCGGACACGGTGCCGCCGGCGGGCGCCTGGATGAGCCGCTTGCGTCCGGCTCCTTGAGCGACAAGCAGCCCGGCTTTTTCCAACTGCCGCAGCGCAGCCTCTACGGTCTTGTTGTTGACCCCCAGTTCCGTCGCGAGTTGGTGCTTTCCTGGGATCGTGCCACTCCAGCGTCCCCTGAGAATCTCCCGGCGGAGATGCCCCACGACCTGATCGGTGATGGAGAGAAAGTTCACGTTGCTCACGGCTCAACATCTTGGCCCAATAATGGCCAGGTGCCAATCGTCGAATCGGTTGTTGCAAGCCCCCAAGGGCTGGAACGTGCCGTGCAGCGCTGCGGGAAGCCCGTCTTCCGAGCTCTTCCAGCAACCAGCATTCGCGCCCTGAAACTCGTCACCCCCGAGACGCGCCGCCTTCCGTCTCAGCTCTGCACCCCATCCGACTCCCCAATCCATGGAACTCAAAACCATCCTCACCGCCCTGTTCAGCGTTCTCATGCCCGCCAGTTCGCTCCACGCAGGCACTTTTTCGAGCAGCACGACCGCGCCAGTAGTCCAGGCGACGGATATCGCGAACCTCGGCGCGCAGACCGGGACGGATAAATGGTTTTTCCAAACCTCGAATGAGGCCAACCCGGCCGACGCGGCGAAGGGGCAGACCTTCACGACCGGGACTTCCGCCGTCCTGCTCAAGTCGCTCACTTACAAAATCAGTGCGGGAAATATGAAGGCGGCGCCGACGACTTACACCCTCCGCGTGGGGACGGTGTCGGGAACCACTTTCACCCTGCTCCCCGGCGGCAGCGAGACTTTCACCCAGACGGTGGACACGGCCAGCGGAGCTTACATGACTTGGACGCTGGCGACACCTCGCACGCTGGCACCCAATACGACCTACGGCATCGACGTGGCCATGGATTCTGGCGTGTCCTACACCACCGGAATTCCCTATCTTTCCTACACTGCCAGCGTCAGCAACGCCCGCATTGGCACGTACTACGATTCCGGTGATATCGGTGTGGGCAGCGCCACTCTTGTCCTCACCACTGCCCGAGACCGCGTCTTTCATCTCGATCTCGAGGATCCGATGCGCCCCTCGCCGTTGGACGGAGCCACGGTTCCGGCGGGGAATGTGGCGCTGAGTTGGACGAACTTGCCCGCCACTACGGGGACCAATGTCTGGGTGGATGTGTGGTTCGGCACCAATGCCTCAGCACTGACCAAGGTCGTCAGCGCCGGGCTCAACCGGACGACCCATACGGTGAGCGCTCCCACGGGCGCCACCTACTATTGGCGGATCGATTCTTATCTCAACGGCGCTGCCACCGGCACCCCGGTTACTGGGACGCGGTTTTCCTTTGTGGTCACCGACACCGACGGCGATGGGTTGCCGGATACCTTCGAGCTGGCGAATACCAGTCCCTCGTCGCGCACGGCCCTGAATCCCGGCGACGACCTCGACGCCGACGGCCTGACTAACTTGCAGGAATACCAGCGGGGCACCTTGCCGCTCGACTCAGACACGGACAATGACACCCTCAAAGACGGCCCCGAACTGACCGGCGTGGGCAGCCGCCCGGCGACCGATCCGCTGAAGGCGGACAGCGATGGTGACGGTATCAACGATGGAGCTGAATCGAACACCGGCATCTGGGTCAGCGCCAGCAACACCGGCACCAATCCGAAGAAGGTGGATACCGATGGCGATGGCCTGAGCGACGGCGTCGAGACAAACACCGGCATCTTCGTCAGCGAAACCAACACCGGCACGCATCCTCTGCGGCGCGACACCGACGGCGATAACGCGGAGGACTGGTATGAAGTCGCCGCCGCCTACACGGATCCCACCGACCCCGGCGACAAGCCGACCACGCCCTATCCGTTGCCTGATCCCGATAGCTCCACGGGCACCGGCACCAAGCCGGTGAAAGTCTTCATCCTCTCCGGCCAGTCCAACATGGTCGGCTTTGGCCGCGTGACCGGCACGGAGGCCGACACCCTCCAAACGCTCACGGGCACTGAACTGAAATTCCCCAACCTCGTCACCAGCACCGGCGCATGGACAGTCCGCAACGACGTGCGGTATCGCGGTGTGATTTCGGCCCTCGGCGATGCCCCGCTGGCTCCGGGATTCGGCGCAGACACCGACTCTTTCGGACCCGAACTCGGCTTCGGCCACGTCGTTGGCTATCATCACGACGAACCGGTCCTCATCATCAAGACCTCCATCGGCAATCGCGCCCTCGGCTGGGATTTTCTGCCACCCGGCAGCGTGCCCTATACCTATAGCGGCACCGTCTATCCCGGCTACGGTGACTACAACGACTACCCCGTGGGCGGCACGCCTCCGGTGACGGGAGCCTGGTATGCCGGCAAACAGTATGACGATTCTTTCCTGGACGAGGAAGACATGGGTCCCAAGGCTTGGGCCTCCGGCATCGCCTACATCAGCGGCTGCTATGTGAAGAACGCTGGAAAGACCTATGTGAGCAAATCGGCCCACACTTCCGCAGCCGCTTCCGCACCGGGAGTCGGGGCAAATTGGGCCACCTTCTGGACGCTCTATGCCGTCACCAATGTCGTCGATATCCTCGATAACTTCGCCACACAGTATCCGTCTTGGGCGTCGCGCGGATTTGAAATCGCGGGCTTTGGCTGGTTCCAGGGTTGGAACGACGGCCAGAGCACGACCACCGGCTGGGCGATTCGTTACGAGCAAAACCTGGCGCGCCTCATCCGGCAACTGCGCCTCTACTACAATGCCCGCTATCCAGGTAAAATCAGAGCCAAAGCCCCCTTCGTGATCGTCTCCTGCGGCTTCGATGGTTGGGCCGCTGCGGGCAACCGGATCACGGTAGTCAATGCCCAGCTCGCGGTGGGCAATCCTACGCTGTATCCCGAATTTGCCGGCAACGTGAAGACGATGGAAGGCCGCGGCTACTGGCGCACCTCCGGCCCCAACAACGCGCAAAACTATCACTACTACCACAACGCCGAAACTTACATGCTCGTCGGCGACGCGATGGGGCGCGGAATGATGGATCTTAGTTACGCTGGAGGTGACTTCGCCACTTGGGCGGCGCAGTGGCCCAGCTCCGATCTGAACAATCCGGAAGGGGACTTCGACGGCGATGGTGTCAGCAATGACGACGAGCGCGTCTGGGGACTCAATCCCACCAGCGGCGTCTCTTTCAGGCCCATCAAGTCCATGGCCAGCCTGAAGTCGGGCACCTTCACCTATACCCGGCGCCCGCCGTCGCTTTCGGGTCGGACTTACACCGTGTGGACGTCCCCCAACCTGACGACCTGGACGCAGGACACCGGCGCGATCCAGACACCCGGAGCCGCCGTGGGAGGCGTGGAGACCGTCACCGTCACCATCACTCCCGCGCTACGCAGCAGCGCGAATCTCTTCATCCGCCTGCAGGCCGCGCCGTGAAGCGCGGTCCTTCTTCGCTCGCGCACAACTCAGAGAAATGTAAAAAGGTATGAGGGCGGCTAAAAAGTCTGCGAGCGAGACTGTAGGGCGTCTGGGTCAGACGCCGGTCGGGGATCCCGCATCTGAAGAACCACCCCGGCGTTGTACAGAAACGCCCTGCCACTTGCTCCGCATCCCAACTTTTTAGACGCCCTCTAAAAAGGGACGGGGCTTCTATCGCCCCGCCGCGAAGGCAGCTTCCCCGCGATCTGGTCCAACCTCCGCGCTGGCGGCGCAATCACGAAAGGCTCCGTGATGATTGTGGAATGCGGCAAGTCCAGTTTCCCCCCGACACTCCTCCTGCGGATGCCGGTGAGGACCGGGTAGGACGTCGGGCGGCACCGATGGAGACCACCAGATTTTTGTCCAAAACATGTCGCCGGCGGCAGAGTAGAGAGAAATGGCTTCGAGCGCTTCCAACGATCCAATCCAGCCGCTGACGCATGAGCAGTTCATGCGGCTCTTCCTGGCGGCAGAGCGTGAGCTGTTGCGATACGTCATGGCGCTCGTGCCAAACGTCAGCGATGCGCGGGATGTGGTGCAGGAAACGGAGGTCGCGCTCTGGCAGGCCATTGAAAAGTATGACCCGGACAAGCCTTTCATGCCGTGGGCCTGCCGCTTTGCGCTGAACGAGGCTCGGCTGCATCTGCGCACGGAGTCGCGCCGGAGGCGTCTCATCGAGGAGGATGTGGCGGCAATGCTGGACGAGCGGCGCGTGGAGCTGGCTGCGCCGCTGGATGCTCGCCGCGAACATTTGCGGGATTGCCTGGGCCGGTTGCCGGAGGACGAGCACCGGCTCGTGCGCGGCTACTATTTTGAGGACGAAAGCATCGAGGCTCTTGCCGCGAGCTTCGGGCGTGGTGCGGAGGCAATTTACAAGTCGCTGCAACGCATCCGGCAGGCCTTGCACCAATGCATCGAGCGAAAACTTCAGACAGAGCCATGAACACCGACCCCGAAGAACTCATCGAACTGATTCACGCTTGCCTGGTTGGTCGCGCGACCGAACAGCAGGTGTGCCGACTGAACGAACGGCTGAGACCGGACGCGGCGGCGCGCGACTTGTATTTGCAACTCGCCGATGCGCACTCCTGCCTCGCGGTGGATGAGAGCCTCTGGGTGGATTCCATCGGCAGTGCGAGCGCGCCCGATTTCCACGTCCACGCTGGACGTCAGCGCTGGTTCTCCTGGCGTCCGCTCACGGCGATCGCGGCGGGCATTGTGTTCGGCACGTTTTGCACGTCGGTGGTTTTTGGTTTGGTGACACAGCGAGCGGCCATTGGGAAAAAGACGCCGCTGGCGGTTTTCGATCCGGGGCTGGAGAGCACCGTGCCAATCACGGCGCATGACGTGCCGAGTCGAGTGGGATCGTGGGGAGCTAAATCGGGACGGGTGGTCACGGCGGAAAATGGCGTCGAGCCGCGGGAAGGGCAGCGGATGCTGCGACTGGAGCCGCTTCCGCCGAACAAGCAGGGGAAAACCAACTTGTCATCGGCTTATCAGATGCTCGATCTGCGCTCGCGAGCGAAGGCCATCCGGGGTGGCGATGCGGAGGTGCAAGTGACGGCTTCGTTCTGCGCGGCGAACAGCGAGGTCAGCTCGCGCTACGCGATCCGCATCTTCGCGATCGATCAACCACCGGACAAGGCCCGTCGCCGCTTCTGGCAGAAACAAGACGATGAGGGCGTGGCGATCGTGCAACAGACTTTTGGCACCGTGCCGGGCGAGGCCGGCTGGCACACCTTCTCGTTGACAATGCCGCTGCCGCGTGGTGCTCGCACGCTGGTGATGATCCTCGCAGCCGGTGTGCCGAAGGATGCGACGGCGGAAGCTGCCATGTATTACCTGGATGATGTGCAGGTGTCTGTGCTCACGCCGCAGCCACAGTCCTGAACCAAGTGGATTCGGCTTCAGCCGAACCTCACCACTAACCATGCGGCTAAAGCCGCAACCACTTTCCCACCTATGAATACTTCACTCCGCTTCGCGTTGCTCGCCCTAGCCACGCTAACCCTTCCCGCTTCCCTCCATGCCGCCATCGACTACGGCTTGAACGGCGAAATCTGGCGGATGCGCTACGGCGTCACGCCGGCGCAACTTGGCAACCCTGCCTGGCTGGCCGCGGATGATGACAAGGACGGCTTGTCCAATGGTAGCGAACTGGTGGCAGGCACCAATCCGTTTGCGGCGGGTTCGACCATCCGCATCTCGTCAGCGACTCAGAATGGCGCGAACATCGACCTGCGCTTCCCTACCGTACCAGGCAAGAAATATGTCGCGCAAGCGTCGCCTAACCTAACCTCCCTGACGTGGGCGGCACTCGGCACGCCGCTCACGGGAGATGGCACGACGCGGACCATCCCGGTCCCTAAGTTTGCGAATGACTCGTATTTCTATCGCGTGCAGGTACTGGATATCGATACGGACAACGATCAGGTGAGCGACTGGGCCGAGCGCGTGGCGGGATACGATCCGACGACGGCAAACACCGCGGGCAGCACCACGGATGATCATACCAGCCTCGTCGCGGGAGTGGCGGGATCGAATGTGGTGACGGTGGTGGCCACGGAGGTCACGGCCACCCAGCCGCCGGATGCGGCGACGGCGCCGGTGGACACGGGTCGGATCGTGGTGCGTCGTGCGGGCCCGCTCCTTTTCAACTCAATCACCGTGCCGTTGCAAAAGACGGGCACGGCCACCGAGGGTACGGACTACCTCGCGCTGCCCTCCTCGGTCACCTTCCCCGTGGGCGCGGCGGAGGTCTTCCTCGATGTGAATCCAAAGGCGAACCTCTCGCGCAGGACGAACGTGACTGCCATCGTGAAGGCATTGGCGGGGCTCGGGTACACGCTGGGCGGCACGACCAGCGGTAGCGTGGTCATCTTCCCCGCCGGGAGGACCAATGGCACGGGCCTGACCGCGAGCTACCACAACAGCTCCAACTCAGACTACACCGCCCAGACGACCCTCTTTGCTGGAGCGGCGGAACTGTCGCGCACCGATGGGCCGATCAATTTCTCCAACGGTGCCAATGGTTGGGGCGCGGTAGCCGGACCCACGGGCATGTCGCCCGCGTCGACCAACCGGGCCTTTTCCGTGCGGTGGACGGGCCAGATTCTCCCGGAGTATTCCGAAACCTACACCATCGACTTCCGCAGCGACGATAGCGCGAAGGTCTGGGTGAATGGGCGGCTGCTCATCGACCGGTGGACGACCCAGGCGGCCACCGACTACATCAATACCATCGATCTGGAAGCCGGGGTCCAATACGACATTCAGATCGACTACTGGAATGCAGCGGCCAGCACCACGGCCGAGGCCAAGCTGTATTGGTGGAGTGCGAGCCAGGTGCAGGAGATCATCCCGCGGACCCGGCTCTTCCCCGCGCCCGCGCAGGCCAATAAGTTCACCGCCATCACTTCGGCGATCGATGTCATCGGCTACGCAGGCACGCCGCTGATTTACTCACTCACCAGCCCGGACATCGGCGGCACGGTGACCTATGCGCTGGATGCGAATAGCGCCGCGTTACCTCCAGGGTTGAGTTTGAATGGGGCAACGGGGGTCATCTCCGGCACGCCGACGCTGGCGGGTAGTTACAACTGCGCGATCAATGCGACCAATACTGCCGCAGGTGGGGTCAGGGGCAGCTCGGTCGTGCAGTTCACCATCTATCCAGCGGGCGGTCTCTCCCGCGAGGTGCTGACGGCTACGGGCAGCAGCGTCAGAAGCATCGTGCTGCCGAATGGTGACCCCGGCCACACCACCATCGCGACCGCGGATGACGATGGCGACCATGCCAACAACACCGGCAAGCGGTTGCGCGGTTACTTCGTCCCGCCGAAGACGGGCAACTATTACTTCTGGATCGCTGCGAACAATGTGGCCGAACTCTATATCTCCAACGATGCCGAGACGGTGAACAAAGTCCGGCGCGCCGTGGTCATGCCCACGGGCACCGGCAAGAAGGTCTGGAATGCGCAGCCGGGCCAGATCAGCTCCTGGCTGACCTTTGTGGCGGGCGAGAAGTATTACTTCGAGGTGCTGCATAACACCGGCGCCGACGCCGACGACCATGTGTCGGTGGGTTGGTGCCAGGACGATGTCGGGGCGGCCATTGCCGTCTCGGGTGCGGCCAATCCCGACGGCACTCCCGTGCAGATTGCCAATGGCGGCGCGGCGCTTCGCGGTTTCCCGCTCAGCGGCACCATGCCGGGCTACGTCTTCCAGCCCTACGACTATCCGATCTCCGTCGCCCCGACCGGCACGCTCTACGCCTGCAACCTCGGGCCGCAGGCCGGCGCGGCGACCACGGCGAGCGGCTCGGCCAGCCTGCGCGTCAATGCCGCGGGCACCCAGGCGATCCTGAAGTTTGAGTATCGCGGCCTCGTCTCGCCCAGGACGGCCTATCATCTCCACGTGGATGGCTACGTCGATGGGCTCATTACCCATCCGCAGGGCGAGATCATCTTCGACATCGACGACATCGATACGTTCCATCCGGAGCTGCATCCTAATCCCGGCGAATACATCTGGAATATCGTCCCCGGAGGCACCTTCCAGACCGCGGCGCAGGTCGTGGATGCGATCCAGCGCGGCAAGGCTTACATCAATATCCACTCCGCCCTTTATCCCGCGGGTGAGATTCGCGGCACCTTCGCGCTCATCAATGGGTCGCAGACGCCGCCCAATGCGGCCGCCTACGCCGATCTCGGTTATCCCGACGATCACGCTACCGACGCAGGCGCGGCGCGCTTTCTCAATCAGGCGACCTTCGGCGCGAGTCCGAGCGACATCGCCTATGTGAAGGCCAATGGTTTCGCGGCGTGGATCGCCGACCAATTGACGAAGCCCGCCAGTACGACCTCCGGCGACGTCGCGGCACTGGCGACCACGGATGTCACCGAACTGAATCCACCGGAGAACTTCGTGAACACCTGGTGGAAGGTTGCCGTCACCGGCGAGGATCAGTTGCGCCAGCGGCTCGCCTTCGCCCTCAGCCAGATCACGGTCATTTCTTATCTGAACAACCAGGGGCCGCTCGCCGAAAACGCCAAGGTGCTCGCCGATTACTACGACGATCTCATCGCCCATTGTCTGCCCACGCCGGGTCTCCCCGACAGTGGCACGTATTCCGGCTTGTTGCAGGCAGTCACGCTCACGCCCGCGATGGGTCTCTTCCTCGACATGCGCGCCAATCAGCTCGCCGACCTGACCATCGGGCGGCATCCGAATGAGAACTATGCGCGCGAGATTCTGCAGCTCTTCTCCGTCGGCCTCTATGCGCGCTGGGACGATGGCAGGCTCAAGCTCGACTCGAAGGCCAATCTTGTCCCGACTTACCGCCAGCCCGAGATCCTCGGCTTTGCCGCCACCTTTACCGGCTGGAACTACGCGCAAGATCTCCAGAGCAATGGCCGTCTGCCCACCAGCTTCAGTCCCAGTGCCGACTATCAGAACCCGATGGTGCTGGTGCCCGCGCGGCACGAGCGCGGCAGCAAGCTCCTGCTCAACCGCATCGTCCTCCCGCCGGCCACCGGGCAGACGCCACGGGTCAATATCACGGGTGTCACGGTGGCTTCGCCGGCGGACATCCAGACCAGCACCCAGCATGGGTTGAAAGTGGGCGACACCGTGCGCATCGCCAACCTCAGCGGCGGCACTTTCAACAGTCCGAACTCGATTAATAGCTACCATCTCGTCACGGAAGTGACCGGTCCCACGGCCTTCCGCGTCGGCATCAACTGCACCGTCGCGCCGACCGCCAACGACGGCTTTGTCTATGGCGCCACCGTCATCGCCGCTGATGGCCTCGGCATCGGTGGCTACGACACGGGCGGCATCATTACGGTCGGCGGCTCGCAGTCCAACAGCAGCGGAACCACGCTTCCCCATCCATACGACGAATACGGCCTGACCGAGTTGGACCGCGCGCATCGGAACATCGTCGAGAACGACAGTGTCGCGCCTTACATCTGCCGCCAGCTCATCCAGCGCCTGGTGAAAAGCCAGCCGAGCCCCGGCTACGTCTATCGCGTGGTGCAGAAGTTCCGCGACAATGGCGCCGGCGTGCGCGGCGACCTTGCCGCCGTGGTCACTCAGATCCTCCTCGATGGCGAGGCGCGCAATTCCGCAGCGGCCTTTGCCTCGGATACGCACGGCAAGCAGCGCGAGCCCATCCTGCGCATCACCGGACCGGCACGCTCCTTCCCGAGCCTGCCTTTCACCGGCACCTATACCCAGCTTGGCGGCACCTCGTCAGATAAGTTCCGCATCGTCACTTCGACTCCGAATGACTTCGACTCCGGCTTCAATGTGAGCCTGGACTTCACGGGTAACTACACGCCTCCGGGGCAGACCTTGACGCCTTACGACAATCCCACCAGCACGGCCTACTCGGTGTCATCCACCCAGTCGATCGCCGGGGTCGCTGTGGGCAATCCCGCGACCGTGACCACGCAGAGCGCTCATGGGTTGACCACGGGTGACCTGGTGACCATCTCCGGCGTCACGGGTGGCAGCACCTCCCCGAGCATCAATGGCGCCTTTAGCGTCACCGTCACCGGCCCGACCACCTTCACCGTGCCGGTCAATTGCACTGCGGCCACCGCGTCCAACACCGGCAGCATCGTCGGCGCCACCAACCTCGTGGTGAGCGCCACCGGCATGCTGGGCAAAACTTACTCGCAGGCGGCAGGGAGCAATGTGCTGACCGTCTTCACGATATCACCACAGACGAACATCGACGTGCGTGGCGATGCCACGACCTCGAACTTCACCGCCCCGGCAACAGTGGGTAATCCCACCATCCTCACGTCAGCCGGTCACGGTCTGACCACCGGCGCGGTGGTGGAAGTCAGAAGCATTAACACCGGCACCTTCAGCCCCGCCATCAACGGCCACCATACCGTGACCGTCATCGACGCGAACACCTTCTCCGTCCCCGTGAATTGCACCGTGGCCAATACGGCCCTCGGGAACTTCAAGCGTTGCGCCAAAAGCCGCGTGCATCTCAGCTTCCTCTCCGGCTCACCCCGCCCGGCGGATGGAGTTTACGACGTGCAGACCGCTGGCTCGAATTCCTTCACCGTCTTCACCGCCGATACGCCGGCGTCCGCCCGGAACGGCAAGCTGCTGCTGCCCTATCTGTCCGGCAGTTACGACGCATTGAGCAGCACCACCGTGCGGCTCAGGACGAGCGTGAATCACAACCTGCAGATCGGCGATCATGTCTGGGTCGCAACAGACGTTCCGACGGGAGGGCCGTATGACGGCGAGTTCCAGGTGATCGGCGTCACCGACAACCAGGCTGTCACGGTCAATTACCCCATGATCTATCCCGCGCCGATCGGCAACTACCCCGGTGCCGGCGGCGGCAGAAACGGCACCAAATTCTGGCCGCTGCGACCGGCGCCGACCGGCCGCTCGGGCGTCG
>JANPHH010000657.1:0-23731 GCA_031424375.1 Chthoniobacter sp. | reverse complement strand
GTCCACTCCAGCGGATCGGTCTGTTCGTTGTAGAGTTCCTCGCTGCCATCAGCGTAACGGATGTAGCGCCACTGCTCGGTGCGCACGGCGTGATTCTTAAAGCCGTGCGTGGTCTGCGCCGGTCGGTCCCATGTTGCCGCGGGATTCGCCAGCAGCGAACGAATGCTCACACCTTCCACGTGCTTCGGGATCGGGATGCCGGTGAGGTCGCAGAGCGTTGGGTAGATATTCATATAGTCCGTCGTCCTTTCACACACGCTGCCAGCCTTGGTCAGACCCGGCACCACCATCAGAAACGGTGCGCGCGTCGCTTCCTCCCACAGGGCAAATTTTCTCCAGTGCTCCTTTTCGCCGAGGTGCCAGCCGTGATCGCTCCACAGGCAGATGATCGTGTTTTCTTTGTAAGTGCTTTGATCAAAGCCATCCATCAGTCGGCCGATCATCGCGTCGCAGAAGGTGATCGCGGCGAGATAACCTTGCACCGCGTCCTTCCAGCGTCCGGAGGCGACGATCGCCGCGTGATCGCCTTTCGGTTTCGCCATGGCCACGCCCGCGGGCGGGATGTCATCGAGATCGTGCTCGAGCACTTTCGGGAGCTGGATCTTATCGAGCGGATACATGTCGTAATACTTCTTCGGCACATCCCACGGCATGTGCGGCTTGTGCAGGCCGCAGGCGAGAAAGAGCGGCTTATCATGAGGCGCGGCGAGTTGTTTCAGGCAATAGGAGACGGTCGCGTAATCGACCATGTCCTTATCCTCGCAGTTGAGTGGCTTGAACTTAATGCCACCCACGCCGTCGTTCGCCGCATCGCTGCCCGCGGCTTTCATCGCCTTCTTGCCTTTGCCCTTCCCCGGGTTCTCCACATCGTCGGCGTCGGTGGCTCCTTCCTTGAGATAGTCATCCCAATCCGTCGCGCGGCGATAGGACTCATGATAGATCTTCCCCGCACCCGCTGCGTAGTAACCATTCGCGCGGAGGTGCAGCGGCAGCGTCACGACATCGGGAATGATCTTCCGCCAGTCCGTGCCGTTGTCATACACGCCGCTGGTCGAAGGCCGCAGCCCGGACATCAGCGCGGTGCGCGAGGGATTACATACCGGCGCGGCGCAGTAGCTATGGGTGAAGGTGACGCCGCGCGCCGCGAGTCGATCGAGGTTCGGTGTCTTGACCTGTTTGTAGCCGAGGTAGTGAACCCAGTCGCGCAAGTCGTCGATCGCGATGAACAGGATATTCGGCTTGGCTGCTGGGGTCGCTGCAGGCGCGGCTGAAGTGCTGAGGATGGTGGCGGTGGCTAGTGCAACCGTGCGGAGGAGGTGGGGGAGGTTCATGCAGAAAGATGTTTTGAGGGAAGTCGGGACTGGGGGATTAAGCACGACACGTTACCGGTAGAACAACACCTCTGGCGCGTTTTTTGAAAACTGAAAGAACGATCTTCTCCTTGTTCGTTTGGGACAAGGCGTGCCCTTCATCGCACGACGGAAAACAAAGTGCCTCCGGATGGGGAGCGGTGGGTGTGGCGTCTGGTCAAGTGATCCCATTAAAATTCCTTGCCTCCCGCGTGCTTGAGGTAGCTACTCGTTTCTCAGGTGGTCCAGTCGCGACACGGCACGGTCAGAGTTTCCCGGAATCTATTCTACCAAATGAAAATCAGACCCAGCTATCGTCGGCGGTGCGTCATCCTCACCGCGCTCTGCACTGCCAGCCTCGCCTGCGCGACCCAGGCTGGGACCATTCTCGCCAACGGAACCGCGGGCGCCACTGGCGTCCCGGGAGGTCCACCTCCAGCCAGCCCGCACGGGAGCGCGGGTGGCACTGGCGGGAACGCGAATGCGACGGCCGCCGTGCCGGGGGATGCGGCGAATCAGGCGACGGCCACGGGTGGGAGCGGTGGCAGCGGCGGAGGCGGCGCGAGCTTCCTTGGTTCCCCCGGCCCGACCTTCGGCGGCAATGGCGCCAACGGCGGGGCGGGTGGGAATGCGAACGCCACGGCGACGACGACCGTGGTGGCGGGATCGGCCAGCGCGCAAACCGCGGCGACGGGAGGCAGCGGCGGCAATGGCGGCTCCGGGGGCAATGGAGCTTCGCCCGGCGATGGTGGAGACGGCAGTGCCGGCGGGAGCGCGACGACGAGCGCCACGGCGAGCAATTCCTCCAGCGGCTCGGTGAATGTTTCGGTGCAGTCCACCGGCGGTGGGGGGGCCGGCGGCGGAACCAATGGATCGAATGTGATCGGAGTTCCGGGTGGCTTCGGTGGCTCCGGCGGGGCGGCCACGCTCGGCACCGTCTCGGGCATCTCGACCGGTGGCGGCTCGGTCAGCGTGTCCGCCACGCAGACCGGCGGCGGAGGCGGCTTCGGGGCGAAGTCCGGGGGCGCGGGTGGAAACGGTGCGGATTCCTTGCTCACCAACGCCATCGGCGGATCGACCACGGGCGGGCTGACGCTCACGCAGACCGCGCGCGGCGGCAATGCAGGCGGCTCTTTCAACGGCCTGATGGGACTCGCCGGCAACGGAGGCTCCACGCTCACGCTGACCGACACGACCGCTTCGTCGCTCAATGGCTCGGTCAGTGGCTTCGGCGGCGGCGGTGCCAGCACCAGCGGTCTCAACAACGGCGGGATGGGCGGCACGGGCACGGCCGCGATTTCGCTGACCGGCAAGGCGGCGGTGACTGGCTCGGCCACCGCCACTGGCGGGAATGGCGGGCAGGGGGCGGGTGGCAGCAATGTGGGTGGTACCGGCGCGGTGGGGAGCGCGACGGGCTACGGCGCTTCCACCTTGGGTGGGCCGGTTTCGGTCACCGTTCTCTCGACGGGTGGAAATGGCGGGAGCGGTCCGGCGGGCGGCGATGGGGCCGACGCCACAGCGGCGAATGCGGCCAGCGGGGCAACGACCGGCGCGCTCACCTTGACTCAGCGCGCCACCGGTGGGCTCGGCGGCGGGGGCACGACGGGCGCGGGTGGCGCGGCCGGCGACGCGACGTCCACGTCGAGCTTTACCCAAAGCGGTCCGAGTTCACTGAACTTGAATGTGGACGCAACGGGCGGCGCGGGTGGCGACGGCTTCACGGCGGCGCCCGGGGGCGCGGCCTCAGTAACCATCGACACTTCCTCGACCGGCTCGCTGGATTTTCGCGCCGTCTCGACCGGCGGTGCGGGCGGTTCGGTTTACTCCGCGGGCGCGACCAACCCGGCCGGCGCCGGCGGTGCGGCGACGCTCGGGCAGGTCCGCGGCATCTCTCTTTCCCCCGGCGCGGTCAACGTGACGATCTCCGGCCGGGCCGTCGGCGGCGCGGGCGGTGCCGGACAGACCGGCTCGACGGGGATCAACGGAGGAGCGGGTGCTGCCGTCAATCTCGTGAACTTGGTGGACGGGGATGCTTCCACCACCAGCAATCTCATTTTGACCCAGGAGGCCGTGGCCGGCGCGGGTGGCAATGCCTTCACCGGCGGGCAGGCGGGTGCGGGCGGCAACGGCACGTCTTCGCTCACCCGCAGCAAGAACGTGGCGGCGCTCACGCTCACCGCGACGGCGACCGGAGGCGGTGGAGGCCAGCGGAACGGTGCCGGCGGCACGGCGGGCGCGGCGGGCAGCGCGAACGCGACGGCAAACGGGACCAACACCGGCGGTGCGGTGACGGTGAACGCGAATGCCTTTGGCAGCCAGGGCGGGCGCGGCGCCTTCGGCACCAATGGCGCCACCGGCGGAGCAGCCACCGCGAATGCGACGGGCAGCAACACGAGGAGCAATGCCGTCAACGTCACCGCCACGGCGAGCGGCGGTCAGGGCGGAGTCGTGGAAGCGGCGGGGAGCACCGCGGGCGCGGGGGGCACCGCCAGCGCGACGGCTTCCGGTTCGTCCACGCTCGGCTCGACCGTGACGGTCACCGCCACGCAGACCGGAGGCTCGGGGGGCGGCGTCAACTTCGGGGTGACTTCCACGGCAGGTGCCGGTGCGGTGAGCACGATGACGAATGCCGTGAGCGGTTCGACGACCGGCACCTTGCGGCTCACGCAGCAGTCCACCGGAGGAGGCGGCGGGAGCGGCGCGGGCGCGGGCGCTGCCGGACATGGCGCCGCCGCACTCTCGACCTTCACGGCCACCAACCCGGCGAACGGCGTGCTGGAAGGCACCGCCCGCGCCACGGGGGGTTCCGGCGGCAACGGCTCCAACACGGCGACCCCGGGCAATGGCGGCAATGGCACCGCCAACCTGACCCTTTCCAATGCCAACTCCGTGAAGGCCACCGCCAACGCCATCGGCGGAGACCGCGGCTCGAACAGCGGTGCGGGAACCTTTGGCCTCAAAGGACTCGCGAGCGCGACGGCCTCGGCCACGACGACCACGAGCACCAAAATCGCCGAAGCCATCACCACCGCCGCCGGCCGCAGCGCGAGTTCGAACGCGCAATCGAGCGCGAGTTCCGGCATCGTCTCGGCTTTCGCCCTCGAGGCCAGGGCAACGAATCACCCGGACCTCACCGCGCGGACGCTGGGCTCCGTCGGCGGCAGCTTCACCGCCACGGGCGGCAGCTTCAACGCCCTCGCCTACGGCTCCGCGCTGCCGCTGGCTGGCGACGTCACGAACGCACTCATCGGCGATCCGCTCGTCACCGCCGCCTTCAACCCTCCGGGCGGCGGCAACACGCCGCTCGCCCTGTTCCTCCTCGGCACCAAGACCTTCAGCATCGCGACCGGCGTCCTGACCACCTACACCTCGGCCGCCAGCCTCTCGCTCGACATTTCCAGCCATCCGGATGGATTCCTCAAGATCGGCCTGCTCGATCCCACCGCCACCCTCGGCGGTGGGTTCTCCGATCTGCACTTCACCATCGAGCGCGAGGGGCTCACGGTCGTCGACGAATCCTTCGCCACGCAGGCGTCCGCGCTGAGTTTTTTCAACAACCATCCGCTCGATCTCGGCGCCCTCCACGAGGAGGTGACCGGCACGCTCGACCTGATCTTCGAGCTATCGATGACGAGCCTGGATAACGGGGCGCAGTTCGAGACGAGCATGGTCATTGCGAATGTCGTGCCCGAGCCGGTTTCCCTGGCCTTGCCTCTCGCGGTGCTGGTGTTCGCCGCAGCGAGCCGCAGTGCGCATCGTGTGCGGCGGGTGTGATCCCATCTTTCAGAATGAAGCAGGCGCATGGAAGAGAGGCAGGTGTCTCGGGTCGGGTGGGCGTCTTGCAGGAACGAACTTTCCACCCGGTCGGAAAGGCCGCAGCGCAAGATGCGCCGCTCGCCAGAAAGGAGACGGAGTTTCGTGGGGACGAGAGGGCAAACTCTCCCGGATACCCGGGCATTCGGCTCATCGCCGTAGGCGACTGACTGGGAGGAAATTGCTGTCGCGCCCGCCGCACCGGGTGACGGTCATTTCTTCGGAGCCTCCAAGGCTTCCCTGATGGTGGCGTTGCGAATCTCGGGCCGCGGGAGGACGATGGTTTGCAGCATCGATAGCATCGCGACGATATACACAATCCCATCCGCCCCTGCATCGCTCCCCATGCGCTCGTCCTCCCATTCCATCCTGGCCCTCACCTTGAAAGCAGCGTTGATCGCCAGCGTCTGCTGCGCGGCGGAGCCTGCCGCCAGTCTGGTCGCGTCTCCGCCGACTGACCTTTTCCCGACCGACGCGCGGCGCTGGTCGCAAAATGCGGCGGCGATCGTGCAGACCGATCTTTCCCAAGCGGCGCCCGCGTCGGCGTTGATCAAGGGCGTGCGGCAGAAGGGCAAATGGAAGCTCCTGCCGTATGCCACGGCGGATCGGGAAGGATGGGCTTTGTCGTGCTACGCGGGCACGGGTGCGCCGACGGTGAGTGTGCCGATGAAGGCCCAAGGCTGGCACGCGATCTACCTCGGTCTGGCCACCACCAGCAACGCCATCGTGCCTATAGCCAACGGACTCAAAGCGAAGCTGAGCAGCGAGAAGATTTTCCGGCACATGGCGAATCATCTCCCGCTGCTGCCAAACCGGCGCGACGCCATTCAGGAGCTATTCCTCACGATGGCGAATCTCGATGGGCAGTCGGTCGAATTCGCCCCGTTGCCTTCGCTGCCTGCGACGGTCTGTTACCTCAAGGCGGTGCCGCTCACGGCGCAGGAGGTCGCGGCCTATCATGCGGAGCACAGCGCGGATAAGTCCCGGACGCGCACGTCCATTGCCACCTTCGACGGGCATAGTTGGATCTGGCCCTACAAACCGCAAACGGCCGACGACCTGGCGGCGAACTTTCGCGGCTTCGAGAGTTCGGACATCGGCAAGTGGTGGTTCCAAGTTCTGGGCGCGGACCTCGTCTGCTATCCGTCGAAGGTGGGCAACATTCCCGGCGAGGGCACGGTGGATTTTTCGAGCGGGGCAAACGCGACCTTCACCAGCACGCTGAAAACGCTGTTCAAGAAAGGCATCAATCCGCTGCAAGTCGCCCGCGAGGCCGCACGGGCGCAGGGCGTGGAGTTTCACGTCATGGTCCGGCCCGCGGGTTGGCAGGCGGCGATGCCGCTCGACGAGACCTTCAACAGCAAATTCTACGCGGCGCATCCCGAATGGCGCTGCGTCGATCGCGATGGCACCCCGGCGATGTACCTGAGTTATGCCGTGCCCGAGGTGCGTCAGCAGATCCTGGAAATTTATCGCGAGACCCTGGCGCTGGAGCCGGATGGGATGGGGCTGCTCTTCCATCGCGGCATGCCGATGATGCTGTGGGAAGATGCCTTCAGCGCGCGGTTTCAGGCGCAATATCATGCCGACGCCCGTGCAGTGCCCGAAGATGATCCGCGCATCCTCGACCTGCGCGCCGAGATCATGACCGAGTTCCTCACCGAAATTCGCGCGCTGCTCGACGACACCGCGCGGCAGCAAGGACGCCAGCAACGTTACAAAATCTCGCTCGGCACCTTCAGCAAGGAGGCGGACAACCGGAAGTTCGGCTTCGATCTTCCGAGGTGGATTGCGCGAGGTTTGGTGGATGACCTGGGCATTGCGTGGTTCGCGCATCACACCTCGTTTTCCACGCCCGACGTCGCCTACTACAAACGCATCACGGCAGGCACCAAGGTCGGCGTCTATCCTTTCGTCATCTCCTGGAAGCCCGGCAAACCAAAGGAGTTGTGCAGGCAGGTCGCGGACTACTACGCGGCCGGCGCAGATGGAATCGCCATCTGGGATCCACAGGTCGAGAAGGGCTGGCCAGATGGTGCTGCGGGCAACCTCTTCGACACGCTCGGCATGCTCGGTCATCGCGAGGCTGTGGCCCGCTGGGCGGAGAAAGGCGTGCCGCAACCACAGTCGATCCCACTCACCCGCCTGGGCGACAACCACTACAGCCGCTGGTTTCCGACCACGGGATTTTAGCGTGCGGCTGAATCATGCCACCCTAAAAACCAAGCTGCCGGTCGCGGAAGCGGTCACGCCAAGGAGCGGCGAAGTCCACTTCGCCGAACCCCACGCTGCGCCGGAGGCGCACTTGCAGACAGGGAAGGGGTGGGCGGGCGCACGTCCAAGTCTGCCGCCTTGCCAAAAAAAGATGGGCGCCTCCGGCGCGTGCGAGGGTCGGCGAACTGGAGTTCGCCGCTCCTTGGGCGCACCGCCTCCGGGACGACCGGCTTGGTTCTGAAAGATGGAATCAGTAGTCGCGAAACGGTCCGCGCGGCACGGTGGCGTCCATGGCCTGCCGCCACGCGGCGAAGCGCGCTTTGACACGCTCCAACACCTCCGGCTGCTCTTTCGACAAGTCCTTGCTTTCGCCGGGATCGACAGCCAGATCGAAGAGCCCGCCTCCTTTCGCCGCGCTGACCCATTTCCACTGCCCGACGCGCGCTGCCCGATCTCCGCGACGCTGCCAGAACATCTCCTCGCGCGGCGATGGCTTTTCGCCCGCAAGCACGGGCAGCGCATCGAAGCCATTCAGCGTCGCGTCCGGGAGCTTCGCCCCGGCGGCGGCGGCGAAGGTAGGGAGGAGTTCCAGCGTGGTGAGGAAGTCATCGCTCACCCGCCCGGCGGGCAGGTGGCCGGGCCAGCGTGCGATGAACGGCACGCGCAGCCCGCCTTCCCACATGGTGCTCTTCTTCCCGCGCAGCGGCGCATTGTCGCCATTGCCGCTGCCGCCGTTGTCGGAGAGGAAGACGACGAGCGTGTCGCGTTCGAGGCCGCGCACCCGGAGTTCGTCGAGGAGTGCGCCGATCGCTTCGTCCATGCAGGTCACCGCGCCGTAGTAGCGGGCGAGCGGATCCGGGAGGCCCAGCGCGCGATAAGGCGCAGCGTATTTGTCCGGCACTTGCACGCCGACCGCCTCGCCTTTGTCGCCCGCGGTCTTCTCCGTGCCCGGCGCGAAGGACGACGCGCCGTGCGGAGCGTTGAACGGCAGATAGAGGAACCACGGCTTCGCGGAATTCGCACGGATGAAGGCGAGCGCTTCCCGCTTGAACACATCGGTCGCGTAGGTGCCGCGATCCTCCTGCGTGCGCTCGTTTCCGCGGAACATCGACGGGACGCCGTATCGCTCGTGGGTGTAGTAATCGATGCCGTTGTTGCCATGCCCGTAGAAGAAGTCGAAGCCGCGCTGGAGCGGCAGGTAACGCCGCGCCTGGCCCAAGTCCCATTTGCCCACGACGCCCGTCGCATAGCCCGCGCGGCGCAGCACATCGCCAATCGTGATCTCGCGCGGATCGAGCCCGAGGGTCATCTCCGGCGAGAGCGCGTATTCCTCGGCGGTGTAGCGATGCCCGTAGTTGACCATGTCGTTGCGAACCATGTCGTATAGCCCATTCCGCTGCGGGTAGCGTCCGGTGAGAATGCTCCCGCGCGACGGCGTGCAAGCCGGCCACGTCACATAGAAGCTGGTCGCGCGCACGCCTTCCGCCGCGAGGCGATCGAGGTTTGGCGTCTTCACCGGCTTGGTGCCGATGCAGCCGAGATCGGGATAACCCTGGTCGTCGCTGACGATGAGCAGGATGTTCGGCGGTCGTGCGATGGCCGCGCTCACCGCGACGAGCAGCGCGATGACGATCGCCTTCATGGCTTCTTCAGCCGCGCTTTCCACTCCGGCACGGCATCAGGCAACTTGCTCATCACCAGCTCCGCCATCGCCCTCGCGCCTTTCTCGCCGAAGTGCGTGCGGTCAGTCGCGGAGTTTGCAAACTCCACGCACTTGTCGAGGCCGGTCTTGAGGTAAAGCTCGCGGCTCATCGCGTGCAGATCGATCACCGGCACACGCTTCTCGGCGGCGACGGCTTTCATCGCATCGGCGTAGGGCTGGAGGATGTCGAGCAAGGTGCCGTCGTCGTTCAGCGTGCGACGGTGCATCGGGGTGATGAGCACGGGCGTGGCACCGGCGGCGCGCGCTTCGTCGATGTAGCGGCGCAGATTGTCGGAGTAATCCGTCGCCGCGTCGGTGGACTCGGGGCGCGTCTTCGCGTGCGAATCGTTATGCCCGAACTGAATCAGGATGAGTTGCGGCTGCTCCTCGAGCGTCGTCTTCCACCGACCCTCGGCGATGAAGGTCTTCGTGCTCCGTCCGCTCGCGGCGAGGTTCACCACCTTCACCGAATGATCGAAGTAACCCGCGATGAATTGCCCCCAGCCGCGTTGCGGTTGTTCGGCCGGGTAGTCGCACACGGTGGAGTCGCCGATGATCGCGATCTTCCACGGCACCGGGTCCCCGCCGAGCACCGCCGCGGCGAACGCTGAAAACGCGAGCACGGCGAGACCTTTCATCACTGCGCTTCCGTCGCGACGCCGAGGTATTTGAAAAGGAAGGCGCGCAAGTCGCCGGGACCGTCTTTCGGCGGTGCGACGCTGAGCGCGGGCAGAGTGGCGACGGCGACGAGGCCGAGCTCGTGGCAATGATCGTAGATGGCCTGCGCGTGCTTGGGGTGATGCAGGTATTGGCCGCGGTCGGTGATCTCGCCGCCGCGCATCGAGGAGCTGAGGAAAACCGGCGGGTCGTCCTTCGAGATCAAGCCCATCATGTCGCAATCGGCGCGCACCTTCAGGCCGGTAGGACCCTTCAAATCATCGTCCGAATTCAGCCCGTAAAAGGCGGGCCAATTCGCGTCCGGTTCCGAAAAGCGGCGCACCGCTTCATCGCCGAACAGCTCGGACCACCGCAGCACATCGTAGGAAAACTGGCAGCTCATCGCGCCCGCGCAGCAGAGACGCGAGGACTCGCGGAGCACGGGATCGGCGTTCGCCGGATCGGCCAGGTCATCGTGAAACGCGAGCCACAGCGACGTGCCGGCACCCGCGGAACCGCCGTAGGACGCGACGCGCGATTTGTCGATGTGCCACTCGCCGGACTTGCTGCGGAGGAACTGGATCGCGCGCGCGCAATCGCGCAGCACGTCCTGGATCGGCGCCGTCGTGCGGTAGCGGTAGTTGATCGCGGCGAAGGAAACGCCGGCGTCGAGGCATTGCTGGATGAGCTTGTCTCCGCGCGACTTCGATTTGTCGCCGCTGACGAAGCCACCGCCGTGGATGAAGACAACGAGCGGCGTCGGTGCGCTGGATTTCGCCTGCCAGAAATCGAGCACATTGCGCTCGTGCGGACCATAGTGGACATCGGCGAAGGTGGGCGGATTCGCGTCGCTGCTCGCGGTGGTTTTCGCGGGTCGTTGTTCGCCACGCAGCTTCGCGTAAGCGGCGCGCGCTTCCTCCATCGAGAGCGTGCCGTCCTTGTTCGTGTCGGCTTCGGGGTAGCGCTTCAGCCACTCGGCGAGACGCTCGGGGGTGAGGGCGTTTTGCGCGAGCGCCGCGCAGGTCAGGGCGGTGAGAGCGAGGAGGGAGCGGATGGCTGCGTTCATTTTTTGGAAGATTTCGCCGACGAACCGCCCACGCTCAGCTCAGTGAGTTCGATCGCGCCTTTGTCGGCGGGGAGGAAGACGCGCAACTGCACCACGCTGCCGCGCGCGGGGATCGACACGGCGACGTTGCGCCATTCGTCGCCACCACCGAGATCGAATTTCACGAGATGGTCCGGGGCGAAGTCCGTCTCGTCGGCAAGCCGCCATTGGATCTGCCCCGGCCCACCCGCGGGTGCTTTCACCCGCATTTGCAGCTTGGAGGCTCCGGTGAATTTGTATTTCGCCGTGCCGAGGAATGGGTTGCGTCCGCTGCCTTCGAGGCGCACGCCGTCGCCGGTGGCGGTGGCCTTCACCCCGCGGAGCTTCCAACCAGCGATCGGGCCGGTGCCATCGTCGGACGCGAGCGGTTTGGTGGCGGTGACGGGCTTGCCTTTGAAGGCGGGATTCGGGATGGGGAACGTCGCGCCGGTATCGGCGAGGAAGCCGTCGATTAGCGCGTCGAGTTCCTTTACCCGTGCGGGTTCCGCGGTCGCGAGGTTCTTCGCTTCGCTGAGATCCTCGCGCAGGTTGTAGAGTTCGTAGCGCGCCTCGTCGCCGGGCGGCACGCCAAACCAGCGGATGAGTTTCCAATCGCCCGCGCGCGCCCACACGCCGCCCGCGCGGCCCGCAGCACCGCCGTGCGGGAAGTAGTTGAAGAATGCTTTGCGCTCGAGTCCACCTTCGCCGCGCAGCACGCGTGCGTAACTCACGCCGTCCATCTTCTGCTGCGCCGGACGCGGCAGGCCGATCATGTCGAGCAGCGTGGGATAAAGATCGATGTGCCCCACCACCGCATCATTCGTCGTCCCCGGTTTGATTTGTCCGGCCCACGCCCACATCAACGGCACGCGCGTACCGCCTTCGTAGAGCGTGCCCTTTCCGTCGCGCAGCGGCGTGTTGATCGTCGGCGGTTGTTTGCCCGCCCACTTGCGCCAGTCGCTGTTTCCATCGTCTTCGCCGGCCTTCGCGGCCTTCTTCTGTTCCTTCGCGCCTTCGCCGGTGTTGCTGTGCGTGTTGCCGCCGTTGTCGGAGTTGAAGACGATGATCGTATTCTTCGCGAGGCCGAGCCGATCGAGCGTTTCGAGTACGCGGCCGAAGCATTCATCCACGCTCCGCAGCATCGAGGCCATGATCGGATTTCCCTGCACGCCGCGCGGATCTTTCTTCGCCATGAAGAGCTTCGTGTAGTCCGGCTTGTGCCCCCACGGTCCATGCACGCCGTAGTTCCAGAGGTTGAGGAAGAACGGCTTGTCCTTGCTCGACTCGATGAACTTCACCGCCTCATCCGCCAGCCGGTCCACGATGTATTCGCCAGCGGGTCCGTCGGTGATCGTGCCGACCTTGTTCTTGCCGCCCGGCTTTCCCTCGAGCGCGACGCCGTAGGGCGAGAAATATCCACCTGGCGGGCCCGGATCGGGATGGCAGTGAAATGCGACGTCGAACCCTTGCTGCTCCGGCCAGTGCGGCTGCGTCAGCCCGAGATGCCACTTGCCGATGTGCGCCGTGCGATAGCCCGCATCGTGCATCGCCTCGGCGAGCGTAAACTCGGAGGGTTCCATGTAGTTCTTACTCTCCGGCGTGAGCATCGGCTGATTCGCCGGTGCACTGGCGGGGCGAAATGGGTGACCCTCCGGCTGCGGCGGCTGATGTCCGGTAGCGCTCGTGATGCCATGCCGCGCCGAGTATTTCCCGGTGAGCAGACTGCACCGCGTGGGCGAGCAGAGCGGCTGCGCATACGCATCGGTGAACCGCATCGCACGCGTGGCGAAGCGATCGATGTTCGGCGTTTCGTAATACTTCGAACCATACGCGCCGCAATCCATCCAGCCCATGTCATCGACGAGGAAGACGATCACGTTTGGCTTCGCCGCGAGGGCATGTGCAGCGAGGAAAACCGTCGCGACGAGCGAGAGGAGCGAGCGCATGAGCGTGGCTGGGATCAGGGCTTGGCAGCGGCCGGCGAGAGGTAGCCGAGCGAGACGAGAAATTTGTCCGCTTCCGCGAGTGTCTCGTCGAAGCGTGCGCCATTGAAGAAGCCATGCGGTTGACCTTCGTAGCCCACGAGTTCGCAGCGGTTGCCTGCTTTCTTCATCGCTGCCGTGAACGCCTCCGCGCTCGCGTAGGGCACTGTGGAATCCGCCTTGCCATGGAGGATCAGCGTCGGTGCCACTCCGGCGCGGACGTGGTGAATGGGCGATATCTCCGGAGGCTCGCAGCCGAAGCGTTCCGCCGAGGCTCTCGCTTCGAAGCCTTTTATCTCCAGGCCAGCGAACGGCGCGAGGACGAGCGCCGGATTGAAAAGCACGAGCGCGTTCGGAACTGAACTCACAGCCGGGTCTTCGCCTGCTTCCTCCAGCCCCGGCAGCGTCGCCGTGGCCGCTGCGAGATGCCCACCCGCCGATCCTCCGCCCGCCGCGATGCGTTGTGGATCGATGCCGAGTCGTTCCGCATTTTTCCGCACCCAGCGGATCGCGGACTTTGCATCCGCGACGCACGCTGCCGCTTTCACCTGCTGCCGCGTCGCGACGCGATAGTCCGCGGTGATCGCCACCATGCCGCGCTCGGCGAGGTGCCGGCACTGCCGCTCGAACTGCGCGGGCGAACCCGATGACCAGCCGCCGCCAAAGAAGAACACGATCGCCGGACGTTTCGCACCCGCCGCAGGTTTCTCCGCGGGCTCGAAGATCCAGAGCTGCAGCTTCGTGCCGCCCACTTCCTTGTAGGTCTCGGCGCGCGCGCCTTCGAACGTCGGTGGATAGCTGAAACCGCCGCGCGGTTTTGCGGGTTTGTCGGCGGCGTGCAGGAGGGTGGTGCCGAACAGGAGCGCGGCGGAGATTCGGATGAGGTTGTTCATGGGGTGAGGAGAGTTATTCGGCGGCGTCTTTACCGCGACCGGCGCCTTTGCCTTTTTGCGGAGGCGGCGCGTCTTTGAGCGCGAGCGCGGTGAACTCCGCGGTTTGTTTCGACCACCGTTCCGCCATCACTTTCACGCGATCGGGTTGTTGCTCGGCGAGGTTGTGCGTCTCCGCGCGGTCGGTGCTCAGATCGTAGAGTTCCCACGCGCTGTCCTTGCCCGCGGCGACGATCTTCCAGTCGCCCATGCGGAGCGCGCGGTTGCCCTCGTGCTGCCACCAGATCGACTCGCGCGCGACGGGCACATCTTTCGCCAGAGCGGCGGTGAGGGTCTTGCCCGGCGGCACGGGCGTTGGCTGGCCCTCCCACGTCTCGACGCGTTTGCCGCCCGCCGCGTCGAGGATCGTCGGCACGAGATCGATGAGGTGTCCCGGCGTGTGCCGCAGTTCGCCGCGCGCGGCGATACCGGCGGGCCAGGAGATGATGCAGGGGGTGGCGATGCCGCCTTCATGCACCCAGGTTTTGTGGCGGCGAAAGGGCGTGTTGCCCGCGCTGGAAAAGCCGGGGCCGAGGCAGAGAAAACTTCCCGCGGAACCGGGCTCGGCCTTGGGATCGTTGCCATCGCCGCGGACCATGATCTCAGCGCTCGCGCCATTGTCGGAGAGGAACACGACGAGTGTGTTGTCCACGGCGCCCATCGCCTTGATCTGCGCGAGTACGCGGCCGATTTCCTGATCCATGCGGTCGATCATCGCGGCGTGAATCGCCATTTTCATCGCCTGAAGATCCCGCTGCTCGGAGGTCAGCTCGGTCCACGGCAGCGGACGATTGATTTCACCCGGCCCGAGCTTCGCGACCTCGGCGGGGAAGGCGTAGGGCGGCCCGACTTCGCGCTCCAGCGCGGAGAGCGTGCAGGTCACGAGGCCCATCTTTTTCATGCGGTCGTAGCGCTCCTGCCGGAGCACGTCCCAGCCGGCGCGATACTTGTCGCGATACTTCGCGATGTCGGCCGCGGGCGCCTGCAGCGGGAAGTGCGGCGCGGTGAAGGCGAGATACTCGAAGAACGGCTGCCCGGTGTGTTTCTCCGCGTGTTCCTTGAGGCATTTGATCGCGTGATCCGCGTAGGCCGTGGACGTATAATAGCCGCTGTCCGGCTTGATCGGCGGCTGCTTCACGCCGTCCTCGACGATGTGCTGCGGCGTGAAGTTCCGGTTGTGATCTTCGATGACATAAGCGTGGTCGAAACCATTCTCGAGCGGCTCGCCATCGACGTGCCATTTTCCGGAAAGATATGAGCGATAGCCGAGCGGCTTCAGCAGATCCGGCAGTAACTTCGCCCATGCGGGACGGATGCCTCTTCCCCCGCTCTGCACGCCGGGCACCGCGTCGCGCCGCACCTGCTGCGCGTAGTAGCCGGTGAGGAGCGCGGCGCGCGAAGGCCAGCAGCGCGCGGTGTTGTAAAACTGGGTGAAACGCACGCCGCCGTTCGCGAGCGCGTCGAGATGCGGCGTGGCGATCTCGCCGCCGTAGCAGCCGGCGTCGGAGAAGCCCATGTCATCGGCGAGGACGATGACAATATTCGGCCGGGCTGCGGTCGCGGCGTCGGCGGGCGCGACCGCGAGCTGGGCGATGGCGAAGGTGAGGGCGAGTGGAGAGAGGAAGCGGTTCATGGGTTTTTGGAGGGGGATTGCACACAACGAAAACCGAGATGATTGGCCGCGGAATTCGGCTCACCTTTGCCCCGGCTGCCGACCATGTAGCGGGTGCAATACTGGTCGCTGCAGAGGAACGATCCGCCGCGATGGATGCGCTTCGGGATGCCCGGTTCCTGCGGGTCGAAGCTGTCGCTCGGGCCGTGTGGATTGCGGGCCACGCCAGCCTTCGAGAGCACCTCGTAATAGTCCGGGCGATACCAGTCCGCGCACCACTCCCAGACATTTCCCGCCATGTCGTAGAGGCCGTAGGCGTTCGCGGGGAAACTCTTCGCCGGAGCCGCGCCGACGAAGCCGTCGCCGCCCGTGTCCTTCACCGGAAACGGTCCCTGGAAAATGTTCGCCATCCACTTGCCGTCCGGCTTCAGCTCTTCGCCCCACGTGAAGGGTTTCCCTTCCGCTCCGCCGCGCGAGGCGTATTCCCATTCCGCTTCGGTCGGCAGCCGCTTGCCCGCCCACTTCGCGTAAGCCGCTGCGTCGCCGTAGGAGATATGCACCGCCGGATATTGGTCGCGTCCTTTCAGATCGCTCTTCGGCCCCGCCGGATGCCGCCAGTCGGTCCCTGGCTCGTAGCGCCACCACGCGATGAAGTTATCGAGCGGCACCGGTCCTGGCGTGGGCGTGAAGATGATCGAGCCCGGCACCAGCGCTTCCGGCGGCGCGCCGGGAAAATCCTCCGCCTTCGGCTTCTGCTCGGCGATCGTCACGTAGCCGGTGGCTTTCACAAACTGCTCGAACTGCGCATTCGTGACCTCGGTCGCGTCCATCCAGAAACCATCCAGCGCCACGCGATGAATCGGCCGCGCGTCCGGCATCGGATCGTTTCCCGTGCCCTCGCATTTCATCTTCGTCGGATCATCCGTGCCCATGGAGAATTCGCCGCCGGGAATCCACACCATGCCCGGCGGTGGCGTGGCGGCTGGCTCCGCGGCGAACGAACAGAGCGCGGCGCTGGCGAAGACCGCCGCGACGGCGCCGAGGGGAAAGCGGAAAGCCGTCGCGGAAGTGGAGCGGTGAGGGCGGAGCGGTAGGGGTGTCATGAAGAAAGGGTTTCGCTTCAACCGCGGGTGCAGTCGGCGGGTTGCGGATGAAGGGCCAGATTAACGAAGGGCCGGGCCAGTAGTGAATCCCGCGCGCACCTGACCATCAGCGCCGAGGACCGGTAGCGGATTCTCCACTCGACCGAGCGGACGGCAACCCGGGCCGATGCCCGTGACTCCGAGGTCGTCCTTCATTGCGTCAGCGAGCCCACGCAGGCGTTGCACGACCTCCGCATTTGCCGCCGCGACGTCGTGCGCTTCCGCCACGTCAGATTCGAGGTTGTAGAGTTCGCCCTTTTTCAGGTGCAGCTTCCACGGACCGCTCCGCACCGCTTCCAACTCGAGGCCGCGGAAAAAGTGAAACGTCTCGTGCGGCCCTTTTGCACCCGCGTCGCCGGCGAGCGCCGGCCAGATGTCCGCTCCGTCGAGCTTCACGCCATCCGGCAGCTTGCCGCCCGCGAGTTTCACGAAAGTCGGAAGCACATCGCGCATCCCGGTGATCGCATCGCTCGCGGTGCCGGCGGGAATTTTCCCCGGCCACCACGCCACGGTCGGCACGCGCATTCCGCCCTCCCACGTCGAGCCTTTGTTGCCGCGCAGCGGCGTGTTCACCGCGCGCGGGGTGCCGCCATTGTCGGAGGTAAAAATCACGAGCGTCTTCGCGTCGAGCTTCAGCTCGCGCAGTGTGTCGAGCACCTGCCCGACGCTCCAGTCCACTTCCTCGACCCAATCGCCGTAGCTCCCGTTCGCCGATTTGCCCACCCACTTTTTCCCCGGATAAAGTGGGAAGTGCACGGCGTTGTGCGGGAGGTAGAGAAAGAAGGGCCTGGCCTGATTCGCCCGGATGAACTTCACCGCCGCTGTCGTGTAAGTCTCCACGATCGCCTGCTGCTCGTCCTGCTTCACCCGCGCGATGACCGTTTCATTTTCCAGCAGCGGCAGCGGCGGCTGGCTCTGCCCGCGCTGTCCCATCTCGTCACTCCCGCCCGCCTTTCCGGCTTTTTCCACGGGAAGTTTGTCGCCGAGGCTGCTCTTCGAGCCTTCGCTCCCGAGCCCCATGTCGTTCGAATATGGGATGCCGAGGTAGGAGTCGAAGCCCTGCCGCGTGGGCAGAAACTCGGGCTGATCGCCGAGGTGCCACTTGCCGATGCAGGCCGTCGCGTAGCCCGCATCCTTGAGCAGTTCCGCCACCGTGCGCTCACTCGGATTCAGCCCGACCGCGGCGGCGGGAAAGAGCACGCCGGGAATCGGCAGCGCGCGCTTCGGATAGCAGCCGGTCATGAGCGACGCGCGCGACGGCGAGCACACCGGCGCGGCATAGAAGCAGGTGAGCTTGCGCCCTTCCGCGGCCATGCGGTCGAGGTTCGGCGTGCGGTTCAGCTTCGAGCCAAAGGGACCGATGTCCGCGTAGCCGAGGTCGTCGAGATTGATGACGATGAAGTTCGGCCTCGGCGCGTCGGCGAAGGCGTGGGTGAGCGCGAGCGTCGCGCCGAGGAGGAGGGGGAGAATGCGCATGGCGATGGGAGGGTTGGGAGATTTGCGGCGATCACTGATCGTCGTCGTCGGGGATGGGATCGTTCTTGCCGACCGGGTTGCCCTGCCACGTCACCGCGCCCGTCGCGGCGTCGTAGGTGAGAATGCGCGCGGCGCTGTTCGGCGCACACGGCACGTCCACTTTCGGCAGCCACTTCGCGAGCTCGGCCTTCTTCGCCGCGTGCTTTGGCTCGCCGGCGAGGTTCGTCCACTCGTTCGGATCGGCCTGCATGTCGTAGAGTTCCTCGCTGCCATCGGCGTAGTGGATGTAACGCCAGCCCTCCGTGCGGATGCCGTGGTTGCCTTGATTGTGCGTCGTGATCGCCGGCCACTCGCGCGGCGCGTTCGCATCGCGGAGCTGCGGCGTGAGGCTGTGGCCCTCGAGATCGGCGCGCGCTGGCTGGCCGGTGAGTTCGAGCAGCGTGGGGAAAATATCGAGCAGCTCCGCGGGGCGACCGCACTTTGCGCCGCGCGCCACTCCCGGCCCGGCGAAGATCAGCGGAACGCGCGTCGAACGATCCCAGAGCGTGTTCTTTCCCGTGATCAGCTTCTCGCCGACGTGCCAGCCGTGGTCGCTCCACAACACCACGATGGTATTCTCCGCCCGCCCCGTGGCCTCCAGCGCGGCGAGCACCCGACCCACCTGCGCATCCATGAAAGCCGTGCTCGCGAGATACGCGCGCACCAGCGGCCGCCACTCGTTCGCCGCCTCCAGCGTCGCGAGGCGCGGCTCAGGCAGGCGCCAGTGCAGGTACCAGGAAAAGCGCGGCGTGTCGTCGCGGTCGTCGCGCTTCACCGGCGGCATGATCAAGTCCTTGTCGGGGAAAAGATCGAACCACTTCTGCGGCGCAAAACACGGCACATGCGGAAGCCGGAATCCGGCGGCGATGAAGAACGGCTTGCCCGCCGGCGCCGACTGCAGTGCGCTGATCGCCGAGTCCGCAATCTTGTAGTCGGGTGCGTCTTCATCCCGCTCGGGGAATGGGCCCCAATCCATGGCCGGATGCGGCTTCCCGGGCAGTTTCGCAAAACGCTCGGCTGGCTTGCCTTTGCCCGCCGTGGTCGCCCACGTGGTGAATTCCGCTTCGCGCTCCTTCGGCTTCAGCGAACCGTCGTGGTAGATTTTCCCCGTCGTGAACGTCGTCCACCCGAGCCGCGTGAATGTCTGCGGCAGCGTTACCGCCTCCTTAGTCCGTGCCACATCCCGGATGCCCGGCTGCAGGCCGTGGATACCCGTGGTGGAAGGGCGCAGGCCGGTGAGGAGGCTGGAGCGCGACGGATTGCAGAGCGGCGCCTGACAGTGCGCGTTCGTGAAAAGCGTGCCGCGCGCGGCGAGCGCATCGATGTGCGGCGTCTTTGCCTGCGGATGCCCGCCGAGGCAGCCGATCCAGTCATTCTGATCATCGATCGCGATGAAGAGGATGTTCGGAGGAGCCGCCGCGGCGCGAGTGTTCGCGAGCGAGGCAGCGAAGATGAAAGCGAGAAGGAATCGGGAGACGGGCATGGATGGAGCGACGCGCATTGGGTGAAGGTGGCAAAGGATGGAGCGCAATTCGAGAAAGCATGTCATCCCGAGCGGAGTGTAACGGAGCCGAGGGACCTCTGCTTCCAGATGGTCGCAGGATCTCCGGCCCTCCAAAGTCCCCATTCCGCCGGGGTGACAGGCATTACCGACATCCGATCAGCGTTGCTTTGCGCCAGCCGCCGCTTTGCGGGGAGATTTCCCTTCGCGCATCGGCCAGTTGGGATCATCCACCCGCGCCTGTTGCATGAGGCGCTCCGCCTTAATGACGATCCCCGGATTCTCCGTCGAGAGATCCTTCGATTCCGCGGGATCAGCTTTGAGGTCATAGAGTTCGATCAACCGGTTCGGGCCGTTCCGCACCGCTTTCCAATCACCGAAACGGAGCGCCTGAATCGATGCGCCCTCATGCAGTTCCCAGTAGAAGGATTCGCGTTGCGGGGCGGCACTTCCTTTCAGAAAGGAAACCAGCGAATAGCCGTCCGGTTTGACACCCTCCGGAATCTTCGCACCACTCAACTCCGCTGCGGTCGGCAGGAAATCCCAGAACGCCCAAGGCTCATCGCGCACCGTCCCGGCGGGAATCACACCCGGCCAGC
Source organism: Chthoniobacter sp. (assembly GCA_031424375.1). Taxonomy (GTDB): domain Bacteria; phylum Verrucomicrobiota; class Verrucomicrobiia; order Chthoniobacterales; family Chthoniobacteraceae; genus Chthoniobacter. The sequence goes on along the minus strand of JANPHH010000657.1, from coordinate 3,632 downwards.
GCGCCAGCGCCGCCTGTCGGAGTCCGCCTTCGTATAGCTCCCGCTTGAACCCACGCAGACCGTTCGCCGCCTGCTCGAAACGCTTGCCGAGTGGCGAGGCCGGCGGAAACGAGGAACCGTTGTCCCCGGCGAGCATCACGACCGTTTTCTCGTCGATCTGCAGTTCCTTCAGCAGCGCCAGCAACCGCCCCACGTCGCTATCCAATCGAGTTACCATCGCCGCGTAATTCTTTTCCTGCTGCGACCAGGGTTGGTCCTTGTAGATACCTTGATCGTCGATTTCGAAATCACCATGCGGCAGGGTGATCGAGTAATAGAGAAAGAAAGGTCGATCCTTCTGCGCGCGCACCCAGTGGAGGGTTTCATCGGCGATCAGATTCTGCGCGTAGATTTTCTTTGCACCGCCCTGATTTTCCTTCAGCTCCGTGCGCTTCGAATCGCTGTATAGATAAGTCGGAAAGTAACTATGCGCGTGCCGCTGGCAGTTATAGCCGAAGAAATGATCGAAGCCCTTCTTCAGCGGGCTGCCGGTGGTATCGAACATCCCCATCCCCCACTTGCCGACGCAGGCCGTGGCATAGTCCGCTGACTTCAGGATTTGCGCCACCGTCACCGTCTCGGCGGGCAGAGGCATCTGACCTTCCGGCTTGAGTTCACGATTGGCCCGAATGGGCGAATGCCCCGTGTGCAGGCCGGTGATTAGCGACGTACGCGATGGCGCGCACACCGTGGTGCCGCAGTAGGCTTGAGTGTAGCGGGTTCCCTCCGCCGCCATGCGATCGAGATTTGGAGTTTTGATCAGCTTTTGCCCGTAGCAGCCGAGATCACCCTGCGCGAGATCGTCCGAGAGGATGAAAATGATGTTGGGTTTGGCCTCGGCGGCGCGAACGCCGGTGCCAAGCAGGCAGAGAATTCCGAAGATGGGGAGGAAGAGTTTCATAGATTAAAGGGGAAGAACTGGCGCGGGGTGAGTCGCAGAGTCGGTAGTGTCTTTGACCCGCTAACGGAGCGCGTCGTAGAGGCGTTTGTGATTTTCTTTGAATGCGGAAGCTTCCGCAAGGTTGCGCATCTCGTCCGGGTTGTTCTGCAAATCATACAACTCGAGGACCTGCACCCTCGCGCCGAGGCTCTACGGGAGGAGGCGGATCACGAGTGATTGACGAAGGCAAATCTCGACGAGTCGTTCAGAGCGCGGCGGCCTTGAGTTCGGCGAAATGCACGGGTCGGCGCGAGGTCCGCATTCTGCGCGAACTAGGGAACGGATTAGAAGTCCCACCGCTTGGGTTTTCCGGCTCCTTTGAGTTCCACGTGGTCGAGTTCCACCGGAGTACTCTGAGCGGGGAGATAGAGGCGGAAGAGGCCGAGCGGGCCGTTTGCGGGAATGTCCGCACTGATGTCGTGCCAGTCACCGGCAGAGAGTTGAAATGGCACGGACTGCGCATTTCCCCCACTGGGAATCCACTCCACTTTGCCCGCTCCGCCCTTTGCGCTCCGGACGCGGAAGCTCACTTTCGCCGGGCCCTCGACACCCGCTCCAACGCCGAGGAACGGCGCGTCGCCTTTGCCGGTCACCGTCACGATGCCGTCTTTCACCACAGCCTCGCAACTGCGCGCTTTCCAGCCTTGGAGCGGGTCTGCGGCTGCAGCGGATTTCGCATCGGGCTTCTTTGCGTCGCCCTGTTTGTAGGTCGGATTACGGATCGGCACGACGGCTTCCGTGTCGGCGAGGAATCTGGTGATGAGCGCGTTGAGTTCGCGCACCAGTTCGGGTTTTTCGGCGGCGAGGTTCTTCGTTTCTCCGAGGTCATCGCGGAGGTTGAAAAGCTCAAGCTGATCACTGCCGTCATCGTTCTGCGCGAAGAGGCGGATGAGCTTCCAATCGCCGCGCCGCACGCTGGTGCCAGGGTGCTGGCCGCTCGCGGGCGTGTCGTGGGGAAAGTGCGTGAAGATGGTGTCGCGTGCGAGCGTGCCGCCCTTGATTGCTGGAGTGATGCTGATGCCGTCGGGTTTCGCATTCTGCGGCAACGCCACGCCGACCATGTCGAGCAGCGTGGGCATCCAATCGATGCTCTGGATCACCGTGTCATTCACCGTGCCGGCTTTGGTCACGCCGGGCCACACGATCATGCACGGCTCGCGCACGCCGCCTTCGTAGAGGCTCGCCTTGCCGTTGCGCAGCGGGAGATTGCTCGTGGGCGGCGACGTCATGTCGGCTTGGAAGCGCGCGCTCTTGTGCTCCGCGTCGCCGTCCTTGCCCGCCCAACTCACGCCGCCGTTGTCGGAGAAAAAGACGATGATGGTCCTGTCCGCGATGCCGCATTCATCGAGCGCAGCAAGCACGCGACCCACGCCCTGGTCGAGACTCTCGACCATCGCTGCATAGACCGGATTGCGCTGCGGGTTCTTCGGGTCGGCGAGCTTGCGATACTTCGCCACGAGTTCGTCCTTCGCGTCATACGGCGCATGGACACTGAACTGCCAATAGTTCGCATAGAACGGACGATCCTTGTTCTCACGGATGAACTTCACCACCTGCGACGAAAGCGTGTCCTCGATGTGCTCACCCGCCTTGCCTTCAACATTCAACGCTGCGGGAAATTTCCACGGCGCGACGTAGCTGCCCGCCGGTCCGGGTCCGGGCCAGTGCGGCCAGTCCATATCGAAGCCATGCTGGAGCGCCGAGTAAGGTTCAGCCCCGAGATGCCATTTGCCGAAATGCCCGGTGCGATAGCCCGCCTCATGCAACACTTTTGGCAGCGTGGCATAATCGGTCTTCAGCCGCGTGACGCTATTTGCGACGAGGACGCGCGTGTTCGGATTTCCCTTCGAGAGTTGCTTGTCCAAGATCACCGTCGGTAGATGACACACCGGCGCCGTGATGCCCGTTCTTGCCGGCCACAGCCCCGTGAGCACGCTGCTCCGCGTCGGCGAACAAAGCGGATTCGCGGCATAGGCTTGCGTGAATTTCACCCCGCGCGCCGCGAGTTTGTCGAGGTTCGGCGTCTGGTGAAACTTGCTGCCGTAGCAACCGAGATCCGTCCACCCGAAGTCATCGGCCATGATAAAGAGAATGTTCGGTTTCACGGGGTGTCTCGCGTCGTCGGCGAGTAATAGGGTCGGCAAGGTCAACAGTAATGTAGCGAGGCGGACGATAGCTTTTTCCATGGGATGGATTGGTGGGGGATAAGCAATGCGATGGGCAATCAGGGCAGGGTCTTTCGCGCCGCGTCTTCGAGTTGCCTGCGCTTCAGCGAATAACCGCGTTCGCCTTGTCTCCCCCGCTGAGCAGATACGCGATGAGGTCGCGGACTTCGTCGGGGTTCATGCCGTTGATGAGGCCCGGCGGCATGAGCGATGTGGGCGAGGCTTTGCGGCTTTTGAGCTGGGTGATTTTGACCTCGGTGATGTCGTTGAGGTCGGCGGGGTTGGTGGCGACGTAGAGGTTGTGGTCGTCCTCGCTGGTGATGCGGCCGGTGATGACTTTGCCGTCCTTCGTCTCGATGACGGTGCTTTCGTATTGGTCGGAGATGACCTTGCTGGGCTCGACGATGTTTTCCAAAAGGTCGCGCAGGGTGTAGCGGTTGCCGGCACCGGTGAGGTCGGGGCCGATGCCTCCGCCGTCGTTGCCGAGG
>JANPHH010000656.1:0-12163 GCA_031424375.1 Chthoniobacter sp. | reverse complement strand
CGCTCGGCGTCATGATCTCCACTGGTTGCCCCACGCGGATCCAGGCGAGGTCGCGCTCGTAGGCGTCGAAGACAAACCACATCTTCGAAAAATCGCCGATCTCGAAGAGCACATCGCCCTCTTTCACATACTGGCCGGGGTAGACCTTGCGCTCGACGATCGTGCCGGAGGAGGGCGCGACGATGTCGATCGTGTCGCCAGTGGTGCCGGGAAGTTTTTCGATCTGCTCGGGCATGAGGCCCATGCGGCGGAGCTTCTGGCGGCTCGCGGCGAGCATGCTCTCCCGCTCGGGGGAGGCGGGGCGCTTGAGCGATTCGATGAGTTCGCTGCGGGCGACGAGCAGGTCGCGACTGTAGATGGCGGCGAGCGGCTGGCCCGCGGTGACTTCGGCGCCCACGTAGTTCACGAAGAGCTTGTCGACGCGGCCCTCGACATAAGCCGAGAGGCGGCGATGCGCGGTGTCGTCGTCTTCGATGGAGCCCGCGATGTGGATCGTGCGGCGAAGCGGCTGGCGGGAGACGAGCGCGGTTTCGACACTGATCACGCCGAGGCTTTGCGCATCGAGTTTGATGGATTCGCCCGTCGCAGCCTCGCCTGCTCCCTCGAAGACGGGGACGAGTTTCATGCCGCAGATCGTGCAGTTGCCGGGCTGGTCGGACTTGATCCACGGGTGCATGGGGCTCTGGTAGAAGAGCGGCTTGCGCTCGGTGGACGCGCCGGATGCGGAGTGCGGCTGGCGTTGACCGAAGAACCAGCCCGCGCCGCCCGCGGCGGCAAGCGCGAGGATGAGGAGGAGAGTGCGCGCTTTCATGCGAGGGAAGGCGCGCGGTGAATGGAGATTTGGAAAATGGACATGGTGAGAGCGGATTGCAGGCTGCGTGGAAGGACGACGCGACGAGAGGTCGCGGCGATGGCCGGAAGGCGGGAGCGGCGCCCGGATGAGGGCACACTGCGCCCGTCAGCGCGCGCTCAGATCAGGAGACTGCAATGCCGCGCGAAGAGCGGCAGCGCCGGCACGCACACGGACACAGTGCGATGAACGACGGGGCAATCAGACGCCGGAATCGGCGTGATGCAGAGGAAAACGAAAGTCGGAGAAACGAGTTGTTTCCCATCTTCGACCGATGGCGCCGGGGTGAGCGGCGCAGGCGACACAGGCTCAGTGGAAGCGGAGCAGCACGGCATCGCGGAATCCGCGCAACATCCATGGCAGACGGCTGGCGCACACCCGCCGAGCACCGGCTGGAGCGGGGTCAGCGCGATGCCGACGAACATCGCAAGCAAAAGGAAAAGGCGCGGGTGCATTGACTGGCTACAGCTTCGGGCAGGGAAGGACCGCGTCAACATCCGACATTTACGAGCAATCCCGCCAGGTCGAAAAGCGAGGAGCCAGCAAAAGCGCGCTGATTCAGTGCGGCATTGGAGGAATGGTCGAGGTATCCTTCGGCGGGTTGCGACCGATGAAGGGATATTGTTCGAGGTCGACGACCTGGCCGCTCACCGGCCCGCACTCATCGCCGAGCCAATACACCGCAGCCGCCGCAATTTCCTCCGGCCAGAGGATGCGGCCCGACGGCGCATACTCGCGCGGCAGATCCTTGTACCAGTCATCCGCGAGGCCGTGCTGGCGTTTGCGGGCGGCTTCGTTTTCGGTCAGCACCCAGCCGGGGTTGATCTGGTTCACCCGCACGCCGTCCTCGCGCATCAGCGTATCGCCGAGATTGCGCGTGAGGGTCATCAGCGCGCCTTTCGATACCGCATAGGGCAGCAGATTCGGCTCGCCGCTCCACGCATTCACGCTGCCGATATTCAGCACGCAGCCGCGCACCTTGCGCAGTTCGGGCAGCGCGGCCTGGATCAGGGCAAAGGGCGCGACGGTATTGATCTCGAGGATGCGCCGGAAGAACGGCAGGTCCGTGGTGTGGATGTTCCCCTGAATGACAATCGCGGCGTTATTCACGACGGCGTCCAGTTTCCCAAACGCACCGACGGCCGCTGCGACGAGTCGCGCGGCAACACCCTCGGCGGTGAGATCCTCGGCGTGCAGCGCGGCGCAGTCGGCGCCGAGTTCCTTTACCAGCGCTTCGCCGAGTTCGCGCTCGAGGCCGTGAATGACGACGCGCGCACCTTCAGCCGCCGCCCGTTTCGCGATCGCCTTGCCGATGCCGGTGCAGCTCCCGGTGACGAGAATGACTTTGTTTTCAAGGCGGGCGGACATTTCGCTAAGATGGAAGAAGAGCCACAGATCGACACGGATGAAACACGGAGGTGGCGCCGGAATTCGCCGCCCCATCCGTGAACATCCGTGTCAATCCGTGGCTGAATTTCACCGTTACTTTTTCGCTTCGACCGGCGCGGGACCACTGCCCTTGAGGCTGAAGTCGTCGTATTCGATGTCGACCGTGTTTGTAGTCAGGCTTGCGAGCGACTTCGTGGCGTGCGTGACGCCTTCGGATTTGAAGGTCCCGACTTCCTTGCCGTCGATCGTCGCCGTGAGCGTGTCGCCTTTCGTGGTCATGACGAGCGTGTGCCACTCGCTGAGGGTGAGCTTGTTTGGAAAGGTTTTGCTCTTCGTCGCGAGGAGCGCCTTGTCTTCGGGCGTGAGCTGGTTTGCTTTTTTGCGATCATACAGTCCGCCGCGCAGGTCGAAGCCACCGGTCTTCGCATCGGCGAGCATCACGCCCGTGGGGCTCACATTCACCTGGCAGATGTGGCCAGCGTGCGAGTCCTTGTATTCCTTGTCATCAAACCACACGCCGAAGCTCTTCGCCTTGTCGCTGGTGAAGCGGAACTTTACCGAAAGCTGCAGGTCGCGCTCGCCGGGGAACTTGATGTTATCAACCGCGGAGTGATCAGAACCTTCGGGCGTGATGCCGACGAGCAGGCCATCCTTCACCACGCTCCCGCTCTTGTAGTGGCCCCACTTCGGGCCGAAGGCGTTGCTGGCAAAGTCATCGGCGAAGATCGTGCGATCGAAATCGGCCGCGAACGCGGTGCAGGCGGCGGTGATGGTGAGGAGAAGGAAGTGGAGGGGTTTCATTATCGGAGGAGTGAAGGTTGCGGAGGGATGAGCGCTTTCTGCAACGAGACTTAGCCGCCTCTTGACGAAGCTCCCCAACCTGACTTTCGCGGCATTTCGCGGAGGTCCACGAAAGACACGAAAAAGCACGAAAGGGAAATTCTGATTTCGTGTCCTTTCGTGCTTTTCGTGGACCACTTCTTCGGTCTCACACCGGTCGCAGCACGCTCTTCACCACCGCGCCGGTGTGCATTTGCTCGAAGGCCTCGTGCCACTCGGTGATCGGCCACACGCCGCCGATGATCGGCTGCACATTCATCTGCCCGCTGGCGAGCAGCGCGATGACGCGCTCCCAGATCGGCCAGTGGTGGCTGAAGCTGCCTTGCAGCCGCACGTTTTTTTGCACGAGCTGGTCGATGTTGAACCCGAGTGGTTGCGGGCCCCAGCCGACCTTGCTGATCCAGCCCGCGGGACGCACGAGATCGAGCGCGATCTTCAGCGTGATGCTCGCGCCGGCGGCGTCGATCACGCCATCCGCGCCGAGCCCATCGCGCTCCAGCGCCCAGGGTTTCGCATCGCCGATGATCGCCTCGCAGCCATACTGCTTCGCGATCTCCAGTCGGTGGCGATCCGCTTCCAGTCCCACCAGCGCGACCTCCGCGCCGCAGAGCCGCGCCATCGCCGCGCAGAGGATGCCGATCGTGCCCGGCCCGAGCACCACCACGCGGTCGCCCGGCTCGATGTGCGCGTTCTTCACCACGGCATTGTAAGCCACGCAGCACGGCTCGGTGAGGCACGCCTGCTCGAACGCGAGTTGATCCGGCACACGGTGCAGGATGCGCGACGGAACGCGCACGTATTTGGTCATCGCGCCATTCACACCGTAGCCGAAGCCCTTGCGCGTCGGGTCGAGATTGTAGAGTCCGCGGCGCGACATCGGGTTGCGTTCGTCGATGATCGCGGCGGTTTCGCTGACCACGCGGTCGCCTTCCTTCCAGCCCTCGACGTCCCGGCCGAGCGCGACGATGTGGCCGCCGAACTCGTGCCCGAGCACCACGGGATAATTCACCGGCCAGCTATGATCCGCGGTCCACTGGTGCAAGTCGCTGCCGCACACACCGACATTGGCGACCTCCAGCAGCACATCTTCCGAGCCGATCTCCGGCTGCTCGATTTCACGGATTTCGACGGAGCCCTTGGTGGGGGCGAAGTTGACGACGGCGGCGGATTTCATGGAGTGGAAAAGGGCGGAGGGAAACGATGTGAAAGAGTATGGAGCAAAGCTGGAACGGCGCGGAAGCGCCTGCAAAAACTGTCATTCTGAGCGGAGCTCAGGCGGGAAAGCGGGCGGAGCGCAGTCGAAGAACCTCTCGCATCCGCGGGCGGCGGCGGTGCGGAGCCGCAGAAAAGTTAGAGGTCCTTCGACTACGCGCCGGTCCACGCGTTCCGCGCTGGCGACGTCAACTCCGGCGCTTCGCTCATGATGACAGGTTTTCACTTTGCTCCGCTCCCGACGGCCACGTTGCCATACCCATGCACCTTCTCGCAGATGAGCCGCAACGAACCTTCGAGGTCGCCGTCGGCGGTCTTGAAAGCATCGGCATCGATCGTCAGCGGCGCACCGAGCACGACCAGCGGCGCGCCATAGCTCGGGCAAAGGATCGCCTGCTCGAGCGATAGCCCACCCACCGCCTGCACCGGTATCCGCACCGCCTGCACTACTTCGCGGAGCTGATCGAGCGGGCTCGGCATCCGCCCACCGCGCGCGGCGATCCCGCGGCGTTCATCGTAGCCGATGTGGTGAATGATGAAGTCGCAGCCGAGATCCTCCAGTCGCTTTGCGCCATCGATCATGTCCGGCTCGCCGAGATTATCTCCCATCACCTTCACGCCGTGATCGCGCCCGGCTTTCACCACCACCTGGACCGTTTCCGCGTGCGCGCGGGACATCACCACCACATGCGTCGCGCCCGCCTTCGCCATCATCTCGGCCTCGAGGTAACCGCCATCCATCGTCTTCAGATCCGCCACGATCGGCACGCCGGGGAAAACCTTTCGCAGCGCCCGCACGCCGTGCAATCCCTCAGCGAGGATCAGCGGCGTGCCGGCTTCCAGCCAATCCACGCCAGCCCGCATGGCCAGCGCGGCGGTTTCGAGCGCTTCGTCGATATTCGTCAGGTCGAGGGAGATTTGGACGATCGGCTTCATGGGAGAAAAGTGGGGAGCGCAGACTACGCCGGATCGGCGCCGGGGAAAAGGGGAGTGCACACACCTGCCGGGTTCTGCCTCGTTCCTGCTGACGGGTGTGGAAAGGCGGGGAGCTGTGGGGCGTTTCTGCGAAACGCCGCGGTGGCTCGTCCGGAGGGAAATCCCCGCTCCGGCGTCTGGCACAGACGCCCTACAGCCGTCGGGCAAGACGCGCTAGCGGCTGGCGTTCGCGCGGATGAAGGCGAGCAAGTCCGCGACATTCTGCGGACGCAGTGCGGCTTCGAAACCCTCGGGCATCAGCGACTGCACACGCGCCCCCGCGTGTTCCGATCGGCCGCCGTGAGGAAATGCTCACCGTGTGGTGACGCGTCCCGAGCAGGATTCGGCGAGGGCGCCGAACCCCAACCCGCGAGGGCGCGGGTGCTCCCCTTTTCGCCGGCGAGTTCGACGCATCCTGCATGGTTCCGGCTCAGGAGGCGGCGGACACCCGCCAATCTTTGAATCCGGGTCATCAGTGAAATCCGTGGTTCCTCCGATCGCCGATTTTAGGTTTAACGCAGCACGAGATTGGCGCGCTCGCGGCAGCCGTCGGCGAGGATGGCTTCGGCGTTGAGGCGATCGTTGGTTTCGGCGCGGTCGCGAGCGGCTTCCTCAGTTGCCGCGAGGCCGCAGGCGAGATGACGCGCGGCGATGCGGTCGAGGGCGGTGCAGAGGTCGCAGTCGAGGAAGACGGTGAGATCGAAGAGCGGCGCAAGCTGCCATTCGCGCAGGAGCAGGTAGAGGCCTTCGACGATGACCCGTGGTGTGGTGACATCCACGCGGATCGCGCCGGGTCGCGGATCCTGCTCGGCGTGGTCGAACGCGGGGAAGACTCCCTGCCGCAAGGATCGCAGGCGCGTGAGGTCCGCGCGCAGGCCCGCGGGATCGAAGGTGTGCGCGGCGCCGCGGCGGCGCAGACCGTCGGCGTCCAGTTGCACGCGGGGCAGATGGTAGCCATCCATCGGCAGCACCACCGCGCCGGGAAGCTGCGCGGCGAGCGTGGTTGCGAAAGTCGTTTTGCCCGCGCCCGGGATTCCGGCGATGGCGATCAGATACGCGTCCGGCTTCGCGCGAAGCGCAGCCGCCACTGCATCGATGCGAGCGTCACTCATTGGCAAAATGAATCCGCGTTAATCCGCGAAATCCGCGGTCTTAGCGAGTGTCCCGAATCTCGAAAAGCCCCGTCATCCCGAGCGGAGGGTAACGGAGCCGAGGGACCTCAGCCTTCGGGAAATCGTGCAGTTCCCGGCCATCCGAGGTCCCTCGATTTCATTCTGGTCGCTCAGGCTCCCTTCATTTCGCTCGGGATGACAGCGTTTCGCGGTTTCCGGGACATTCTCTGAACCTCCGCCGCGGTTACGGACGCGGGCTGGTCTTCGTCTCGGTCGGGAAATCCGCAGGCACTGGCACCGTGACCTTGCCGGTCGCGGCCCATTCGGTGCCGCGCTGGAGCGTCACGGCGAAGCCCACGTCCATGATCGCATCGAGCGCGTGGCCGAGCGCGGTGTGGAAGACCCGGCCCTGGCCATAGCTCAGCGCGAGGAGCAGCGGTTCGTCTTCGCCGCTGCCGCCGGTGGCGGGATCGGAGAAGGCGCTGGCGAGCACGATCACGTTTTTCGCCGGGCCGCGGAGCCGATCGTAGAGCTCGTCCTTGATGTGCATCCACTTCGCGGGAAGACCGGCCATGATCGGATGATCCGCGGCGCGGGTGACCATGAGGAAGTCGTGCTGTTTGCCATGATGACCGGCGCCGCCGGGCGTCGTGTCCTCGGTCCACTTGCCATCGCGCAGGCGGAGCAGCGGACCGGATTTTTCATTGCGCCCGCCCCAGCCACCCACGCCGATCATCTCGTTGTAGGCCTTCCATTCGCCGAACGCATTGTTGGCCGCATGCACGCTGACAAAGCCGCCGCCGCCGCGGACGTATTTTTCAAAGGCGTCCTGCGTTTGCGGCGCCCAGAGCTCGCCGTTGTAATTTGAAACGACCACCTGATACGCGGCGAAGTTGGGCGCGAAGCCGCTCAGGTCCGCGCCTTTGGCGGGGGAAGTGGCGACGTCCACGGTGGCGAGTCCGTTTTCCTCGAGAATCTGTTTGAGAACGGGCGAGGTGGTTTTCCAGTCGTGATTGTTTTGCCCGTCGACGAGCAGGACTTTCAGCGGTGCGGCGGGTGCGCCGAGCGCGCAGGCGAGCGCGGCGAGGGTGAAGACGAATTTTTTCATGGGGTAGGGGGAGACTATTTGCCTGCGGGGCCGTAGCCGGCGTTCGGGGTGCCGTTGTCGTTGAGATGTCCGGTGGCCCAGAGCAGGCCGCGAGTGACGAGGTCGAGATACACGGGTGTCTCCATCGTCGCATTGCTGTGACCGAGTGTGGTGGAGAAGACGCGCGCTTTCTCAAGCTGGTTCACCCAGATGACGAAGTGGTCCTTCTTCGTGTCTTCGCCGTAGGCCTGCGCGAGCGGCGTGGTGGTTTCCCACACCTTGTCGTTCTTGTAGAGCTCGTCCTTCGGGTTCAGCCACTCGCTCGGGAAGCCCTTCATCACCGGATGCTCGGGCTTGAGGTTTTTCACGAGCAGGTCGCGGTTCTTCTCATGGCTGGTCGAGGTGATGCCCACGACTTTGCGCCACTCGTCGGTCTTGGCCGCGCGGTAGCTGTGTGCGGAGCAGTGGAGCATCACGGCCGCGACTCCCGCGTGGTGCGCGGCGGCGATGCCATTCACGAACGCCACGTCCTCGATCGCGCCGAAGCACTCATTGTGGAGGACGACGTCGTAGCCCTTCCACCACTCGGGTTTCTCGTAGATCGAGACGCGGTGCAGCCGTTCATTGGCACCCACTGGCGCATCTTCGTGGACGATCGTCCACTCGACATTCGCGCGAGCCGTGATGCCCTCGCTGAGGATGCGCTTCTGGTTGGCGTAGTCGTGGCAGCAGCCGCCGCAGACCATCAGGGCGCGGATGGGCTTTTCCGCCGCCCCGCCAGACGCGACGACGATGCACAGGGCCGCGAGCGCGGCGACGATGAGCCGATTCATTTACTGCGCAAATTCCGTGACGGCCTACTTTCCGCCCGGGCCGTAACCCTTCGCCGGAGTGCCGTCTTCATTCAGATGCCCGGTGGCCCAGAGCACCCCGCGAGTGACGAGATCGAGGTAGCGAGGGTCGTTCACCGTTTCGTTGTTGTGGCCGATCGTCGTGCTGAAAACCTTGGTTTTCTTCTCACCGTATTCATTGGTCCACGCGACGATGGTCTCGACTTCCTTGCTGCCGGTCACCGCGTCCTTGCCGTCCGGGCCTTTCGATTTCACGGGCTGCGTCTGTTTCCCTTTGGCGAGTTCCTTGCCGCCGAGGACGCTGATGTTGTTGTAAAGTTCCTCCTTGATCGTGGTCCAGTCGGCCATGCCCTTAGTGATCGGCGAGGCTTTGTCGGTAAACGTGAGGGCGATCGGTTCCTGCGGGCCGTGGGCGGCGGATTGCAGGCCGAGGTATTCATACCAGTGCGCGTTCTCCGCGCCGGCGGGCACCGGTTTCTGGTACTCGCCGAAGCGGTAGCTGTGCATCGCGCAGTGCAGATTCACTCCGGGGATGCCATCGCGGTGAGGCTTGAGCACTCCGTCAATCACGGCGAGGTCGGTGATCCCGGCGGAGCACTCGTCGTGGATGACGAGGTCGTAGCCCTTGGCGTAATCGGGATTCCCATAGATCGGGAGCGGCGGCTTGGTGCTCTTGTCGTCGGTGTGGATCTGGGCCACGACGATGTGGGCGCGCGCCTGCAGGCCTTCGGTGAGGATGTCCTTTTGCTTCGCGTAATCATGGCAACAGCCGCCGGTGATGAGCAGGACCTTGAGCGGGTCGGCGGCCTGGCTGGCAGCGGAGAGGGCGAAAGCGGCGAGGAGGGTGGGGAGAAGCAGTTTCTTCATGGGAGTGGCGGGGAGGGTAGGGAGCGGCGAGGGGCAGTCGAGCAAATGCTGCCGACGGCGATGATGCGGGAACCCGGTGGGTTTGGCGTTCTTAGACAGCGTCCGCGCAGGACAAGGCAGGCGCAGTGCTCGCCAAGGTCGGCACAGCGCATTCGGCTGCCGTGGGTTAGGATTCAACTATGAAGACCCCCTTCCTCGTCTGTCTCGTCCTCTCGGTCGGTGCGCTCGCTGTCACGGTGAAGACGCCGCCGCCCCCCAAAGATCCGGTGCCGCCGTGCTGCCGCGTCGGATTGCCCCCGGGCAAGTATTCCGAAAAATCCATCTACACGCTGGGCAGCGACTGGACCGCCGATGTGGGCAAGACGGTAAAACTCGAAGCGCTGCGCGGCCGGCCGCAGGTGGTAGCGCTCTTTTTCACCAACTGCCAACACTCCTGCCCGCTGATCGTGGGCGACCTGAAGCGAGTGGAAAAAGCGCTGTCGGCGAAGGCGCGTGCGAAGGTGGATTTCCTCCTCGTGAGTATCGACCCGGAGCGCGACACGCCGGAAACCCTGCGCCTGTTTCGGGAGAAATATCGGTTGGGCATCGAGCACTGGTCGCTGCTCCGTGGCGCACCGGATGATGTGCAACACCTCGCAGCGATGCTGGGCTTCAACTACTATCCGGGATCGAACACGCAGTTCGCGCACTCGCTGCTGATCACCGTGCTCAACGGAGAGGGCGAAGTGGTCTTTCAGCAGGCCGGGCTCGGCGGCGATATCGACCCGATCGTCGGAGCGGTGTCGAAGCTGGTTCGGCCAGCCCGCTAATCCCTTTCGCAACAAGTAAGGAGCAGCCGCGAATGCGGGTGGACGCGCCAGCATTTCTCGGGGCGATTCAGCGCTTCGCGGCGGGCAGCGGAATCTTCGGGGCGAAGCTCTCGGCCCGGCAGGCGGCGTGGAGAATTTGATTGCCGTCCATCGCCCGGAGGACCGCCTGGAAGGCTGGCTCGGCGTCGGTCTGGCCTCCACGGGCGGCGAGCCAGAGCCACTGGTAGGCTTCCTCCAGATTCTTCTCGCCGGCTTCCCCGGAGGCGAGGATGGCACCGGCCCATCGTTGGGAAGCGGCGTGACCCTGGGCGGCGGCGAGGCGGAAGTAGTGGAGCGCCTTGGCGAGGTCGCGCGCGACGAGTTTCCCGTCGAGGAAAAGGCCGCCGATGGTGGCGAGCATTTGCTGGTCGGTGACTTTGGCCAGTTCGGGTTCGAGGCGCGCGGGTGCTTGCGGATCGGGATCGACCCCGGCGCCGCGGCGCTGGATGTCGGCCGCGATGATTTTGGCGATGAAGTGGCCACCGGCGGCGGCGCGGATGAAGTGTTTGGCGGCGCGTTTCTCGTCGCGCGGCTGGTCGGGGAGTTCGAGGGCGTAGCAGCCGAGCCAGAAGTCGGCCTCGATGATGCCGGCGTCGGCGGCTTTTTCGTAAGGCGGGATGGATTCGCCCAGCCGGTTTTGCTGTCGCCGGACTTCACCGAGGCCGTAGTGCCCCTGCGGCAGGCCGAGGGTGGCTGCTGCGGCAAAGTGTGTCGCTGCGCCGGAGAGATCGATCGGACCGCCACTTCCCTGCAACTCCAGGGTGGCGAGGTTGCAGAGCGCGGGAGCGTAGTGCTGGGCGGCGGCGCGGCCGTACCAGTCGCGGGCTTTCACGGGGTCGACCGGGCCGCGTTTTGCCGCGATGGCGCGGAGCCCGATCTCGAACTGCGCATCGGGGAAACCGGCGTCGGCGGCGCGCTGCATCCAGTCGATCTCCATCGGCAGCGAGGCGGCGCCCTCCTTTTGCGCCTGGAGCAGGCCGAGCAGGTAGGCGGCGAAGGGATTTCCGCGCTCGGCCGCCCGCCCGAGCCACAGCTCGGCGCGTCCGGAATCGCCTCGCTGATGAAACTCCCAGCCCAGGGCCGCCGTGGCGCGGCTGTCGCCCTCGCGGGCCGTATCCATCAGGCGGGCGAGAAATCCGGCGGGCTTTTCGAAAGGCAACCGCACCTCCATCCATTGCGACCGCAGCGCCGCATCCCGCCTGGCGCGATACTCCCGCTCAGCGAGGCCGGCACGAGGCTCATCGGCCCGCTTCGGTTCCTCGCCGTGGGTGGTGAGGGTGAAGACGAGCGCGAGCAGCAGGGCGGCGCGAATCATGCGCGGAGCGTAAGCAGCCGCGCGGACGAGCGCAAACTCGGGCGCCGCCTCATCGCCGGGCGATTTCCCGCCGGGCCGCCAAAACGCGGGCCGCCAAAACGCTTGACCGCACCGGGGGTCTCCACTTTGGTGTGCGCCTGTCGATTTTCCCGAGCCGCCGCCCCGCAGCGAGGTTTCCGGGGAGGTCGTTAGAATCGGGCCGTAGCACAGCTTGGTAGTGCGCTTGAATGGGGTTCAAGAGGTCGCGAGTTCAAATCTCGCCGGCCCGATTTTTTCTCAAATGCTGACGGACGGAGGGGTTCGCGCGGCCTTGACCTCATCCCACAGCACATCCAGTTCGGCGAGCGTGAGATCGTGGAGGGAAACGGAACGCTCCCGGGCGAGGCGCTCGACCCCGTGGAAGCGGGTGATGAATTTTCCCGTGGCGCGCTGCAGAGCGGTCTCGGCGTCGCACTTTAGCGCGCGGGCGAGATTCACCACGGTGAAGAGCAGGTCGCCGAGTTCGTCCTCGATGCGGTCCTCGTGGCCGGCGGCGACCTCCGCCTCCAGTTCGGCAATCTCCTCGCGCAGCTTGGCGAAGACCGGCGCCACATCCGGCCAGTCGAAACCCACCTTTGCCGCCTTCTTCTGCACCTTCTGCGCGCGGAGCAGCGCGGAGAGTGACTTGGGGATCCCGTGGATCGCCGATTCCGGCGCCGCCGCGCCTTTTTCTGCGCGCTTGATTTCATCCCACCGCTGGAGCACTGCATCCGAGTCCGCGCACTGATCGTCGCCGAAGACATGCGGATGCCGCCGCACGAGCTTGGCGGAGATTTCC
>JANPHH010000655.1:0-33427 GCA_031424375.1 Chthoniobacter sp. | reverse complement strand
CCCACGACGCGAGGCGGGCGATCCAGCGAATCCTCCAGGGCGAAGCGGGCTGCGGGGTCACTCGGATTTTTCCGCCCAGCGATAGGCGTCGGGGACCGGGAGGCCGAGCTGGTCGAGGATGCGCGTGACCACGGTATCGGCGAGCTGCTCGAGGGAAGTGGGGCGGCTGTAGAAGCCGGGCGAGGCGGGCATGACGGTGGCGCCGGCTTCGAGCAGGGTGACGACGTTGCGGGCGTGGATGAGATTCCACGGGGTCTCGCGCGGGACGAGGATGAGCTTGCGGCGTTCTTTCAGGAAGACATCGGCGGCGCGGAGGATGGTGGAATCGCTGGTGCCGGCGGCGATGCGCCCGAGGGTGCCCATGGAGCACGGGACGACGACCATGGCGTCGAAAAGTGAGGAGCCGCTGACGAACGGGACGCTCATCGATTTGTCGCCGTGCGAGTGGACGCCGGGCGGGACTTCGAGGCTGCCGATTTCTTCGCTGATGACCTGCTTGGCAAAGGCGCTCAGGACGAGGTGAATCTCGTGTTTGATGGGATCGATCTGCGCGAGGAGCCGCTGCAGATAGATCGCGCCGCTCGCGCCAGTGGCGGCGATGACCAGCTTCATTTCGCCGGCGGCGCGACTTCGATGCCGGCGTTTTCGGCGGCCTGTTTTTTGAGGTAATCCTTCAACTTGGCGTCCCACTTCACCCAGTCGGTGCCGTAATCTTCATCGAGGAAAATTTGGAGGTCGGTCGCGGCTTCCTCGTGGTGCGGGTGGTTGGAAATCTTGGCGATCTCGAGCAGGGTCGGGAGCTTCACGGTGTCGTCGCGGTTCATCAGGTCGGTGACGAATACGTCGAGCACGTCCTCGGGAGTGCTGGCGTTTTTCACGATGGGGAGGACGCGGCTGTAATCCTTGTCGGCGAGAAGATTCGAGATGTGCTGCGCGGCTTCGGTCTGGCCATCGGGCGGGAGCGTCGGGAGAAGGTTGATCAGGGTCTGCGCGGTGGCGCTGTTCGCGGCTTCGCTGTTGTCGGGATTGGCGCGGAGGATGTTGTCGATCTTCACTTCCCAATCGGCGAGGGCGGCGGGTGCTTTCGCGACGGGTTTCACGAGCGCTTCTGCGGGCGCGGTCGTGGCGGCGGTGGATGCGGTGGAAGGTCCGCCCGGAACGACGGGCATCGGCTCCACGGGACTCGGCGTGGTTTTCACGATCTCGGGCACGGGCGCGGGCGGCGGTGCCGTTTGCAGAAACCAGAGGGCGCCTCCGAGGATGGCGAGGATGAGGACAACGAGGGCGATGAGCGAACGGGAGTTCATGGCGGAATGGGGAGCGGTGCGGAATCCGTCTCAGCACTAACACGGCTCGCGGGAATGCCAAAGCGGGAATCACAAGCGGCGGTGTTTCCCAGGTGGGCCGAAACTCAAAGGAGCCTGCCATCCCCCGACCTCCTCTTCACCCGCTCAAAGTTCCACGACATTAACGTCGCTCGTGGCGCTGACCGGGAGCGAGTCCTTGCCGGGGGTGAGTGCAGCAGGTTTTCCCGCGACCACGACCTTGCCGATCTGCTCCGCGGTGAAGCCGAAGGAATCCGTGGCGCTGCCGGTCGCGACGGAAAGATCCATGATCCCCGGAAGTCGAGGTCCCTCGGCTTCGTTACACTCCGCTCGGGATGACAGGCTCCATTTTTGGATTCGTCGGTCTACGCTCCGAGCGAGCGGAACGATCTTCGCGGAGTCGGGTTCCACCGTAGCGCTGCACGTGCCGCCGCCAGTCATTGAACGAATCGCTTACCATGAACACCCCGCTCATCCTCTGCATCCTCACGCTTTCCCTCACCCCGCTCGCCCTCGCGCAAAACTCGCGGACTCCCGACGGCGTCCGCGCGCAGCGCGATCTCGCCTATGTCGAGAACGGCCACGAGCGGCACCGGCTCGACCTTTACCTCCCGGAGAAAGCAGGCGGTCCGCTGCCACTCATCATCTGGGTCCACGGCGGCGGCTGGCAGAATGGGAGCAAGGACGGCTGCCCGCCCCTGCGCGCCGGCTACGTCGCGCGCGGCTATGCGGTGGCGAGCATCAATTACCGCCTGAGCGGGCACGCGGTGTTTCCGGCGCAGATCGAGGATTGCAAGGCGGCGATCCGCTGGCTGCGGGCGCACGCCGCGGAGTATGGGCTGGATCACGAGCGCTTCGGCGTGTGGGGCAGTTCGGCGGGCGGACATCTCGTGGCACTGCTCGGCACGAGCGGCGACGTGAAGGCCTTCGACGTGGGCGCGCAACTCGACCAAAGCAGCCGCGTGCAGGCGGTGTGCGACTACTTCGGGCCCACGGACTTCATCGCGTTCGTCACCCGTCCCGGCTATGAGCGCCACGCCACCGCGGACGCGCCGGAGGCGAAGCTGCTCGGCGGCGCAGTTTTGGAAAACAAGGACAAGACGGCGCGCGTGAATCCGATCACCTACGTGACGAAGGATGACCCGGCGTTTCTCATCGTGCATGGGGACAAGGATCCGACGGTGCCGATCCACCAGAGCGAGTTGCTGTTTGACGCATTGAAGAAGGCCGGAGTGAGCGCGCACTTTCACACCATCCACGGCGCCGGCCATGGCGGACCCGGCTTCGAGGGAAAGGAGATCGCGGAAATGGTGAGCAGCTTTTTCGACCAGCGGCTAAAACAGAAATCCACCGCGGTGGACGCGCTGGCCACCGAGAGTACCGCCGACGCCACCGCGCCGCGGGCAGGCGGACCAGCGGCCGCGCGGCGCGGCATCCCGTGGGCCGCGATCGCCGGACGCGATGACAAAGACCGCGACGGCAAAGTCAGCAAGGCGGAGTTCAGCGGACCGCCCGCGCTGTTCGATCGGCTCGATCGAGATCACGATGGATTCCTCACCCAGAGCGAACACGAAGCTGCTCAGCCGCCATCCGGCGGAGCGCCGCAATAGCTCGATCGTCGGACGGCCAGACGGCCGGCCAGACGCCGGCCTGTAGGGCGTCTGTGCCAGACGCCGGGGGGTGAGCGCCTGCGGCGGATGGGGGGAGGCGTTTCGCAGAAACGCCCTACAACCGCGGCGACGCGGCGATTGCATTCGACGCGCTCGGCGGGCGTCCGGCTTTCAAGCCCGTTGGGTCGGCGCCGCCTCGGTTCGCCGCATCATTTCGGCGTGAGCCGCACGGCGCCGCTCGCCTCGTCGGACCAAAACGCCCCCGAGCCGATCGCCTGTTTTTGCAGCACCGCGCCCTGCATCCGCACTCTTTGGTGCGTCATGGGATGGACGAAGCGTCCGTCGAAAAGCCCGGTCGCGGGATGCATCTCGAGCCTCATCGCCGATTGATTCGGCGCGACCGGGCGGACCCCGCGATCACTTTCGAAATTGAGCGGCTGGACGATTCCCGGCGCGGTCAGCCCTCCCTGGCTGAAGGTGAGCGCGGCGTTCCCCTCGGCACGGCTCGCGCCGAGCGGCCCGATCACCGGCGTGAAGCGATCCGGGCGGACGTAGCGCGATCCGATCAAATCCGTCCGGATGCCCGCAGGCCAGCCGTTGGGATAGGTGCTGCCTTTGCGCGGCGCGCCAAACCACATCAGACCGAGCCCGTCGAGATCGCTCACCGCGGGTGTCTCGCGGAAGGTCACGGGGCCGATCACGGCGCGACCCCGCGCCGACGATTGATAGAACGGCAGGACGAGCGATTGGGACAGCGTGTTGGCGAAGCTGGCCGGCGTGCCGTCGCCGAGGCGGCCGACCATTCGCACGTCGCCACTGCGCCCCACCACCATGGTGGCGGCGCCGTCCCCCGGCGGCGCCGTCGCGGGATCGCGATCCGCGGGCGCGGCGAGGAGCACGGTGTAACGGCCGGCGAGGCCGGGCGGGAGATTTGCGAACGGCGGTGCCGCGCTGGCCTTCGCGGTAAAGAGCGCACGCTCGGCGGAGAACGCGGCGAATGTCGCGGCCCCATCGTTGACCGTGCCGGTGAGCAGGTTCGAACCGTTCACGACATCGAGCGTGAAATTGAGGGCAAGTGGCGTCGGCCGCCGAAAGACAAACGCATTGGCCGCCGCGCTGCCAAAGTGCGGCACGCCGGAACGGTCGACGTGCCCGCGCAACGCGAAGGCGTGATCATCCAATACGAGCCGCCCGGTGAATGAACCGCCCCGATTCACCCGCACCCGAATCACGCCAGACCGGTCCGCACTCGGCGCCACACCGGCCGGCGCGGCGATGAGCCCGTTGTAGACGCCGAGCTCTTCGGCGAAAGTCGTGACCGCGATTCGGAACGTCTTTGCGGCGCTCAAATCGCTGCCGCCATCGGCCGTGCCGCCGTCATCGTGGAGTTGCACGGCGATCGTGGCGACGCCGCTGGCGTCGGGCGCGGGAGCAAAGGTCAGCGTGCCATCGGGCGCGATGGCGGGCAGCACTTTGAAGAACTCGGGGCGATCGGCGGTGACCTGAAAGTCGAGCAGTTGCGCGATCTCATCCGCAGGGCCGGAGGTGATTTGCGTGGCCCAGCCCGGGTAGGTCTTCGGACCGGCGTCCTGCGCCACTTGCAGGTCCGGTCCCATCGCGAAGCTCGGCGCATCATTCACGAATCCCGAGGTGATCACGAAGGTCTGCACCGCCGAGCGATCCACGCCGCCCTGCGCCACGCCGCCGCTGTCGTGCAACTGCACCGTCACCGTCGCGGAACCGCTCGTATTCGGCGCCGGGGTGAAGGTGAGCGTGCCATCCGGAGCCACGCTGGGCGCCGCGCTGAAGAGCGCGGGCCGATCGTTCGTCACGATGAAGTCGAGCGTTTGCCCGGCCTCATCGGCGGGACCGCTCCGGATCGCGGTGGCCCAGCCGGCGATGGTTTGCGGCCCGGCATTTTGGCCGGTGCTTTCGTTCGAGCCTTTGCTGAAAACGGGCGGATCATTCACCGCGAGCACCGTGATCGTGAAGGTCTGCGGGGCGCTCGTGTCATTGCCGCCGGCATTGTCTTGCAGCCGCACGGTCACGAGCGTGCTGCCATTCGCATCGGGCGCGGGCGTGTAGGTCAGCGAGCCATCCGGCGCGATCGCGGGCGCCACCGCGAAGAGCGCGGGTTGATCGACGCCCACGATGAATCCGAGCGCCTGCCCGGCTTCATCGGGCGGACCCGCGCTGAGGTTCGTCGCCCAGCCCGCCACGGTCTGCGGCCCGGCATCTTCGAGCTGAAGCTGATCACTGCCTTTCGCGAAGCTCGGCGGATCGTTCACCGCCTGCACAGCGATGAGGAAGGTCTGCGGCGCGCTGGTTTCCGCGCCGCCAAACTCCGTGCCGCCATTGTCGTGAATGCGCACCGTGACGAGCGCGCTGCCATTCGCGCCCGGCGCGGGAGTGAAGGTGAGCGTGCCATTCGACGCCACCTCCGGCGCGCCCGAAAAGAGCAGCGCATTGTCATTCGCGACGAGGAAGTCGAGCGCCTGCCCGCTCTCGTTCGCCGGCCCCGCGCTGAGCCCGCCCGCCCAGCCGGCGATCCCCTGCGGCGCCGCGTTTTCGACGACGCTCACATCCGGTCCTTTCGTGAACGCGGGCGCGTCGTTGACCGCCCGGACCGTCACGAAAAATTGCGCCGACTCCGTCTTTCCGTCGCCATCGGTCACCGTCAGCGTGATCTCCGCACTGCCGTTCGCATTCGCCAGCGGAGTCGCAGTCACCGTGCGGCTCGCGGCACTTCCGCCGATCGTGATCCGCGCCTCGGGAAGCAGCGCCGGATTCGAAGACTCCGCCGTCACGACGAGCGCCGCCGCGGGCGTCTGCCCATCGGCGACGGTGAAGCTCAGCGCCGCCGTCGCGCCGTCTTCATCGATCGTCTGATCCGCGATCGCCGTGATCGTGGGATTCGTCCGCACCACCGCGGTGAAGGCCCCGCTTTGCCCCGCGTGCCCCGCGCCATCGTCCGCTTTCAACCGCAGATTCGTCCCGGTGAAAGGCACGCTGACCAGCCCCGACCAGACCCCGCCGAAAAACGGCTGCGTGGCCGCCGGAACGATCGGCTGCCCGACCGACGGCGGACTCGGCGCCCACGCCACAGCGTTGGCCACGACGCGGGACATGTTCAGCGCCGTGGAGCTGAAGTCCGTCCCGATCAGCACCGCATGACCCGCGCCGACATCCCGGCTCAAGACCACCGGAAATGATCCCGTCGAAGTCTGCACCGACGTCACGCCGTTGCTCGCGGAGTAGGGGCTGTAGGCGAAGCCGGTGAACAGCGAGGAGACGCCCACGGTCAGGACCGTGTCGGCTGCTCGCGCCAGCGTGCCGGAGGTCGCCGGCGTCCCCTTGGTCGCCGTCATCAGGCCGCTGTTCACCAGCAGCAGATGCTCGTCGAGCAGGTAGGAGCAGACGATCACGACGCCCCCGTCGTTCACGAAAGTCGAGAGCACGTTCGCCCACGCCGTCCCGAGATTCCCCATCGTGCCGGCGGGCGCGTTCTCCTGCTCGGGAATGAGAAACACCTGCTTGCCAGCGAGCGCCGCCGCGAGTTGCGCGGGATCGGTCACCGTGGTGTTCGTCTCCACGTAGTTGGTGAAAAAGGTCGAGATCGCCTGCTTCGTCCGCGTGTATTCGCCGGTCGCGGTCGTATCCGCGTAGCCGATCCACGAGAGGATATTCGTCGGCGCGGGCGCGCCTGCCGTTAGTGCAGCGGTGCCGGTGAAAGTGGGGACCGGATTGTTCCCCGCATCCTGCGCCGAGATCGCAACGCTGAACGGCGTATTCTGCGTCTGCGACGTGCCGACCGGGCTGATCCCAAAGTGATGCAGCGGTCCGAGGACGACATCGAACGCATTGCTCACCGCCTGCGCCGCCGTCCCGCGCGCCACCGTGAGAGTCACGCCGGCCGCGAACTCGTTCACCGTCACCAGGCCGCTCCACACGCCATTCGTCCATCCGGTGAGCGAGGCCGGCGTCACCGCCACCGCACCCGACACATTCGCCGCCGCGAGCGGCGTCGCCGTGTTGTAGTTCGTGATCGTCACGTCATTCACATCCTTCGCCGTCACGGTGAATGTGAACGCCGCCGCGCGAACCTGCGGGTCGCCCACCGCGCTGAGCGTGAAGTGATGGACGTCGTTATCCGCGACGGTCACCACCTTCGACGCACTGGTCACGCCCGTGGCGCTCGCCGTGACCGTGGCGGTCTGCGTTCCGTCGGTCGCCGTGTCATCCACTACCGTCGCGGAAAAGTTTGCGGAACTCGACCCGGCGGCAATCGTGACCGTCGCCGGCACGGTGATCGCGCCGGTGTTGTCGGAGACGAGCGCCACGGTGAAGGGGCTCGTCTGGACGAAGCCGACCGTCAACGTTCCGGCCAGCGGTGCATCGCCCTCCCGCGCACTGCCGGGCAGCGTCAGGGCGAGCGTCGCGGATTCGTTGTCGAGCACGGACACGTTCGCCGTCGCGTTCGGCCAGCCGGTCGCGCTCGCCGTGACCGTGACCGCACGCGTTCCGTCGATCGTCGTGTTGTCGGGCACCGTGATCGGAAAGGTCGCGCTGCTTTGTCCCGGATTGAAGACGAGCGTCGCCGGCACGGTGAGCGCCGCGGTGTTGCTCGAACTCAGCGCGAACGTGAGCGTGGTCGAGGGAGCCGCGCCCAGCGTCGCCGTCCCGGTCACGCCCGTGGCGCCCTCCGTCACCGACGCCGGCGCGCTCAGCGCGAGCGTCGTCAGATCGTTATCCGCCACCACCACCGTGGCGCTCCCGGCCCCGCCGGAGCTCACGGCGGTGATCACCACATTGCGGCTGCCATCGAGGATCGTGTTGTCCAGGACGGTCAGGGGAAATTGCGCGGTCGTCTGCCCGGTCGCCACCGTCACGCTCGCCGGCACCGTCAGCTTCGCCGGCGCGCTGGAGGTCAGCGTCACCGTCGTGGGGCTGGTCGCCGCCACCGGCAGGGCGACCGTGCCGGACACGCCGACCGCCCCCTCCGCGACCTGCGCCGGCGCAGTCACCACGAGCGTCGAGAGCGCGGTCGCGGAGATCAGGATGTCATCGATCGCGATGCCGTCGGTCGCGATCGGATTGTCGTCGTATTGATTGAACCGGATCTTGAAGTTCGCGTTATAGGCCAGCCCGTAGAGCGCGACCGCCGCGTCGAGATTCACCGTGAGCTGCGCATAGCTCGCCGTGAGCGAACGCAACGCCCGCACCTCATACCATGTGTTGCCATCCGCGCTGATCGCCACGCCGTCGAAATCCGCACCGCCCGTGAAGGGAATCGGCGGCGGCCCGTTTGGCTCGTCATTGAATGACTTCGCCCAAAAGCTCAGCACCACTCCGGTCCGCCCGGCGAGATTCACGGTCAGCGTCGCCTCATTGCGCGAGAGCCCGAGCGACGAGCAATCCATCGTCAGATGTTTCAAGCCGCCATGCGGGACATTCGCCGTGGTCAGCAGCGTGCGGAAGAAATTCGTCCCCGTGATCGTCCACCGCGGGTCGAGCACCGTGCTTTCGAAAGGCTCGCTCAGCACCGTGGTCGACGGCCCCGGTGGCGGAGACGGCGGGCTGACATTGAACGCATTGCTCGCGCCGGAGACATTCCCGCTCGCGGTGGCCAAGAGCGACAGTCCCGTGCCGGAGAACGGCACCGAGACCTGGCCCGCCCACACGCCATTGACGAAATTCCCCGTGAGCGGCGGATCGACCGGCGCCGCATTGCCCGCGCCGACCACTTGGAAATTTAGCCGCACATTCGGCACGAGCGTGCTCGACACCGGCGGCGGAGTCGTGCCCGACCACGTGAGCGGATCGCCGTAGTTGCTGTCGGTTTCGAAAACGAGCGAACGGCTCGTCGCAGCCGACGTCGCGAGCACGGTGCCGCTGGTCGTGTAGCTCGCGTTGTCGTGGCTGAAGTCCACGATCAGGTTGCTCGTTCCGTCGTATTCAAAGGGCGTCGCGAACTGGAACGTGATCCAGCCGGTCTGCGTGACCGCTTCCGCCGCCTGATAGACCGTCGTCCAGCCGGTGCTCTCCCACTGCGCGCCGGACGCTGGATAGTTCGCGAGCGCCGTGTGCTTCATCCGGATCGTCCACGCATTCATCACCTGCCCCGGCAGCACGGACACATTGAGCGCGAGGGAAGTGATCCGCCGTGGCCCTGACAGTTCGCTGGCGAGGTAGATCACCTGCGTTCGCGTATCGTGGTAAAAGGTGTGCATCGGGTAATCCCACGCGGTCGTGCCTGTCCCGATCTCCAGCAGCGCATTCACGGGGATCTGCGCCCGCAGCGTCGCGGTGCCATTGAAGCTCGGCACCGAATTTCCCGCCACATCCTGCGCCGTGATCGTGGCTCCGAAATAGGTGTCCTGAACTCGCGGCGAGGCGACCGTGCTCCAGCCAAATTTTGCGAATGGTCCGAGACCCACGTCGAAGGCATTGCTCGTCCCCGTGTGGCCCAGCCCGTCACTCGCGGTGAGCACCACGCCAGTGCCAAACGCCGTCGCCGTCACGTTGCCGGTCCACACACCATTGACCCATCCCGTGAGCGCAGCCGGCGTCACCGCCACCGTGCCCGTGAGACTCACGGTGGTGGTGTAGTTTGTGATCGTCGCGTCGTTCACATCCTTCGCCGTCACGGTCAATGCGAACGCCTGGTTGCGAAGCTGCGCCGCCCCGATCGCGCTGAGCGCAAAGTGATGCGCGTCATTGTCCGCCACCGTCGTCGCCGCCGTGGCGGTGGTGAATCCCCCGGTCGTGGCCGTGACCCCGACCGGCTGCGCGCCGTCCGCCAGCGGGTCGTCGATCACGGTGATCGTGAAAGTCGCCGAGGTTTGTCCCGCCAGGATCGTCGCCGTCACGGGTACGGTGAGCTCCGTGGTGTCGTTCGAGGCGAGCGACACGACCAGCGGCGCCGTGAGCGTGCCGGCGATCTGCACCGTGCCCGTCGCGGTGCCATCACCCTCGCGCAAAGTCGCGGGAACCGTCAGCGCGAGCGCGGTCGACTCGTTGTCCGTCACCGTGATTTGCGCGCTCCCTGTCGTCCAGTTCGTCACCGCCGCGGTGATCGTGGTGACCACTGGCCCGTCGATCCGTGGATCGTCGATCACCGTGCCAGCGAATACCGCCGAAGTCTGCCCCGCCAGGATCGTCACCGTCGCCGGCACCGTGAGCTCCGCCGGATTGCTGCTGGCCAGCGCCACGACGACATCGGCTCCGGGCGCGGGACTGACGGTCACGCTGCCGTTCACCGTGCCGGCCCCCTCGTTCACCGACGCGGGGAGCGTCACGCCGAGCGTCGCGTTTTCATTGTCCTGCAGCGCCACCGTGCCCGCCGCCGCGACCCACGGCGCGGCCGCGGTCGCGCTGATCGCCACCACCCGGGTTCCATTGAGCACCGTGTCGTCCGTGGGCGTGAGCGTGAAAGTCGCCGACGGCTGATCCGCCGGAATGGTCACCGTCGCCGGCACGCCGAGCTGACCCTGAAGGCTCGACGCCAGCGTGACCACGAGATCGGCTGCCGGTGAAGGCAGCGCGGCGACCGTTCCGGTCACCGGCCCTCCGTTTTCGGCGATGCCCGCGGGCAGGCTGAGGGTCAGATGATTGTCGAAAGCGCGCGCCACCAGCACGTCGTCGATCGCGATGCCGTCGGTCGGGATGCCGAAGTTGTCGTATTGATTGAAGCGAATCTTGAACGCCGAGGTGTAGGAAATCCCCGCCGCTGCGATCGCCGCATCGAGATCCACCGTGAACTGCTGATAAATCCCCGTCAGCGAACGCAGCGGCTGCACTTCGTACCAGGTCGTCCCATTCGCGCTGATCGCCACCCCGTCGAAATCCGCCCCGGTGGTAAAGGGATAGCTCGGCGGCCCATTCGGCTCATCCGAAAACGCATTCGCCCAGAACTTCAAAATCAAACTCGTCCGGCCGGCGAGGTCGAGCGTGAGCGTCAGTTCGTTGCGCGCATTACTGGCGTCGAGCGACGAGTCCATCGTCACGTGTTTCGTTCCGCCGTGCGGCCCATTCGCGCTCGTGACCTGAGTGCGAAAGGTCGCCGTCCCGCTCGCCGTCCACCGCGCCGGATCGAGCGTGCCGCTCTCGAAACCGTCCGCAAAAATCGTTTCCGTGAATGGCTCCACCGCGAGGTTGAGCGTCCGCGTCTGCACCACGTTGCTGGTGGTGTTCGTGAAGGTGAGCGCCGCCGCGTAGCTGCCGCTGCGCAGCGACCGCGAAGCCGTATTGAACGACGCCGCCACCGCCACCGTCGCCCCGGCCGCGAGCGTGCCGCCCGCCGGCGTGACCGCGAGCCACGGCTGACTGTCCACCACCGTCCAGTTCACCACCGCCGTACCGCTGTTGATCAACGTGTAAGTCGCCGCCGGAAACGGCCCGCCGACCGTGCCCGTGACGCTCACCACGCCGCTCGGTGACACGCCGAGATCATCCGGGATGTCGAAGTTTTCCACCACGCCCGTCGTCGTGGAACTCACCGGCCCCGTTGCACTCGCACCCATGCCCCGCTTCGCGAAAGCCGCCCACATTTCGTTGCGGTTCGCCCCGCTCGTCAGCACCAGGTCCGCCTGCAGGATCGCGTCGCGCGCCTGGAGAAAGGTCGGGTTCGCCGGCGCCAGCTTCATCCCATCGGTCACGAGTTGGAGCGCCAGATTGTTGCCCGTCGCGAAGCCGTGTTTTCTGACCAGATTCGCGCGCATCTCCCACAGCGTCACGCACCAGACTTCGCCTTGATTGTGGACTTCCGACGCGTTCGAGTTCGACGTACTGAACAGCGGACTGAGCGGGATCCCCGCGTGCGCGCCTGCCTTCCCGGGGTCGATGTCCTGGTAGGTGAGCGGGTTCTTCGTCAGGTCAGTCGTGTAAGGATAACGCCGGATGCCGTAGTAGTAGCTCGCGGTGTGGCTCGTGGTCAGCAGGTAGCTCGCGTAGGCACCCGCGGCGTAGTTTCCATCCACATTGTCGGTCGCCTCGCTGAGCAGGCAGAGGCCGTAGAAATCCGACCAGCCTTCCCCCATCCCGCTCGGTTGCAACGCGCTGATCCCAACGCCGCCACCGACGAGCCGATTGCTCAAGCCGTGCGTGTATTCATGGATGACGATCTCCGCATCGAGATCGCCGTCGCGATCCGGCGTGGGCCCCGTGAAGACATACATCTGCATCCGCCCCGCGGAGCCATCGGGCGGGGTGGAAAAGTTCGCGTTGTCCGTGCCCGAACCATCCTGCGCATCAGCCTGCACTGCATCGTTGCCGAGCCCGCCGCGGCTGAAGTTGTTCGTCTGGAAATTGCCCGCCGCCTCCGTGAATCCGAGCGCGTAGAAGCGGTCGTGGATGACATTGCAGAGGTAGAAGAGTTGCGTCACCGCGGCGTCCTTGTAGCCGGAGGGCGCCTGCGCGAGATCGAGCGCGAAGTCGAATACGCGGGCCGGCGAACCCTGCGGCCGCGGCAAATCCGGTGAATTGTCCGCGTTCGTGTCGGTGTGCGCATCGACGTTGTTGCCCCGCGTCTCGTTCACCCCGTCGTCGATCCAGCCGTTCGGCGAGGCCGTCGGGTTGAGCGCCGGCGTGGTCACGAGCGCCCGCGCCACGGTCGCCGGCGGCGTCGCGATCGGCGTCGCGTAGCCGGGTGAAAGCGGCGCCGGACTGTCGCTCGTGTAGACCCGGTAGCTCGCGTCGCTGATGTATTCGGTGAGGCACCGCCGCAGGAGCACTTCCCCGGTCACCGCATCCACCTCTGCGAGAAACATCTCGCTCCGCGAACGGCTGCTGAAAATCGTCTGCCAGCAGAGCCGCATCTCGCCCGCCGCCATCGGCAGCCACACGTATTCCGCCGTGGCATCGCTCAGCACCGGCGCGGTGAAAGCCTGCCGGCGCGCCACCCCTTCCGGGTCAGCAGCAGGCCGGATGTCCTCCGCCTTCACTACGTCGCCCACGCTGCCCGCCGCCCGCGCCAGCGCTTCGGCCGCGCTGATCGCGGGTGCCGCGATCGCCGCCGCCCGGTTCCGTGTCCCCGCATCCGCCGCGGCCGCCCCGTCCCGCACCCAGCCGCTGCCGATATTGACCAGCTCGCCGCGCGCCGTGACGTGCGCCTTCAACAGCGCCTCGAAGACCGGGATGCCATCCACCACCTGCTGCCAGGTGACGGTGCGCAGCCCGTTGTGCGCATCGGTGAAATCGCGCTTCTTGACCGCCGTCGCCAGCGCCTCCGGGCCGTGTCCGAAGAGCGCGCGGTGCTCCGTGAGAAAAGTCTTCACCGCGCGGAGATCCTCCGTCTTCGCCACCGCCCGCGCCGCCACCTCCGCGACGCCCGCACCTTCCCCGTCCGGCCCGGTGAGAAATCCGCGCGGCGACTGGATCAGGCGCGGCGCTCCGGTGATCGCGTCCGCCTCGATCGTCAACCCCGGCAGGCGCCCGCGCAGCGCCGCGGCAGCCGGGGCCGATTCCGCCGGAAGTTTCGCCGCGGGTCCCCGCTCCGCCGTGCGCCGGTCGATGTCGGCGAGTTTCGCCCGCGTGGGCGCGGTCGCGGCTCGGGATTTCGAAACCCACCAGCCAGAAACCAACGCGGTAACGATGAGAGCCAAGCGAATCATCTTCATAAAAAGGGGCCTCCTTGCCTGCGTTACTTAAGCCCCAGATTACTTCCAGAGCAAGGTCGATAGGGCAGCGGCACGGCTCTCCCATTGCGCTCCCGGCGGCGAACCGTCAAACAATGCTCGCACATTTCCCTCCATGCACTTTCTCCTCACGAACGATGACGGCATCGATGCTCCGGGCCTTGCGGCTCTGGTGGAAACCATCTGCACGCTGCCCGACGCGCGCTGCACCGTGGTGGCTCCGGCGAGCGAGCAGTCGCAGTGCGGTCACCGCGTGACGACGCGCGAACCGCTGGAGGTCGAGCAGCGCGGCAATGAACGATTCG
Organism: Chthoniobacter sp.; assembly: GCA_031424375.1. Taxonomy (GTDB): domain Bacteria; phylum Verrucomicrobiota; class Verrucomicrobiia; order Chthoniobacterales; family Chthoniobacteraceae; genus Chthoniobacter. The sequence continues at coordinate 19,553 of JANPHH010000655.1, read as the reverse complement.
CGGTCAGCGGTACGCCGGCGGACTGCGTGCGCATCGCGCTCTTCGCGCTCGGGCTGCGTCCGGACTTCGTGATCTCCGGGGTGAATGCGGGCGGCAACATGGGGCAGGATCTCTACATCAGCGGCACGGTCGCTGCGGCGCGCGAGGCGGCGTTCCACGGCATTCCGGCGGCTGCTTTCTCCCACTACCTCATCCGCGAACTCGCGCTCGACTGGCCGCGCGTCTCGGTTTGGACCGGGGAGATTCTCGGCGAACTCCTCGCGGACGATCTCGCCGACGGCGAATACTGGAACGTGAACCTTCCCCACCTCCCGCACGGTCCGCTCGCGCTCCCGCCGCTGGTCCACAGCCACCCCTGCCGCGCCCCGCTCGATGTCGCCTACGACTCCGCAGCGCTGGCTCCCGGCCGCACCACCCACCGCTACACCGCGACCTACGCCTCGCGTCCGGCCGAGCCGCATTCCGATGTCGCCGTGTGCTTCGGCGGCGGTGTGTCAGTGAGCCGGTTGCGCATTTGATCGCGGCGTTCCCAAGACGAGCCCACCCCGCGGGTTGGCATCTTCATTCCCCCATGAAAACCCTCACCCTCACGCTGCTCCTCGGCGCCGCACTCACCGCCGCGCACGCGGAATTCAAAGCCGGCTTCGCCGAGCGCGACATCACGCCGGAGGTCGGGATGGAAGTGCCCGGCGGCTACGGCAAATCGTTCAGCAAACGCATCCACGATCCGTGCAAGGTGCGCGCGTCCGTCTTCGATGATGGCAAGCAGCGCGTCGCGCTCGTGGGGCTCGATGCGCTCGGCATCCCGCGGGCCGTGGTGCTCGCGGCCCGCGCCGAGATCACGAAACGCTGCGGCATTCCCGGCGAGGCGGTGATGGTCGGTGCGTCGCATTCCCACTCGTCGGGCCCGGTCGGGATGATCCAGCCGGGCGAATACGATCACGCGTCGGATTTCGTGAAGGATCTGGCGTACAAAAAATCCTCGATGGCCGACGCGGGCTACATCGCGAAAGTGCGCGACGCGATCGTGGAGGCCGTGGTCGCCGCGAATGATGCCCGCGCCGCGGGCACCGCGAGTTTCGGCACCGGACGCGAGGACACCGTGGCCTTCAACCGCCGGATCAAGATGAAGAACGGCCTCGCTTTCTCCCACCCGGGCAAGGGCAATCCGGACAACGTCGACTTCGCCGGCCCGGTCGATCCGCAGGTCGGCGTGATCGGATTTTGGAATGCGGAAGGCGGGCTGGTCGGCGCGGTCGTGAACTTCTCCTGCCACGCCACCGCGAGCGGTCCGTGGATCGGCGCAAACTGGATCTACTACACGGAACAGGCGATTCAGGGTTTCTACGGCGCGGACGCGAAAGTCGTCTTCCTGCAAGGCGCGTGCGGTGACGTGACGCAGGTGAACAACCTCGATCCGCACACCAATCCGGAGAGCGACGCGTGGGCGCAATTCGTCGGCGGACGCGTCGGCGCGGAAGCGGTGAAGGTGCTGCTTGGCATGTCGCAGACGCGCACGGCGGACGTGCCTGTTTCCGCGAAAGCGAAAGTCTGGTCGATCGCGCGGCGCGTGCCCGATCCGGCACGGGTGAAAGCAGCCTACGCCCTCGCGGCGGAGCAAAACTCGAAAGATCCCGACTGGGTCTGGGCGAAGGAAACCGTGCTCCTCGACGCCACGATCGCGAAGGAACCGAAGGCCGAAGTGGAAGTGCAGGTCGTGCAGGTCGGCCCGGTCGTGAGTGTGTCGAATCCCGCCGAGTATTTCTGCCAATACGGCCTGGACATCAAGGACGGCAGCGGCTTCCCGATCACCTTCCCCGTCGAACTCGCGAATGGCTGCGTCGGCTACGTGCCGACCGAAGAAGCCTTCGGCCCCAATGGTGGCGGCTACGAAACGCGGCTCACGAGCTACAGCAATCTCGAGATCACCGCCGGACGGCAATTCCGCGACGTGGGCATCGAACTGGCGAAGCAGCTCACCCCCGGCCCGCTCCCCGAGCGCCCGCTCGCCCCGCCCTTCAAAGGCGCGGGCTGGCTGTATGGCAACCAACCGCCGCAGGTGAAATGAAGGCCAAGACTTTGGCAGAAAATAGCGCGTCACTCGCAGCACCGGCGCCGCGGAACGGCCCCCGCGCGAAGCGCGATCGAAAAAAGCCTGTCATCCTGAGCGAAGCTCCGGCGGGCCAGCGGGCGGAGCGCAGTCGAGCCGAGTCTGCGAGACAGCCGAAGGCAACGACCTCTAACTTCTCCGACCTCTCAATCGTACCAACTCGCAGCGAGATCCTCGCACCCGGGATTCATCTCCCCAATCAGCGCATCCTTCTTCTCCCGCCGCCAACCCTTGAGCTGCTTCTCCCGCGCAATCGCATCGCGCACCTCCCGGAAGACCTCGTAGAAAACCAGATGCACACAGTGGTAGCGCGCCGCGAACGTGTCGCGCTCGGGGTTGCGATGCTGCCACATCCGAAGTCGGAGATCGTTCGTCACGCCGATGTAGAGCGTCGAGCGGGTGTTGTTCGAGACGATGTAGACCGTGTAGTTGTGCTGCCCGTCCACGGGGGTAATCTTAAGCAAATCGGAGGCAGAGATGCGAGAGGTCCTTCGACTTCGCGCCGCACCACCTTCGCCCACCGGCGCTCCGCTCAGGATGACAGTTGGTTTTCGATCGCTCGCGCGTTGATCGGCGCGGTTTCGATCTTCGGTGTCAGCTTTTCCGCACACGCGCAGCTCGCGCCGGAAAAAGCGCAGGCGACGTTTCAAGCGGACCCATCGCTGAAGGTGGAACTCACCGCCGCCGAGCCGCAGATCGAGTCCCCATGCGCGCTGGCTTTCGATCAAAAGGGGCGCCTTTTCGTCGCCGAAAATCGCGGCTACCCAAATCTCTCCGATCCACCCCAAGGGCGCATCGCGCTGCTCGAAGATCGCGACCACGACGGCCGCTACGAAACGCGCACGACCTTCGCCGAGGGCCTCACTTTCCCGAACGGCGTGCTCCCATGGAACGGCGGGCTGATCGTGACCTGCGCGCCGGACGTGCTTTTTCTCCAGGACACCGACGGCGATGGCCGCGCCGATGTGCGCCGCGTGCTGCTCACCGGCTTCGATGCGGCAAAGAGCACGCAGCTCCGCGTGAACGCGCCGACCGTCGGCCCGGATGGCTGGATTTACTTCGCCGCGGGACTCGTCGGCGGCGAGATCACGTCGCCCGAACACCCGGAAAAACCCGCGCTCAAAATGACCGCCGACCTGCGCTGGAATCCGCAGACCGGTGACTTCGAAAACACCGACGGGAAATCGCAGTTTGGCCAGTCCTTCGACGACTTCGGCCGCCGCTTCATCTGCATGAACCGCCTGCCCGTGCAGCACGTCGTGCTCGCGTCGAAATGGCTGCGCCGCAATCCGCGCCTCGCCTTCAGCGACACGGTGCAGGACTGCAACGAACGCAACGTGAAGACCGGCCTCAAGGGCGGCGGCGACGGCGTGCGGCTCTTTCCGGTAAGCTCGAATATCACGACCGCCGACTCGCACGCCGGCTCCTTCAGCGCCGCGTGCGGCATCACGATCTGGCGCGGCGGCAGCGCGCTCCCGGCGATCTTCGACGGCGCCGCCCTCGCGTGCGACCCCACCGGCAATCTCGTCCACGCCGATCGCCTCGTGCCACGCGGCGCGACGTTCGCCGCCGAGCCTTTGCTGAAAGGGCACGAGCTGCTCGCGTCGAGCGACGACTGGTTCCGCCCGGTCTTCCTCGCCCGCGGCCCGGACGGCGCGCTCTACGTCGCCGACATGTATCGCCGCGTGATCGAGCATCCCGACTACCTGCCGGAGGAAGTGCGCAAACACACCGACTTCGAGAGCGGTCGCAGCTTCGGGCGAATCTGGCGGATCACCGCGAAGGAGCCGCGCACCGCCCAGCCGCTCGCCGCGTGGCGCGATGAGTTCGCCGAGTTGGCGGGGAAAGAGGACGCCCGCGCGCGTTTCCTGAGCGTGTTGAAAATGGGCGACGATCCCGCCGCGACCGCGCCGCTCGCCGAAGCCGCCGCGCGCGACATCGAGGACCGCTGGCTCCGCGCTGCGGCGCTCAGCGGCATCGCCGGACGCGAGGCAGAATTTCTCCGCGCGCTCTGGCCGAAGCTCACCGGCACGAGCGTGGGCGAACTCGAGCTGCTCGCCGGCATCGGTAAATCCTTCGCCGATCCCGCCGCGCTGCTCGCCACACTCGAAACACTCCCCGGCGAAAACGCCACCGCCCGCGCCGCGCTGCTCGTCGACGTGCGCGGCGGCGAGAAATCGCCCGCGTTCGCCAAAGTCATCGACGCCGCGCTCACCTCCGTCGCCGACGAAAAGACTGCCGCGCCCGCGCGCCTGCTCTTCATCCGTCTGCTCGCCCGCAGCACCTGGGATCGCGCCGCCGCGCCGCTGCAATCGCTCCTCACCAACGCCGACGACACGCTCCGCACCGCCGCCATTCGCAGCCTCGCCACGCTCGATGCCAACCGCGCCGCCAGCATCCTGCTCGCTCCCGGCGCGTGGCCGCGCTATAGCCCCGCGCTGCGCGAAACCGTCCTCGCCGCACTGCTCGCCCGACCGGCGCAAATCGGCGGGACTCTCGACGCGCTGGAGACTGGCAATCTTCCACCCGCCGCGCTGACCCCGCAGCGCCGGCAGCTTTTTGTGAAGCACGCCGACGCCAACATCCGCGAGCGCGCCGCAAAAATTTTTGCCGCGAGCGAAACGACGCCCGCTGCCGCACAGGCCAATGTGCAGGCCGCGCTCGCGCTGACGCCGCACGCCGATCACGGACGCGCCGTCTTCAAGCAGACCTGCGCGACCTGTCATCGGCTCGAGCAGGAAGGCGTCACCGTCGGCCCCGACCTCCTCGATATCCGCAAGCAGCCGAAGGAAAACATCGCCTTCCACATCATCTCGCCCGACGCCGAAATCGCCCCCGCCTTCACCGCCTACACCGCCGAACTCAAGGACGGTCGTGCCTTCGCCGGCATCCTCACCTCCGAGACGCCCACCAGCGTCGCGCTGCGCCAGCCCGGCGGCGCCGAGGAGACAATCCTGCGCGCCGATCTCAAATCCCTCACCGCCCTGCCCGGCTCGCTCATGCCCGCCGGCCTCGACGCCGCGATGCAGCCGCAGGATCTCGCCGACCTGCTGGCATTTTTGAAAGGGGAAAAGTAGCCGCGGTTGAGAGTTGAAAGATGAGTATTGAGAGGCGCGCACCCTTTCATACCGCTTCCCGACTACGACCGACCGCCTCTCAACTCTCAGCACTCACCCCTCAACTTTCCCCATGAAAAAATACAACGTCGCCGTCATCGGCTATGGCTGGGCCGCCACGGCCCACATCGCCGCCATCAATGCCACCTCCGAAGCCCAGGTCACCGCCGTCTGGTCCTCGCGCCCGCTGGATTCCGCCGAACTCAGCGCGCGGCACGGCTCGCCGATCAAGACCTACACCGATCTCTCCAGCATGCTGGAAAGCGAGGACGTCCACGTCGTCGACATCACGAGCTACCCCGACCAGCACGCGCGGCAATTCATCGCGGCCGCGAAGCGCGGCAAACACATCATCGTGGAGAAACCGCTGGCCATCGAGTGGCGCGAGATCCTTGAAATGAAAAAGGCCGCGGAGAGCAGCGGCGTGAGCGTCTGCGTGTGCTTCGAGTGCCGCTGGTCGTCGCAATTCCTCGCCACCAAAGCCACGATCGACGCGGGCCTTGTGGGCAAACTCCACTACGGCGAAGTGGACTACTATCACGGCATCGGGCCGTGGTACGGCCAGTATCGCTGGAACACGAAAAAATCGCTCGGCGGCAGCGCGCTCCTCACCGCCGGCTGCCACGCGCTCGACGCGCTTCTTTTGTGCATGCAGGCCGAGGTGGAGGAAGTGACCAGCTTCTCCACGCAGAGCAGCAATCCGATCTTCGCCGCCTACGAATATCCGACCACGGCGACCACGCTGATCCGCTTCAAGGGCGGCGCGGTCGGGAAGTCTGCGGCGGTCGTCGATTGCTTCCAACCCTACTACTTCCACACCCATCTCGTCGGCAGCGAAGGCTCGATCCTCGACAACAAATTCCACAGCCAAAAACTTGCCGGCCTGAACAAAGGCGCGTGGTCGCAGCTCTCGATGAAAATGCTCGATAGCGGCGACGTCAGCGACCACCCCTACCAGACGCAGTTCCAAGCGTTCTTCGACGCGCTCGATGGGGGAAATCCGATGCCGCTGACCAGCTTCGCCGATGCCTTTGCCACGCACCGCGTGATCACCGCCGCCGACCAATCCGCGGCGGAAAAACGCCCCGTGAAACTGAGCGAGATCGCCACGAACTGATGCCCGCCGCGCTGGCCATTGCTGCGCATCCGGATGACATCGAGTTTGTCATGGCCGGGACGCTGCTGCTGCTCCGCGAGGCGGGGTGGGAGATTCACACCTGCAATCTCTCCAGCGGCAATCTCGGCAGCATGACGCTCTCGCTTGCCGAGACCGCGCGGGTGCGGCGGCGCGAGGCGCAGGCGGCGGCGAAGACGCTCGGAGCGAAGTGGCATGCGCCGGTCGCGGATGACCTGCAAATTTTCTACGACGACCGCACGCTGCGTCGCGTGTGCGCCGTGGTGCGCGCGGTGGATCCACAAATCGTGCTCACGCATTCGCCGGAAGATTACATGGAGGATCACATGAACACGTCGCGGCTCGCGGTGTCGGCGACCTTCGTGCGCGGGATGCCGAACTACCGCACGACGCCGGCGCGGCGCGCGGTGAGTTCGCCGGTGGCGGTGTATCATGCGAATCCGCACGGGCTGCGCGACGGCTTGCGGCGGCGGATCGTGCCGGGGGCGTTTGTGAATACGGCGGGCGTCCACGCGACGAAGCGCGCGGCGCTGGCCTGTCACGCGAGCCAGAAGGACTGGCTCGACGCCACGCAGGGCATGGATAGCTACCTCCACGCGATGGATGACTTCAGCGCGGAAGTCGGCAAGCTCTCGCGCACGTTTAAGCACGCCGAAGGCTGGCGGCGACATTCGCATCTCGGGTTCGGGCCGGAAGACTTCGATCCCCTGGGCGAGGCGCTGGGGAAAAATCTGAAGATCAACGCCGCTTACGAACGCAACCTCGGATGAAAGCCACGAAAGCAGAACTCCCCATTTCGTGCATTTTCGTGTCTTTCGTGGACCTCCGCTAAACCTCCCCAAACTCATGCCCCGCAAACTCAGCGCCATCGCCCCCGACTGGTGGGATTACACCACCCTCGACACCGACCTCGTCGATCAGGTCGCCCGCCTCACCCCGCGCGACGTGGAGAAGCTCTCCCGCCCCGGCTTCCGGGTCGTCTTCTACGACACGCTCGAGGATTTCTACCTCGCCGAAGCGCTCGAGTACATCCACGCATGGCAGCAGAGCACGGCCGACAATCCCGTGGGCATCTGCGGCCCGATCGGACCGACTGAGCAGCTCCCCCTCGTCGCCCGGATCGTCAATGCGCTCGGTCTCGACGTGCGCGCCGGGCACTTCTGGGGGATGGACGAGTGGTTCGATGTGGAGACGGGCAAGGAGGTGCCAGTGACGCATCCACTGTCGTTTGAGAAAGCGGACCGCGACCTGTGCTTTCATCGCATCGAGAAAAAGCTGCGCCTGCCCGACGCGCACCTCCATTTCCCGAAAGCCGACACCGCGACCTACACGAAATCCTACAACGCCGGCGTGCGCTGCGCGGTGATGCAGGGCGGGCAGGGCGACGTGAAGCACTGGGCCTTCAACGATCCGCTGCCGCGCAAAGGCAAACACAAGGACGCACCGCCTTCCCCCGCCGACTACCGCAAGCTCGCCACGCGCGTCGTGGATCTGCACCCGCTCACGATCGCGCAGAACGCCCGCACCAGCGGCGGCGGCAATATCTCGATGGTGCCGACCAAGGCGATCACCGTGGGTCCGGTCGAGACGTGGAAGGCGGAGAAGGTGTCCATCTGGCACGCGGGCAATCACGACAACCCCTTCGGTCAGCGGCTCACCGCGTTCATGATCTCGAAGCGCCTGATCGACGCCGCGGTGCCGATGTCGCTGCTCGGCGATCATCCGAATGTGCAGTTCAACTACTTCCGCGGCGGCCTCGGCACGTGCGCGGTGGAGATGCACTGAGTCGCCGGGGGGCGGGAGATAATACAATTCGGCAATCGGCGGGCGGGCGCGGGTCTTCTGAAAATTTACTACTCCTTTACAAGTTTTCGGGATCACGCTCACACGGTCCTTACAGAGCAGATCTAGATTTTTATCATGATCTCTCCCAAACGTACCCCACTCGCTCACACCATCCGCCGTCCGCTTCAACTCCTGCTCACTCTCGCCGCCGCCACCGTGCTCGCGCAAGGGCCGCAGCCCTCGGGGAAACAACCCGCGCGCCGCCCTCATCCGCAGCGTCCACAACCCGACCAGACGTTCATCCCCGTCCCCGCCAGCACCGTACAGTTCGGCGACCCTCTGCCCGGGCTGACGCCCGCGCAGCTCGCCGATTTCATCATGGGCATCGAGGAGTTTGAAAATGTCGAAGACGCCGAGGGCGGACTCGGCCCCATCTTCAATAATTCGTCCTGCGTGTCGTGCCACTCCGCGGGCGGCACCGGCGGCGCGAGCGAGGTTTTCGTCACGCGCTTCGGCCTCCGCGCGGATGACCGTTTTTCGCCGCTCGCCGATCTCGGCGGTTCGCTGCTCCAGCATTCCGCGATCGACCCCGCGGTCGCCGAGTCGATTCCTCCGAGCGCCAATGTGCTGGTGCGTCGGCAGTCCACGCCGCTCTTCGGCCTCGGCCTCGTCGAAGCGATCGCCGAGGAGACGATCCTCGCCGGCGAGCGCGGTCGGAAGCCGGATGGCGTGAAAGGTCGCGCCGCCCGCGTGCAGGATGTGGCCAATGGCGGGCTCCGCGTCGGCCGCTTCGGCTGGAAGGGGCAGGTCGCATCGCTGCTCGACTTCGCGGGCGATGCCTACCTGAACGAGATGGGCATCACGAGCCGGCTCTTCCCGGTGGAAAACGCGCCGAACGGAAACACCGCGCTGCTTGAGCAGTTCGACAACGTCGCCGACCCCGAGGATCAGGTCGATCCCGAGACCGGCAAAGGCGACATCGATCACGCGGCGGACTTCATCCGGCTGCTCGCGGCGCCGCCTCGTCTGCCCGCCACACCTGCCATCCGCGCAGGGGAACAGGCCTTTCAGCGCACCGGCTGCGCGGTCTGTCACACGCCGGTGATGATGACCGCGCCGAATCCCATCGCCGCGCTGAGCAGCAAGCCGGTGGCGCTTTACTCCGATCTCCTGCTTCACGACATGGGCGCGCTCGGCGACGGAATCGCCCAGGGCGACGCGGGCCCGAATGAAATGAAAACCGCGCCGCTCTGGGGTCTGCGCGTCAGCGGGCCGTATCTGCACGATGGCCGCGCCGTGACCATCGATGGCGCGATCCGCGCCCACGACGGCGAAGCGCAAGCGGCGCGGGATCGTTACACGCGGCTTCTGCCCGGCCAGCGTCAGGCGTTGCTCGATTTCCTCAGCTCGCTCTGAAAGAGCACTCCGGGTGGAGCACTCGACCCGAGTGCGGTCTGCGGCGACTCGCCGCAGACCTTCAGGGGCGTTGATTGCATGCGCGGTGTTCTCCCGGTAACCGACGCGCCCCGAGGTTGTTTCGGGCGGGCCGCCCGCAACAGCACTCGAGTCGAGTGCTGCATCCGGAGCGCGGCTACCGCGCCGGCCACGCCAGGTGGCGGTGGAGGAAGTCGAACGTGCCCACGCCGTGAATGGTGTGCGGGCCGTCGAACCACTCGATCTCGGTGCGGTCGGCGAGGCCGAGCTTCGTGTAGCCGCGGCGGACCTTGGCGTATTCGTAGGCGACCCATTCATCGAGGCCCACGCCGTCGTCATGCCCGCGCTCGACCATGAAGGGACGCGGCGCGATGAGCATGGCCATCTCGGCGTAGTTCGCCACGCTGGCGAGGTTCCATTCGTCGATCTCCCACTCGCCGGTGAAGAGGTAGCTCATCCGCAACTCGGCGCTCGCGACCTTGGTGATCCATTCGTTGAAATCGCCGGAGCAGATCGAGAGGCAGTAGCGTGGAATCAAGGCGGGGAGCCGCATCGCGGACTTTCCGCCGTAGCTCAGGCCGTAGAATGCGATGCGCTGCGGGTCGACGAAGGGCTGCGCGGCGAGCCAGTCGGTGAGGACCTCGTGCTGCGCGACGATGAAGGAAACGAGCGAGAGACCGACCGGGTTCGCCTGCCGTTGCAGCATGCGGAACGCGTCCTTGCCGCGATAGGGATTGTGCGGCGCGAAGACGATGAAGCCCTGCTCGACGAGCCGCGAGGCGAAGCCTTTGTAATAGCCGAACGCGCGCGATTTTTCGTCCAGCGTGTCCACATCCTCGGGCAGGCCTTCCAGCCCGTGCTGGCAGACGACGACCGGGCGGCGTTCGCCGGGCTGGAGATCTTTCGGAACGAGCAGCCAGCCCCACGCGAAAACATCGGGCAGCACGTCGAGCGTGACTTCGTAGCCGCGCCACTTCGCTTCGTCGCGGATCAAGCGGCTGCGGGGGTTTGCGGGTGATCGCGCCGCGGTGATGCGGCCGATGGATTCGGTGGCGAGCCGTTCGCGCAGCGCGGACTGCGCGGCATCCCACGCGGGGTCGGGCTTCACTTTCGACCAGACCTCGGCGGTGCGCGTGCGCTCGGCGTCGCGGAGCAGGCGCTGGGTGTGGGCTTCGAGTTCGCGCACCGCGCGCTGCTGGCGGAGGTCGAGCTGGCGGAGATCGAATGGGACCGGCTCGATCCGTTGCGCGAGCGCTTCGACGTTCGTGGAAATCTCGAGCATCCCGAGGAAGGCGCGGACCACCCGATCGGCCGAGGGCGCGAGCGGCACCTCGTCGGCGCCGCGCACGAGGCGCAGCGCGGTGCCGCGGCGATACTCATTAGCGCGCTGGATTTCGGCGAGCGTCGCGGCGAGCGCGGGCTGGAAAATACGGCCGGGCGCGGCGCCGGCGCGGTTTGGCTGTGGTTCGGGCGGGCCGGCGATTTCGCGGACGACGGTGTGCGCGATGAGCAGGGGCCGCGGGGCGATGAGCGCGGCGAGTTCGGCGTCACCGAAGTCGGTGAGCAGGCCGAAGACGTTGCGATAGAGCGGCTCGGCGGCGAGCTGCTGCCGCGCGCCGAAATACCCGCTGACCATCACGGCGGAGAGGCGGTCATCGAGCGCGGCGGCATGCAGCGCGAGCAGTCCACCCTCGCCGTGTCCGGCGATGGCGAACGGCGCTTTGGCCCGCAGCTTCGCCCCGGGAAGGGTGAGGGCATCGAGCGCGGCGAGGATCTTCTGCACCTCGTAGCCGATGATCGTGCGGCCCATCTCGAACGCCTGGCGCTGGATCCATTCACGGTGCGGTTGATTGGTGAATCGCTGGAGCACGTCGCTGCCGGAGTATTTTTCGCGTCGATCGACGAGCGTGGGGACGAGCACGAGGCAGCCCTGCGCGGCGAGGCGATGGGCGAGCGCGCAAAGTTCGGGAAGTTCGTCGGCGTCGGGAACGACGATGACGCAGCGGCGCGGCGGTTCGCTCGGGCGGAACAGGACGCCTTCGCCGGAGACACCCGCGAAGACCGGCCAGCGGACGCGGTGGGCGGAGTAGCCGGCTTTCGTAACCACAGCGGCGGCGGCGCCGGCTTCGTTGAGTTCCTCGATGGGACCGGGTGTGCGCGCGTCGATCGCGCCGATCGCGCGGCGGAGTTTGTCGCGCTGCGCTGCGGCAAAGGCGGACCACTCCTGGCCGTCCGCCGCTTTGCGCCACCGCTCGTGTCGATCGACGGCCACGCGGCTCGTCTCGCGGTCCAGCCAGCCGCTGATCCCTGCGACCATGCGGGCGGAAAAGTCGCCGGTGTCGGTGAGCGCGGTGGTGCCGGGTAGAAAATCCTGCGCGGCGCACGTGGCGGCGAACAGGAACAGGAGGAGAGCAGCGCGGCGCATGGCCGGGATTGAAGGGACGCGTGCGGCTGGCGGCAAGCGGCGGGACACTTGCCGCGGCGGGAGAAAGCCGATTCCATCTGCGGCGTTCCCTTTCCCACCATGAAAACGAAATACGCAGCGGAACTGGCAAAGCGCTACCGGATCACAAACGGGAAGAAATTCCGGCTCAAGGATTTCGACACGGGCGACACGTGGAAGCTGAAGTCGAAAGACGGCGCGGCGGAGCTGCTCCAGAGCGGCGTGGATCGACTGCAAGAGCTGCAGGAGACGCTGTATGCGCAGGACAAATGGGCGGTGCTGCTGGTCTTTCAGGCGATGGATGCGGCGGGGAAAGACAGCACGATCAAGCACGTGATGAGCGGCGTGAATCCGCAGGGTTGCCAGGTGTTTTCCTTCAAGGCGCCGACTGCGCATGAGCTGGATCACGACTTTCTCTGGCGGACAAATATGTGCCTGCCGGAGCGTGGTCGGATCGGGATTTTCAACCGCTCCTACTACGAGGAAACGCTGGTGGTGCGGGTGCATCCGGAGTTTCTCAAAGGACAGCGGCTGGCGGATGAGCTGGTCACGAAACGCATCTGGCAGGAGCGCTTCGAGGACATCAATGCGTATGAGCGTTACCTCACGCGCAACGGTGTGGTGATCCGGAAATTCTTTCTCCACGTGTCGAAGGAGGAGCAGCGGCGGCGCTTCCTCGCGCGGCTGGATGAGAAGGAGAAGAACTGGAAATTTTCCGCGGCGGATCTGAAGGAGCGCGCGCTGTGGGACAAGTATCAGGACGCCTACGAGGAGACGATTCGCCACACGTCCACGCCGCACGCGCCGTGGCACGTGATCCCGGCGGATCACAAATGGTTCACGCGAGTCGCGGTGGCCGCGGCGGTGGTGGAGACGCTGGAGTCGCTGAAGCTCGCGTATCCGCAGATCAGCGCCGCGCAGCGCGCGGAGCTGGCGACGGTGCGCGAGGCGCTGATCGCGGAGGAGCGCCCGTCGAAAAAGCTGTCATCCTGAGCGGAGTTCCTCGCGGGCGAAGGCGGGGAGGAACGGAGTCGAAGGACCTCTCGCATCCGCGGGCAGCGGTGGCGGTGATGCTCCGCCTCGGGGAGAACTTAGAGGTCCTTCGACTGCGCGCCGCGCCACACGCCCCCCAACCACCTTTCCACCCGCCTCGCGACCACGCGGCGCTTCGCTCAGGATGACAGGGTTTTTTTTGGATGGGCGCTGCGCGCGGGAGGTCGCCGCGCTTCGGCCAAGTTACGCCGGGACTTCGTCTTCGGGCAGCGGCTTGCCGCGCGTCTCGGGCGCAAAGGCGAGCGTGATGATGCCGACGAGGAAGAGCGCGCACATGGTCATCGCGGCGTAGCGATACGGGAGCGGCGCGGGGTAGGCGCCGTAGACGTCCTTGGTGAGGATCGAGGAGAAAAAGCTCCCGCCCGCGGCGGCGAAACGTCCCAGGTTATAACAAAAGGAAACGCCGGTGCTGCGGACGCTGCTCGGGAAAAGCTCGGGGAGATAGATCGCGAAACCGGCGAAGACGCCGAGCTGCGCGGCACCCATGAGGGGCATCATCCAGTAGGCATCGGCGGGCGAATCCATCTTCCAGTAAACGAAAAAGGTAGTGACCATCGCGGCGATGAAACCGAGCAGGAATGCAAGGCGGCGGCCGGTGGCGTGGGCGATGCGGGTGAAGAGCCACATGCCGGCGGCCGCGCCGCACATGTTGAGCAGGTAGGAGATGGTGATCGAGTTGTTGACCTGTGCAGCGAGTGCCTTGCCCTCGAATCCGGCCTTGGTGAAATGCGCCGCGAAGACGGATTTTTGCAGGTCGACCGCGTATTCGCCGATGGCCCAGAGGCCGACGACTCCGGTGGACGCGATGAGCGCGCCGACGATGAGATTTTTGCGCCAGCGGACGCTGCCGATCAGCCGCGCATAGGGTTCGAAGATGCCGCCTTTCGGGAGCTTGCCGGCGGCTTGCAGCGCGAGCCAGCTCTCGGGTTCCTTCAGCCGCTTGCGGGTGAAAATGATCATGCAGGCGGGGAGCGCGCCGATGAGAAACATCCAGCGCCAACCGGAACCGGTGACGATCGTCCCGGAGTTCTCGAGCGAATCGATGGCCATCTTGGCGAAACCCGCGCTGACATTGCCGATCGTGGAGAGGACCTGGAGGAGGCCGAGCGACTGCGCGCGCGCGCTGGCCGGGACCGTCTCCGCAATGAGCGACACGGCGAGGCCGAAGACTCCGCCGACGCCGAGCCCGGTGAGGAACCGGAAGATCGTGAAATCCAGCGGGTGGACGCTGAAAAAACTCAGGCCGGTGAAGCTCGAGTAAATCAGGATGGTGATCGTGAGCATCTTCGCGCGTCCGTACTTGTCGCCGAGGGCCCCAAAAATCATCCCGCCGATTCCCCACCCGATGAGGAACCATGCGGTCACTACTTTCCCAAACGCCTGCACCGCCGGATCGCCCGGCGGCAACTGCATGAGCGACGAGAGCGCAGGAATGCGGGCGAGCGAGAAGAGACGCTGATCGAGGCAGTCGAAAAACCACGCGGCGGAGGCGACGAGGAAAACGAACCAGTGGTAGGAGTTGAGTTCCTTCCACCACGGCTTCTGGGAGGCTTGAGTCATAGCGGCGCGGAGCATGGCGGCGCAGGCGCGGCGCGGCCAAGGAAAAAGGGGGCGGGAGGTGCGGGGCAAGGGTGGAGCACCCGACGCGGGTGCTGTTGCTGGCGGCCCGCCAGGCACACGCGAACGCGCGGGGATGACCGGGGGGCCCGTCGGGCCTAGCCGCGGGGCGTGCCACTTCGGCGGGTCGCCGAAGACGGCACCCGAGTCGGGTGCTCCACCCAGCGTCAGCGCCCCGCGCCCCGTCTACTTTTGGAAAAGGAGTTGCGCGAACTCCGTGAGATAGCGCCGCCAGACCGGCCACGAATGATCGCCGTCCGTAAGCTGCCATTCGTGGCGGATGCCCTTTTCCTTCAGCGCGGCGATGAACTCTTCATTGCGCTGGCGGAGAAAGTCATCCTTGCCGACCGCGATCCAGAGCAGCCGGAGTTGCGCGTTGGCAACGTCCGGGGCGGCGAGAAATTTTTCCCGGATCTCCCCCTCCGGCGCCACGCCGCTGAACGATCCGACCCACGCAAAGCGATCGAGATTCCCCAGCCCCACGGTGAGCGACTGCGCACCGCCCATGCTCAAGCCGACAATCGCACGCCGGGAACGATCCGCTTCCACCCGGTAGAGCGACTCCACGAGCGGGATCGCGTCCTCGAAAAGCTCGCGTCGAAACGCCAGAAGCGCCTCGCCGCGTTCGCTCACATCCTCGCGCGGCCACGTGCCGAGCGGGTGCCCATCGATCATCAGCACGATCATCGGCCCGGCTTTTTTCTGTGCGATGAGATTGTCGAAAATCCAGTGCGCCTTGCCGTGCTCGACCCACGCGCGGTTGTTGTCGCCGGAGCCATGCTGGAGGACGAGCAGCGGAAACTTTGCGCCGGCATTTTGCTCATAACCCGGTGGCGTGTAGACCCAAGCCTCGCGCTGCCGGCCGAGCGCCTTCGACTGATGCTGGTGCTGATGCACCGTGCCGTGCGCGACGTCCTGCCAGTCCCATGCCGCAGGCGGATTCGACGCCACGTGCAGGATGCTCTTCTGCGGCTCGCGCTGGGGCTTGATGGCGGGATTCATAGGATCGATCACGTTCACGCCATCGACGGTGAAGCTGTATTCCCACACGCCGGCCGGCGCGGGATCGACCGTGGCGCTCCACACGCCGTCGTCGCCGCGCGTGAGCGGGATCGGCTCCTTGTTCCATTGCCCGCGCAAGGCGACCGACTTGGCCTGCGCCACGCGAAAGCGAAACGTCACGTGACCATCCGCGATCTCGGGTGAAACGATGGGCGCCGGACGATTTTGCGCTTCGGCGAGGGTCGTGGTGAAGAGGAGGGCGAAGAGAGCGAGGGGGAGCTTCATGGGAGGTGAGAGGATGAAAACACCAAGCCGCGCAAATGGGCACGCCACAATCGCGGATGCGCGGATCGAGGCTGACAGTGAATGCACTGAGAACGTCCGCGGCGTAGCGGCGCGCGGAAAACAAACTGTCATCCTGAGCGGAGTTCCTCGCGGGCGAAGGCGGGGAGGAACGCAGTCGAAGGACCTATCGCATCCGCGGGCCGCGGTGGTGCGGAGCATGCCGGGTTGTCCGCTCCGCCCCGCCTCCGCCCACGGATGCGAGAGGTCCTTCGACTCCGCGCCGCGCCGCCTGCGCCCACCGGCGCTCCGCTCAGGATGACATGGCTTTTTTCGATGCTGCGCTGCGCGCAACACTGCTCCGTAGCTCGTCGTTCACCGCGCCGGTTACCCCAGCGCGAGATCTCCGCCCTCGCAGAGATCCGCTTTACCGAAACCCTTCAGCTCCGTGTGCCCGAGCGCGTGAGCGATGGTCAGCCAGAGGCGGTTATGCGCCACTTTGTCGAGTTCCAGCGCGCGGCCCATCTTGAAATCGGCACCGCCACCCACGAGCACGAGCGGGATGTTGTCGAGCGTGTGCGAGTTGCCTTTACCGAGTTCGTTCGTCCAGACGATGAGCGTGTGGTCGAGCATCGAACCTTCGCCGGTTGGCTCGGGAGTTTCGCTCAGCCGCTTCGCGAGATAGGCGAGTTCGCCGGCGAACCAGGTGTTGATCTTCTTCAGCTTTTCGTAGGCGCCGGTGTTGTTGTCGGGTTCGTGCGAAAGCTGGTGGTGTCCCTCTTCCACGCCGAGCCAGCGCATCTGCGCCTGCCCGACACTGCGCATGTATTGCAGCGTGGCCACGCGGGCCATGTCATTGCTCAGCGCGTTCACCAGCAGATCGATCTGCATGCGGGAAATCTGCGGCGTGTTGTCGTTCACCAGTTCGATGCCGGGATCGAGTTCAGGCATCTTGTGTTCGAGCTTCGTCTCGACGGGATTCTGCAACTCCTGTTCGAGATTGCGCACGAGCGTGACGTGCTGGTCGAGCAACGCCTTGTCGCGTTCGCTCAGCTTGGCGGCGACCCGCTTCAAGTCGTCGCGCACATCGTCGAGAATGCTCACCAAGCTGTCCTTGTCCTTCATCTGTCCGTAGATCCTCTCGAACATCTGATACGGGTTATCGATCGGCGCGACGGGTTGGTTCGCTCCCGCGTAACTCATGCGCGTCCAGGGGTCCGCGCGGTTCGGCACGGCGACGCCAAACTCCAGCGAACCGAAGCGCGTCTTCGTCTCCGGCTGGCTTTGGTAGAAGTTCTTCAGCTCCTGATCGATCGAGATACTGCTCGCCCAGCCCGCGGGATTTCCGCCGCCGCCCATGATATTTCCCGGCATCAATTCCGCACAGGTGAGCAGACAGCTCATCCCGCGCATGTGGCTGTCGCCGTCGCCGCGGATTTTATTGAAGACGCCCTTGAGCATCAGCGTGCGATCCTTGAACGGCGCGAGCGGTTCGAGAATCGACCGCAGTCCAAACTCGGTCCCGGCGTGCTCCGGCCAGAAGTCATTCGGCAGCGTGCCGTTCGGCGAAAACATGATGATCATCCGCTGGCGGCGCTGCGGGATCGGCGCGCCATTCAGCGAAGGCAGGCCGGCGAGGAAGGGTAGTGCAGCCGCGGAGACGCCGAGGTTACGGAGGAATTGGCGGCGGTTAAGGAGGATCATGGCGTGGATGGCGGTGCGGGATTTTGCGCGACTTTCGGCGCGGCGGGAGAGCTGCCATTCATGGCGGCGGTGACGGCGATTTCGGCGAGCAGTTTTTGAATATTGAAGC
Source organism: Chthoniobacter sp. (assembly GCA_031424375.1). Lineage (GTDB taxonomy): Bacteria > Verrucomicrobiota > Verrucomicrobiia > Chthoniobacterales > Chthoniobacteraceae > Chthoniobacter. The sequence goes on along the minus strand of JANPHH010000655.1, from coordinate 1,763 downwards.
CATTCGCCTCGAAGTGCTCGCGCAGAGTCTCGATCGTGTCTTCGCCGAAAGCGGCGGCGGGTTGCTTCACCGTGTGATTGAAAATCTGCCGCACGAACGCGCGATGTGCGCTCGGGCTGGACACCGCATACTCCGCGAGATCCTTCGGTCCGGTCAGCTTCACGACCTCGCCATCCTCGGTGTCGAACTGCGCGATCGCGTCCACCGGTTTGTTGTTATCCTGCATCCGCCAGCGGCCCACCGCGTCGAAGTGCTCGAGGCTGAAGCCAAGCGGATTGATGTGCGAGTGGCAGCCCTGGCAGGACGCGGCTTTGGTGAGATCGGACACCTTTTCCCGCATGGTCAGCGACGGGTCGAACTTCGCTTCCTCGAACGCCACCGCGACCGACGGATTTTTCAGCGTGAGCCCGACGATATTCCGGCTGAGAAAAACGCCGCGATGAATCGGCGAAGTGGTCCGCGCATACGAGAGCGCCGCGAGCAGAAAAGGATGCGTGATCAGCCCGGCGCGCTCGGCGGAATTGAACTGCACACGCTGGAACACGTCGCCCTTCGCACTCTTACCGTAATACTTCGCGAGCCGCTCATTCAGCCAGAGGTAATCCGCATTGATCAGTCGGCGGTAGTCGGCTGTATCGCTCCAAACCACCTCGTCGAGGAAGAGCCACAGCGACTCGCGCAGGTCGGCCATCATCGTTTCATCGAAACCGGGAAATGCCTTCGGATCCTTCGATGCGGTGTCCGCGCGGTCGAGGTCCAGCCATTGGTGGAAGAAGCCGTGCAACTTCGCCTTCGCCCGCGGATCGGCCACCATGCGGCGCGCCTCGGCGGCGACTTGGTCCTGCGTCCGCAGTCGTCCCTCGCTCGCGGCCTTGGCGAGGCGTGCATCGGGCAGTGAATCCCAGAGTTCGCCGGCGAGCCGCGCGGCGACCGCGAAGTCATCGACGGCGCCCTGGCGCGCGAGCTCGGGATAAAGGAAGCGCGGCGACTTCAGCGTGAGCAGGACGACGCGCTTCACGGCGATTTCCGGAGTCGGCGCTGATTGAAAGTGATGCTCGATCAGCTTCTGCCGCAGCTCCTCGTCGAGCGGCCGGCGAAACGCCGCTTCCGCCAACGTGCGCGCGAAATTCTTCAGCTTCTCCGCTCGATCCGCCTGGCCCGTTTTCGTCCCGCTGAGTCCGTCGAGATTCGCATCCACGCAGGCCGCGATTTGCAGCGCCGCGGAGGTCGTCGCCTGATCCCACTCTTTCGAAATCGTCGTGCCGCGCTCGTAGCCGTCGCTGCGATCGTCGGCGGGAAACGTGGTCGTCGTCACGAAGCTCTCGCGGATGCCCTGCGGCTCGAGATTTTCCCGCGGAATGACTTCCTGTCGGCCGTGCGGCGGCTTCCACTGGAGCTCGATCGAGGCGCTCTTCTCCTTGAATTTGAAATGCTCGAGCGTGAGCGGATACGCGCGGCCGCCGAGGAGGAAGACGCTCTTTTTTTCCTCGCGCACCTGCGGCCCGGGCGTGACCCAGGAGTCGATGATCGGGTCCTTCGGGTTGTTCACGTAAAGGCGGAAGCCGTTCTCCGTCTTCACCACGAATTCGTAGAGGCCCGTCTCCGGCGCGATCAGCGAACCTTCCCAGCGCGTCTGGAATTCGTCGTCCGCCATCGTCGCATTGTTCGGGCTCCCGGCGTCGAAGTGAAACGCCACCTGCCCATCGACGCGCTCGATCTTCTCCCGCGGCCGGTCCTTCTTCTTGTCCTTGTCCTTGTCTTTC
>JANPHH010000654.1:0-10029 GCA_031424375.1 Chthoniobacter sp. | reverse complement strand
GATCGAGGGAAGCGGGAGTGTGAAGCTCATCAACGGAGCGCTCGCCGGCGCCGTGCAACTCGATGGCAGCGCGTTTCAACTCGGGGGCTTTAGCGCCGAGCGGCTGGCCGTGAAAATGGGCGTGGCGAACAATGAGGCGACGATCGAACAACTCGCCCTGCAACTGAACGGCACGGACCAGATCGTGGCGACGGGGAAGGCGGGCATCGCGAAACCTTTCGGCTATGATGGAGGGCTGCTCGTGGACATCCGCAATCTCGCGGCGCTGCAGCCGCTGCTCACGGTGTTCGGACAGAAGCAGAATCTCGCCGGAGCGTTGAAGCTCCAATGGAACGGCAAAGGCACGGCCGATCCACCAGCGCACTCGGGGCAATTCGATCTCGGCATCACGAAAGCGAAGTACGGCGAGATCGACTTGAGCACCGTGCAACTCGGCGGGATCTACACTCCGGAATTTGCGGAATCGAAGCCGTTCAAAATCGTCGTCGGGACGATGAGCCTCGCGGGGGTGGTCGAGTTCCGCGAGAAGCGGCTGCGGTTGCGCGACCTGAAGTTTGAGCAAGCCGGGACGCAGGTGTTGAGCGGCTACGTCTTCGTTCCGTTCGATCCGGCGAATGCGAAGGAACCCATCGCGCTCGACCAGCGCATCGCGGCGAACATCAACACCGACAAGCTCGACGTGGAAAAGCTGGCCGCGAGCTTCGGGCAAAAGGAAGTACCGCTGAGCGGCGCGTTCACGGCGAACCTCGTCGCGGGCGGCACCCTCCGGGCTCCCTTCGCGCATCTCAAGGTGGCCGCCGAACGGCTCCAGGCCAAGGCCGCGAAGCAATTCGATCCCGGCGCCCTCGCGCTGGACGTCCACTATTCGAACAAGGAGCTGAGCCTCGACGCCACGGTGAAACAGCCGCAGATCCAGCCGCTCGTGATCAAGGCCCGCGCGCCGTTTGATCTCGATGCCACGATCGAAAGCAAAAAGCTCGACCCGAACTTGCCGATCGAGGCGACCGCGCAGCTTCCGGCTTCGTCGCTCGCTTTCGTGCCGAAAATCGCGCCGCAAGTCCGCCGCATCGATGGCACCGCCGCCCTCGATGTGAAAGTCGGTGGCACGGTGGGAAAGCCTGTCTTCAGTGGCGGCGCGAAGATCGAGCTGAAGGGAGCGCGCATGGTCGATGAAAACATCCCGGGGATCGGAGCGTTCCGCGCCAGCGTCGCTTTCGCTGAGAACAAGCTGAACTTCGAGACGTTCGAAGGCGAAGTGGGCGGCGGAAAATTCAAGCTCGGCGGCTCGGTGAACGTCGCGGATCCGAAGAACCCGGTCTTCGCGCTGCGGCTGGAATCCGACGAGGTGCTGGTGAAGCGCGACGACTCGATCACGATCCGCGCCGATGCCGACGTGAAACTCGACGGACCGCTGAACGCCGCGGCGGTGAGCGGCGCGGTGTATGTCGTCCACAGCCGGTTTTTCCGCGAGATCGACATCCTGCCGATCGCGCTGCCGGGGCGGCCGAAGCCGGCTCCGAAAACCGCGAGCGCGGGGCCCGCGATGATCTCGATTCCTGCACCGCCGTTGCGCGACTGGAAGTTCGACCTCGCGCTGAAGACCAGGGAAAACGATCCGTTTCTGATTCGCGGGAATCTCGCGAATGGCGCGGTCTCCTTGAACCTGAAACTCGGCGGCACCGGACTCGCGCCGTATCTGGAAGGGTCGGCGAAGATTGAAAAATTTGTCGCCACGCTGCCCTTCAGTTCGCTCTCCATCACCAGCGGCTTCCTTGCTTTCACCAAGGACCAGCCTTTTCAGCCGTCGCTGGAACTCCAGGCGGAATCAAAGGTCCGCGACTACACGGTGCGCGCCTTCATCTATGGCCGGGCGACCGAACCGCAGGTGCAGCTCAACAGCGAACCGCCGCTGCCGCACGGCGACATCGTCTCGCTGCTCGCCACCGGGACGACGACGAGCGAACTCGCGGGCAGCGCCGATGCGCTGGCGAGCCGCGCGGCGATGCTCGCCGTGAAACAGCTTTACCAGAAGGTCTTCAAGCGCAACGCCGCGACGCCGCCGGATGAGAAGAAGCAGGACACGGGATCGTTTATGGACCGCTTCGAGGTGGAACTCGGCGCGCTGAGTAATCGCAGCGGCGGCGGCCAGGACGTGAAGGCGCGCTTCAAATTCAACGAGCAGGTCTACCTGATGGGCGACATCGGCGTGGACGGCAACTTCACGGGCAGCTTGAAATACCTCATTCGTTTCCGGTGACCACCTTCCGTCGCATTCCGCTCCTCGTTCTCCTCGCCCTCGGCTGCGCGACCGCGCCGGCGCAGGATCGGCGGACGGAGGGTGCGCTGCTCGGAGCGGATCTGGTGATGACGGCGCTGAGCGCGAAAGCGACCGACGTGATCGAACTCAGCGGCAACACCAGCTTCACGACCGACGAACTGCTCGCCTCGATCGGCGAACAGGTGCGTGAAATTCAGGAACAGGGGCTCAGCCCGGCGCGCGCGGATGACGCGGCCTATTACATCGGGGCCTACTACCGCAAACGCGGTTTTTCCAAAGCCACGGTGGACCACGAAATCCGAGGCAAGAAAGTCGTGGTGCGGGTGAATGAAGGACCGCGCTCGGTGGTGCGCACGCTGAATTTCGTCGGCGCGCGCGCCTTCCCCGAGAAGACGCTCTATGACTACATGATCGGCGCGACGCGCGAGCAGCTCGAGAAGACGCCGACCGACTTCCCCTATACCGAGGCCGAAGTGAATGCGGGCGCCGACCGCGTGCGCGGACTGTATCTCTCGGAAGGTTATCTCGGTGCGAAAGTGGATGCGGGCGGGGTGCAATTGAGCGGAAATGGAAGGGAGGCGAGCGTGACGGTGAAGATCGACGAAGGGTCTCGCTACACGTTCGGCGAGGTGCGGTTTGCCGGAGACACGCTGTTCCCCCGCGAGCAACTGGTGGCCGCCCTCGGCGAACCGGCGACCGGTGCGCCGGCAAAGGCGGTGGACGTGATGCACCGGGCGCCGACCGCCGCGCAGCAATCGTCCACTCCATTCGCCGGCGTCTCGTTTTCTCCGGGCCGGGCGAATGCGATGCAGCGCAACCTGCAATCGTTCTACAAAGCGCGCGGCCATGTTGTGGCGGAGGTGGGACTCGCCGCGGATTGGGCGGCGTCGCCGAGTGGCCTGGTTCCGGTGACGTTCACGGCGAGCCCCGGTCCGCTGCACCGCTTCGGCGGAGTGGACTTGAAGACGGAAGGCGCACCGCCGCGACTCTCGCCCGCCTTTCTCCCGACGCGCTTCGCCGGTTTGATGGGTGAAGTTTACGACCCCGAGAAGCTGGATGAGATCTACCGTGAGATGTTGCGCACCGGGCTCTTTACCACGCTGCGCGTCTCGACCGTCGCACGCCCCGGCGACGAGGTGATGCTCGCGATCACCGCCGAAGAGGCGAAGGCGAAGGAGGTGGGATTCACGCTCGGCTTCGGCAGCTATGAAGGCGGCACGGCGGGCATCCGGCTCGGGGACCGAAACTTCCTCGGCAAAGGGCGGCCGCTCGCGTTCTCCTTCGACTACTCGCAGCGGGGGATGCGCGGCGAGCTGCTCTACGTCGATCCCTGGCTGCTCGAAAGCCGCTTCGCGCTGCGCGCCCGCCTCTACTCGGTGGTGCGCGACGAACTCGGTTATTCGAAGAACGAAATCGGCGGGCGGGTGGATCTCAGTCGCAAGGTGATGCCGCATCTGGAACTGGGCACATTTTTCGAAACCAGCACCGTGAAGATCACCGATGTCTCGGAGCAGCTCGCGCTCGAGCCGCAACTCCTCGGGCCCACCGATTACTCGATCACCAGCATCGGCCTCACGCAGCTCACCGACTACCGGGACAACCCGCTCAATCCGACCCGCGGGCTCGTGCTGTCCTCGTCGCTCGATTACGCGACGATCGATGGCGAACCCGGCTTCACCCGCGCGACCGTTCGCTTTTCCTACTACCTGCCGCTCGGCAGGGCGCTGCTCGCGTTCGGTGCCCGGACGAGCTTCATCGCTCCGATCGCGGATACGATCCCGATCGATGCGCGGTTCTTCAATGGGGGCGGGACCACCGTCCGGAGCTTTGCCGAACGCGAACTCGGGCCGAAGGACACGAGCGACAATCCGCTGGGCGGCGACCTCTTCACCGTCTTCAACCTGGAATATACCTTCCCGCTCTATCAGGCGCTGCAGGGCGCGGTGTTCGTGGATGCGGGCAGCCTGCGGAATCAGGAGGCGGACGACAGCGCGGCTGCGAAGGCGAAGGGAGAGGAAGACCTCTCCGGCCAACTGCGCTACGCCATCGGCCTCGGGCTACGCTACAAGCTGCCGATCGGTCCGCTGCGGCTCGACTACGGAATCAACCCGAATCCCAAAGCCAACGAGGAGTTCGGAGCGTTTCACTTTTCCTTCGGCTTCGCGTTTTGAGGCGCTGGGTCGAGGTCATGTCATCCTGAGCCGCGCGCCGCAGGGGCCGAGTTCATTCGCAGCGGAACTTCACCGCGGCGTGTCATCCCGAGCGGAGTATAACGAAGCCGAGGGACCCCGGCCTCCGGACGATCATGGATCGTTCTGCACTCCCAGGTCCTCGACTTCATTCCGGGCGCTCAGGCTCCCTCCATTGCGCTGCCAATGAACCTGCTGGCTTTCCAAAGCCATTCGGATTCGCGTGCGCAAGGAGCGAAGTCCACTTCGCCGTCCTCCCGGCGCGCGCAGCGCCGCTTCCCTCCCCCGCGCCTCCTTGAGGAGTGGCGCTGCGCGCGTTTGGGGTCGGCGAACTGGAGTTCGCCGCTCCTTGTCCGCCCGCCGGTTCATCCCGCGCCAAAAATCACGCCCGCGGGTTCGGTCCCTCGGGATGACCGGCGTTCGGGGCTTTCGCGAATCCCGCTTACGCGAAGAGCTGCGTCACCGGCTTCGCCTTCACCAGCTCGCGCGGCTGATTGAGGTGATTGTAGACGATCGTTTCCGGGTCGATGCCGACTGCGTGGTAGATCGTCGCGAGCAGTTCGGTGGGATGCACCGGATCACTCTTCGGGCTCGAGCCCGTTGCGTCGGATTCGCCGTGCACGTAGCCGCGCTTGATCCCCGCTCCGGCGACGCACGCGGTGTAGCAATACGGCCAGTGATCGCGGCCATCCGCGCTGTTCACATTGCCGCTCGTGCTCACGCCTTTTTCCGGCGTGCGGCCGAATTCACCCAACGCCACGACGAGTGTCTCATCGAGCAGCCCGCGCGAATCCATATCCTCGATGAACGCGCTGAATCCCTGATCGAACATCGGCCCCGCCTGGCCCTTCAGCCGCGAGGTGAGCCCGGCGTGCATGTCCCACGAATGGTTGTCGGAGTTTGCCACCTTCGGCCAGATCACTTCCACCACGCGCGTGCCGGCTTCCACCAGTCGGCGGGCGAGGAGCAGGCTTTGGCCGAAAGTGTTCCGCCCATAACGGTCGCGCATTTTGTCGTCTTCGCGATCAATCGCGAAGGCGTCGCGCGCCTTGCCGCTGGTGATCAGGTCGAGCGCCTTGCCGTAATATTCGTCGAGCTGGTACTGCGCGACGGCCTTGTCGATCTCCGGCATTGTGTCCTCGATCGCCTGCCGCAGCGAGGCGCGCCGCTTTAGCCGCTGGGCGAAAACGTCCGGTCGCAGGTTGAGATCGTCGACCTTGATCTTGTTCATCTTCGACATGTCGAGATCATCGCCATCCGGAAAGAGCGTGTAGGGATCGAAGCCCTTGCCGAGGAAGCCCGCGGTGCCGCCTTTACCGACCACATTCGACTCCTGCAACGGCCGCGGCAGCATCACGAACGGCAGCATCGGCTCCGTCGGCGGTTTCAGCCGGATGATGTTCGAGCCGAAGTTCGGGTAATCCTTCGCGTTCGGTGGTTCGAGCTGACCGCTGGGCGACACCTTGTCCGTGGTGTAGCCGGTCATGATCTGGTAAATCGCGGCCGTGTGGTTGAAGAGCCCGTTCGGCGTGTAGCTCATCGACCGGATCATCGTCATCTTGTCATTCACCTGCGCGAGCTTGGGGAGGATTTCGGTGAACTGCGTGCCCGGGATCTTCGTTTTGATGTTGGTGAAGGCGCTGCGGATTTTGTCCGGCACGTTTTCCTTCGGATCCCACATGTCGAGATGGCTCGGTCCGCCCTGGAGGTAGACCATCACGATGCTCTTTGCCTTGCCCCAGCCGGGCGCGCCCCCCTGGGCGCTCGCCACACCGCCCGCCGCCGCTTTCGCGCGCAGTGTGAGCAGCGGCCCGAGCGTCATGCCGAGGATGGCGCTGCCGCCGACGCGGAGCAGATCGCGCCGCGTGATGCCGAGGTGGGAGTCGCAAAGGTCGCGGCCAGGTTGTCCAGGAATGCGGATCATACGGTGGTTCGAGGTTGGGGGTTGATGGGAGTTACCTCGGAAGTGGAACCAGAGCGAGCCGCAATGTTTAGGGGAAAACGCGGATGGTCGCGACGGGGAGTTTGAGTTTGACCCGCTTCCCGCGGCTGGTCCAAATAAGCGCGCTGCTCCGGCGTGGAGCGGTCGCCGGTATACCCATCTCATTGCCATGCTCCCTCAGAATCTCATTCGCTCCGTCTCCGCCTCCTTGCTCATCGTCTTCGGCGCAGGCTGCGCCACCACTCCCGATGGCCGTCTCGCGCAGGCTCAGGGCACCGGCATTGGCGCCGTCCTCGGTGCAGGTGCGGGGGCGTTGATCGGCGCTGCGACTGGTGGTCGCGATGGCGTCGCTCGCGGCGCTTTGATCGGCGCCGCTGCCGGTGGCGCCGCCGGCTTCGCCTACGGCACCCACATCGCCAAGCGCAAAGCCGAATACTCCAGTCGCGAAGCCTGGCTCGATGCGTGTATCGCCTCCGCGCATCGCGTGAACTCCAACGCCTACGCCTACAGCCGCTCGCTCGAAGGCCGCATCGCCAAGCTCGAAGCGCGCGCCCGCGCCGCCCGCGTCTCCAAGAACCGCGCCGAAGCCCGCGCCGTGAAGAGCGAGATCGCTTCGATCAAGGTGCAGGCCAAACAGCAATCCGCCACCGTCTCCAAAGAAATCGGCGACCAGCAGCAGGCGGTCAGCGAAGGCCGCGGCGCGCGGAACTACGGCGGCCTGACGAGCGAAGTGAATTCGCTCCAGGAAACCAAGGGCACCCTCGGTCGCCAGATCAATCGCCTCGCCGGCCTCGAAAACCAGCTCGACGTCTGAGCCCGCCCTTTTTCCCGATCTCTCTCCGCCATGAAACATCTGCTCATCCTCGCCCTCACCGTCTCCGGCAGTCTCCTCCTCTCCGGTTGTGAAACCACCGGCGACCCAAATCGCGGCGGCATCTTCTGGAGCGAAGACAAAGCCAGGCAGCGCATCCACGCCCGCGAGGAGCACCTGAACGATGTCGAATCCGACACCGCACGTGTGAACCGCAACAATCGCCGGCTCGAACGCCGTCTCGGCGAGTGATCCCCCTGCGGCACCTCGTCGCCGCCTTCTTCGTCGCCGGTGCGCTCCCCGCATCGGGCGCAGAAGCCACGCAGGCCGAGTCCGACCAGGCTTTCCGCATCTTCCTCAACGTCAAGGAGCACCTCGTCGAGGAGTGCGTCTACCAGCCCACGGCCCTGGCCGTCCTCACCGGCACGCTCAAAGCGCTCGAACGCGAACTCGACCCCGAATTCGCGCCCTACTTTCCCCAGCAACTCCCCGCTGATTTTCCGAAAGCCTTCGACCGCGCGCAGAAGTCCCTGCGCAAACTCGCCGCCCAGCCCGAGATGGGCACCCGCACCCTCCAGAGTCTCGTCGAACAAGGCCTCCGCGGTTACTGCCGCACCCTCGATCGCTATTCGGAGTACGAAGACCTCGCCGCCTCCGAGATGGAGCGCAAACTGAAGTCCCCCGCCTACGTCGGCGTGGGCATGACTCTCGAGCGCAACGACCTCGGCTTCGATCTCTTCCCATTTCCCAGCGGGCCGGCCGACCTCGCGGGGATCTTCCCCGGTGACCGGCTGCTCGAGGTCGATGGCCGCTCCGTTCGCGGACTCGGGCGTCTCGAAGCCGGTGCCATGTTCCCCGGCTCGCTCGGCACCACGGTGAAGGTGAAAGTCCGCCGGATCAGCGGCGACAAACAGGAAGTCGTCGCCATCAAGCGCGGCAACATCGCGCCCGAGTCGATCAGCGTGGAGCAGGAATCCACCGGTCCCGTCGTCCGCCTGCGCCGGCTCGTTCCCGCCACGCTCGACGAACTCCGCACCTTCCTCCGCACCGCCCGCCCGGGCACGCCGCTCACGCTCGACCTCCGCGGCTGTCCCGGCGGTGAATTCAAAGTCGCCGTCGCGATCGCCGAACTCTTCCTCCCCGCCAAGGCCACGATCTGCCGCCTCGAAACCCGCGTCCGTTCCGAGACTTTCCCCTCCGCTAATCCGTCTCCCTTCGTCGCCAAACCCCTCATCATCCTGCAAAACCGCGGCACCATGAGCGGCGCCGAACTCATCACGATCGCGCTCAGCGCCTCGCCTGCCGTCCGCGCCGAGACCCGCGGCGAACGCAGCTACGGCAAGGGCGTGACGCTTTCCGTGAACGTGATCGAAAACGGCGGCGGCCAACTCCGCTTCGCCGATGGCCGCCTGCTCGGCCCCGACGGTCAGACCTGGGACGGCGAAGGACTCCCTCCCACCGTCGAAGACCTGCGCAAGCCCTGAGTGGGGGCGAAGAACGTAGGACGGGTTTTCAACCCGTCTTCGCGCGCGTTCCAGCCGCGAAAACCGGCCGCCCCGTTTGGAGCCGGATTACAAATCCGGCCTCCGTTCTGCCCTTCCCATCCATCAGCCGTCCCGACGCTCTTCCGGCTCAGCGCGCGGGCTTCAGGTAGCGATCGAAAAAACCCAGCACAAGCGGGCGAAGATCGCGCTCTTTCGGCTGGAGATGAAAGGTGTGCGGGGCACCAGGGATGATCACGAGTTCGTGCGGCGCACCCGCCTTTTTCAGCGCCGCGGCAAAGAGTTCGCTCTGCGCGACGTCCACGGTTTTGTCGGCCGTGCCGTGGAGGATGAGAATGGGCGGATTGTCCGCGCGGATGTAGGTGACGGGCGAGGCGCGGCGGTAGAGTTCGGGAGCTTCGGCGTTGGTTTTTCCGAACATCACATTGTCGTGCCACTGGCTCATGTCGGCGATGCCGTAGAGATCCACGCCGCACTGCACGGCGGAGGAGAAGTCGCCGTAGGGTTCGCCGGGTTCGAGGTCGTCGCTCGCGCGGGTGAGCGTGACGAGCGACGCGAGCGTTCCGCCCGCCGAGCCGCCGATCACGCCGATATGGGCAGGGTCGACGTGCAGCCGATCCGCATTCGCGCGCAGCCAGCGGACGGCGGTTTTGCAGTCGTGGATATTGCGCGGCCAGACGGGTTTGTTCGGCGCGGCGAGGACGTAGTCGATGCTCATGCCGATGTAGCCGTTGGTGGCGAGGGTGCCGCCGATGTTTAGTTCCCGGGCTGCATTGCGGACGCCTCCAGTGAATCCGCCGCCGTGGATGATCAGCACGGCTGGGACGCGCTGCCCGGCGGGGATTTCGCGCGGGAGGTAGAGGTCGGCCTTCTCGTCGCGGTGGTCGCCGAGGTAGGGGATGTCGCGCTCGATGCGAAAGGCGTCGGGGTCTTCGGCGAAGAGGGCGGAGACGAAGAGGAACGGGACGAGGCGGAGGACGGCGAGTTTCATGGGGAAAATGGGGACGGGGCTGAAGAGTGGAACCACGAAATAGGCGAAAGAGACGAAAGGAATCAGCAGCTTTTCGTCTATTTCGCCGATTTCGTGGTTTCCCCATCCGGCGAGGTGCCGTGCGGAAGACGGAGGGTGAAGGGTCCACGAAAAACACGAAAGGACACGAAATGGGGTCTCTGCTTTTCGTGTCTTTCGTGGACCTCCTCCGCGAGCGTTTGAGGACGTGCGGAGGGTTGCGCGGGCGCGATATCTTTCGACACTCCTCGCCCGCATGCCACTGCTCGAAATCATCGGCCTCATCCTCGCCGCCGCC
>JANPHH010000653.1:0-30202 GCA_031424375.1 Chthoniobacter sp. | reverse complement strand
CTGCTCGCGCGCTGGTTTCATGTTCCCGTTCAAGAGTGGCGCTGGCTGTGGGTGCCGCTCGAATATTTCTCCGACGCCCTGATCGGCCTCGCCCTCGTCACCCTCGGCGCGCAGATTTCCAAAACCGAACGCCCACGCGATCTCTCCCGCCTCGGCTGGGCACTCGGCCTGCGCCTCGTCGGCGGACCGCTGCTCGCGTGGGCGCTCGTCGGAGTCTTTGGGTTCACCGGCGAAACGGCGAAAATCATGATCCTCAGCTCATCGTTTCCCACGGCAGTGAATACGGCCCTGATCGCACATGAGTTCGACGCCGATCCGCATTTCGCCGCGCAAGCCGTTTTTGCCTCGACCTTGCTCAGCATGCTCACCGTCACGCTCATCATCGCCGTGCAGCGACTAGCCTGAGCAGGACAAACTGCTCGCCGCCTCGCGGACCGTGCGCCTAGATTCGCGCCAACACTCCCACACCGATATGGCCGAACCCTTTTACCTCGCCCAAAGCACCGAGCCGATTTTTTTCAATCCCCGCATGGGCAATCGCCACGGCCTCATCGCCGGCGCGACCGGCACCGGCAAGACCGTCACGCTGCAAGCCCTCGCCGAGCATTTTTCGACGCTCGGCGTGCCCGTCTTCATGGCCGATATCAAGGGCGACCTCAGCGGCATGGCGAAGCCGGGCAGCGCCACAGCGAAAATCGCCGAACGGCTCAAACAACTCGCCATTGCCGATCACGCCTTCGCCGGATTTCCCGTCACCTTCTGGGACATCTTCGGAAAAAGCGGCCATCCGATCCGCGCGACGATCAGCGAAATGGGCCCGCTGCTGCTCTCCCGCGTGCTGAATCTCAACGACACTCAGGAAGGCGTGCTCTCGATGCTCTTCAAGATCGCCGACGACCATGGCCTGCTCCTGCTCGACCTCGAGGATTTGCGCGAGATGCTCAAGTTCCTCGGCGAGAACGCCAGCACCTTCCAGGTCGAGTATGGCAACATCAGCGCCGCCAGCATCGGTGCCATCCAGCGCGGTCTGCTCCAGCTCGAGCAGCAGGGCGGCGCGAAGTTTTTCGGCGAACCCGCGCTGAATCTCGACGACCTCCTCCAGACCGGTCCGGATGGAAAGGGCGTGATCAATCTGCTCGCCGCCGACCAGCTCATGCAGAGCCCGCGCACCTACGCCACTGCGTTGCTCTGGATGCTCAGCGAACTCTTCGAACAGCTCCCGGAAGTCGGCGACCTCGACAAACCGAAACTCGTTTTTTTCTTCGACGAAGCGCACCTGCTTTTCACCGATCTGCCCAAGGAAATCGAAGACAAGATCGAGCAAGTGGTCCGACTGATTCGCTCGAAAGGCGTCGGCGTTTTCTTCATTACGCAAAACCCGATCGACATCCCCGAGCGCATCCTCGGCCAGCTCGGCAACCGTGTGCAGCACGCCCTCCGCGCCTTTTCTCCACGCGACCAGAAAGCCGTGCAGAGCGCCGCGGAAACCTTCCGCCAGAATCCCAAGCTCGACGTCGCCGAAGTCATCACGCAGCTCGCGGTGGGCGAGGCGCTCATTTCGCTGCTCGATGAAAGCGGTACGCCCGGCATCGTCGAGCGCGCCTCCATTGTCCCGCCGCACAGCCAGATCGGGCCGATCGCCGCGCCGGAACGCGAGGCGATCATCAAACAGTCCGTCATCTTCGGCGCCTACGAGACCCCGGTGGATCGCGAAAGCGCGGCCGAGAAACTCCAGGCCCGCGCCGCGGAAAAAGTCGGCGCTGTGGCCGCGCCCGCACCGACCCCCGGCGTGCCGCGCCCGCTCCCCGGCGATCCCGCCGCAGCCGCTCCGGCGGCCGCCGGTGGTGGATTCATGGGCACGATCGGTTCCATGCTTTTCGGCAGCACCGGTCCGCGCGGCGGAAAGCGCGACGGCCTGGTCGATATGATGGTGAAAAGCGCGGCGCGAAATGTGACCGGCCAAATCGTCCGCGGCGTGATGGGCAGCATCCTCGGCAGCAAGCGCCGTTGATCCATCGCGCCTTTCGCGCGCCGCGCGGAAGAAACCGTTGCGCCTCACACGCGGCGCTTCATACAGTCCGGCCATGGTTCCCGCCGTTGAGGCCCCGCCCAGCACGATCGAGCCGCACCCGATGACATCACCGTCCCTGCAGCTCCCATACATCGCGGCGTTTCGCTGGATGTTGCTGGCGCGGACTATGGATGAACGCATCGCCAGCCTCTACCGCGCCGGAAAAATTCAGGGCGGCGTCTTTCTCGGCAAAGGCCAGGAAGCACTCAGCGCCGCGACCGGCATTTCCTTGCGCAAAGGCGACGTCTTCGCCCCGCTCATCCGCGATCAGGCTGGCCGGCTCGCCTTCGGCGAATCGCTGCTCGACTGCACGCGCACCTATCTCGGCTCCCGGCTCGGACCGATGCGCGGTCGCGACGGCAATGTCCACCGCGGCCGCCCGCGCGAAGGCCTGCTCGCGATGATCAGCCACCTCGGCGCGATGATCCCCGTCGTCGCCGGCGCGCTCATGGCGCGGAGATTCCGTGGCATCACCGATGCCGTCGGCGCCGCATCCATCGGCGAAGGCGGCACCTCCACCGGCGCCTTTCACGAAGCGCTCAATCTCGCCGCCGTCGAAAAACTCCCGCTCGTCCTCGTCATCGCCAACAACCAGTACGCCTACTCCACGCCGAACTCGCGCCAGTTCGCCTGCGCCGATCTCGTGGACAAGGCGATCGGCTACGGCGTCGATGGCCACAGCGTCGATGGCACCGATCTCGCCGCCTGCCTCGCCACTCTCGGTGAAGCCGTCGGCCGCGCCCGCGCCGGTCACGGTCCACAGTTGGTCGTCGCCTCGCTCCTCCGCCTCACCGGCCACGGCGAACACGACGACGCCAGTTACGTCGACACAACCCTGCGCGAAAAGCCCCTCGGCCGCGACTGCCTGCGCGTCGCCGAGCAGCACCTGCTCGCCGAGCGGTGGGCCGATACGGAAACCATCGCCGCGTGGCGCGAAGCAGCCGCCGCGCAAGTGGAAGACGCGATTGCCACGACCGTGCGCGAGCCGCTTCCCGATCCCAATCAGGAAGACTGGTGCGCCCTCGCTTCCCCTCACCTCCGCGACGGCTACGCCGAATGATCACCTACCTCGAAGCCATCCGCGAAGCGCAGGCCCGCGCGCTCGCCGACGATCCGCGCGTTTACATCTACGGCCAGGACGTCGGCAATTTCGGCGGCGCCTTCAAAGCCACCAAGGGACTCGCGAAAGAATTTCCCGGCCGCGTGATCGATTCACCGCTGAGCGAAGACGCCATCGTCGGCTCCGCGATCGGCGCCGCGATCGAAGGCATGCGCCCTATCATCGAGATGCAGTTCGCCGACTTCTCCACCGTCGCCTTCAACCAAATCGTCAACCAGGCCGCGACGCTCCACTGGCGCACCAACGTCCCCTGCCCCATCACCGTCCGCCTGCCGAGCGGCGGCACTTCCGGCGCGGGTCCGTTTCACAGCCAGAGCATGGAGGCGCTCTACGCGCACTATCCCGGCCTCATCGTCATGACGCCCGCCACCGTCGAGGACGCCTACTCGATGCTCCTCGAAGCCGTCGCCATCGATGACCCCGTCATCTTCTGCGAGCACAAATATCTCTACTATCATCTCAAAGCCGAATCGCTCCCGACCGAAGCCGTGCCCACGGGCAAAGCGCGGCTCGCCCGCGCCGGCCGCGACGCCACGATCGTCACCTACTCCGCCATGGTCCACGAGTCGCTCGCTTGCGCCGAGGAACTCGCGACTGAAGGTTGGGAGATCGAAGTCATCGACCTCCGCAGCATCAAGCCGCTCGACACCGACACCGTGCTCGCCAGCGTCGCCCGCACCGGCCGCCTCCTCGCCGTCGGCGAAGCCTGGCCGTGGGGCGGCGTCACAGCCGAAGTCATCGCCCGCGTCGCCACCGAAGGCTTCGACCTCCTCGACGCCCCACCGATGCGGCTGAACGCGAAAGACACGCCCGTTCCCTATCACCCAAACCTCTGGGGCACGCATCGCCCCACCGCGAAAACCATCGCCACGGCATTACGCCGCCTGCTCGCTGCATAAGAGTGTGTCCCGAATCTACCAAACGCGTGTCATCCCGAGCGGAATGGAGGGAGCCTAAGCGACCAAAATGCAGTCGAGGGACCTCGGATTACCGGGAACTGCACGATCCTCCGTAGGTAGAGGTCGTGGCCTGCGGCTGTCTCGCAGACTCGGCTCGACTCCGTTACACTCCGTTCAGGATGACAGGCTTTTTTGAACTTCGGTCCACCCTCTAAAACATTTCACCGCTATGTTTCCCGGATTCACCCGCGTCCCGATCGTCATGCCGCAGCTTGGCGAATCCATCGCCGAGGCCACGGTCGTCAGCATCCCTTATGAAGTGGGAGCCGAGATCGAAGGCGATGCCGACGTCATCGAAGTGGAGACGAACAAAGCGACCATGGGCGTCGCTGCGCCGTGCCGCGGACGGATCGCCGAGTGGCTCGTCGAGTTGCAGCAGAGCTACCCGGTGGGCACCACGCTCGGCTGGCTGGAGGTGAGCGAGGAAGAAGCCGCGCGGCTCGGGATCGACGTCGCCGGCCCAGCGCCCGTCGCGGAGATTCCCGGCGAGCCGCGCCCACTCGCTCCGCGCGCGACCGTTCAGCCCACCGTTCGCGGACTGCCCGTCCCCGCGCATGCCGCGGGCGCGAGCTACCTCTCGCCACGGCTCAAGGCGCGGATGAACGAACTCGGCCTACATGCCGCCGACCTCGCGGGCATCGCCGGCAGCGGAGCCGCGGGCCGCGTCACCGTCGAGGACTTTGAAAAATTCATCGCCAAGCTCGAGGAAAACAAACTCAGCCCCGCGTCTTCCATGCGCGTCGCCGTCGCCGACGCGATGCGCCGCTCGTGGACCCGCCCACTCGCCACCGTCGGCATGCCCGTGGTCCTCGACGCCCTCCTCGCGCATCGCAAGGCGAGCGATCCGAAGCCCGGTCCTGCGCTCTACGCTCTGCGCGCCCTCGCCATCGCGCTCGGGGAAAATAGCGCACCCGCCGGTCGGCTCGTCGGCGACAAAATCGTGCATCCCCGCGCCATCGACGTCGGCTTCGCCGTGGAAGCGGAAGACGGCGTCCTCGTCCCCGTGCTCCGCAATGCCGACACCACGCCGCTGAGCGAACTGGTCGTGCGCTACAATGAACTCGTGGAACTCGCCCGGCAGCGGCGCCTTCCTCCCTCGGCGCAAGGCGGCTCGATCGCCACCGTCACCAATTTCGGCACCTTCGGCCTCCAGTGGGCCACGCCCATCCCGCTGCCTGAGCAGACGCTCGTCCTCGGCCTCGGCGCAGGCCGCGTCGTGCCGTCATGGGACAAAACAAAGAGCGCCTTCATCCCCGCGACCGAAGCCGGCCTTACCCTGAGCTTCGATCACCGCGTGCTCGATGGCGGCGGTGCCGGTCGGCTGCTCCAGCGCATCTCCGCGCTACTTCAGGCGCCGGAGACGCTTTAGCTCGCAGCACCCATCGAAACCGTGTCAGCCTGAGCGCAGTCGAAAGACCACTCGCATCTCCGCTCCAGGGAAATCGTTACCCGCCAACTCTAAATGACACCCTCAAAGTATCTCGGCGCGTCACTTCTCATCCTCTCCCTCGTTCTCACGAGCGGCCTTGCACCGCGAGCGACCGGTGCAGAGGTGATTTCCAAAGATTTTTCTCAACTGATCCCATCGCTGCCGGGCCAGGTGGTCGCGCCGTTGCCGGATCAGCTCGTAAAATCATTGCCCGGGCAACTCGTTAAACCACTTTCGGGCCAACTGGTTCGTGCCTTGCCTGGGCAGGTAGTGCGCCTGAAACCAAGTGATTTCGCGCGATCACTTCCGGGGCAGATCGTTTCCCGCTATCCGCGCTGGACTCCTGCGGGGACAAAGATCGGGATTGGCTCCAGCGAATCGCCCGGGGTTCGCCTCCGCTGAGATCGGACGTCGGCAAGTGGCCGACGAGGAATCACCCGTGCGAGTCAGCGCACTCGGCGTCGGACCGGAGCTTCGCGGGCTCACCATCTGCCGACGTTAGCCTTCCACCTCGCGATCAAATGGCCGTCCCAGCCAGAAACAGATCGACCGCATTCAAAGTACGCTTGTCTCGCGTGAATCGTCGATACGACGCGCGCAGGATTTCGTCGGGATCATTGTACCCCACTTTTTCTCGCGCGGAGGTTTGACATCACCCGCCACGCGCCGACCTTTCCCCAGCTCCAACGACACCCCGCACCTACCGGGCATAAATCGTTGGAGCTTTTTCGTGAACTGGTGACGCCTCCGCGATCATTCGTGTAGCCGCCAGATCGAGGCTACGGTTTGCGGGTCAAGGCGACCTCTTCGGGTCCATTCGACAACGGGCGGGCGGGCACGCAGGCGACGTTCGTTTTTGCCTCGTGCAAAATGCGCCGTGAGACGGAGGAATGCCGCAACCGGCTGAGCCCATGCCACTGGTGGGTTCCCACGACGATGAGTTCGGCGCTGGAGTCTCGTGCGAGCGCGAGCAGTCGCAAATCCACGCGATCCGCGGCGGGCAGCACCTGGACATGGATTTCGTGGCGGCCGTAGAGCGCGCGGGCCTTTTCGTGGAGATCTTCCTCGATCATTTTCTGGATCGAGGCGGGAGGCGGCCCGCCCACCGGCAGGTGCAGAGTCTGTTCACCACGCTCGTGGGCTTCACGATCGATGAAGCCGACCGTGATCTGGCATGGTGCGATCTGCGTTAAGCCCTCCGCCCAGTGCAGCGCCGCATCCGACGTCGGGGTGAAATCCGCGGCGACAAACACTTTCAGGGGATACTGCCCCCGCAGCCATGCGATGAGGACGGCGGGATCCCGCACCACGAGCGTGGGCACCCGGGCCGTCTCGGCGATGCGCTCCGAGATGCTGCCTATGAGCAGGCGCCCCATGGCGCCCATGCCGGACGATGCGACCACGATCACGGCCGCACCGGCCTCCTCAGCGCACCGTGCCACGCCGTCGTCCGGAGCCGCCCCGAGGAGTCGTTCTTCGAGGGCGACCCCGTTCGCCCGCAGTCGGTCCGCCTCTTCCTTCAGGCGGGAGAGATCCGCAGCGCGCAGTCCCGGCCAATAGTGGGCTGGAAATTCGCCCCGCTCGTCGATCCCATGGACGAGCAGCAGCTTCGCGCCAGCCCGTGCCGCGAGCATCACCGCGACATCCGTGGCCTGTTGCGCCGGTTCGGAGAAATCAGTTCCGCAGACGATCGGTTGAGGGTTTGGCGAGTTCATGGAAGGGGAGTGTGCCCATGCCGGGCGCACGTCATTCTAGCGCCGGACGGTTTCGCCGCCACCCGGGGCTTGGCCGCAACTGGGCGCCGATTGCTCCCCGCGGCGAGGTAAAATCAGAGCGAAGGCGGGATGTGGGCCGGGGGCGCGTTCTTCCGCAGAATCCAAATGAGCGAGCAGACGACGGTCACATTGATGAGCAAGAGGATCACCTTGGCTGGCCCGACGTGCCGGATCGACTCGAAGAGTTCCACCGGAATGAATGAGGCGGTGACGACGACGGTAAGGAACTCCGCCCAGCGTTGCCGAAAAAAGAGACCGATCCCCTCCGTGATGAAGACCCCGCCAAACACCAAGGTCACGATGCTCAAAACATGCAACTGATTGTCCGTCACAACATCGAGTCGGGCGAGCAGCGCCGCTACGTGCTCATTCTCGAGACTGACGCCGAGCGACGTGAACCACCTGCCGACGATCACATCGACGTCCTTGTGCAAAAAGCCGCGCAGCCCGAGGGCCAGCGTGAGCATTAGAAATCCTTTGCCGAGATTGTAGGCGGCGATCCAGAGGAGCGAGCGTCGCCCGGGATAGCTGGCCGGTGTCAGGCTCGCTGCGGTCTGTGGAGTGGGGGGGAGCAGGCTCGTGTCCAAGGGAAGCAGGCGAAAGGTTATCATCGCAGTCGGACTCCAGCTACCCGTTTCATTTCGGATCGGAAATTCGAGGGCATCCGTCGCCTGCACGATCGGGGCAAAAAAGAAGCGCGGCCATTGCTGGTCGCGCTTCTGCGAAACTGCGGGAATGAGGATAAGTTAATTTTGGGACTTGGTGACTCCCTGGCTCGCGCAACCCATTTAAGCAGCGGTCGTGCCAGCAAACTCTGTGACTGCTGAGAAAAGTTTTTCGACGCCGCCGGGTGCCGGACCGGGACCGATTCGTTGCGCTTCGCGAAAGCTCGGCTGCGATGTGCGCGATGCAAAAGTGTGCTCTCCGGTGGCGTCGTAGACGACGCATTCGGCGGAGTAAATCGGAGTCATGCGCCGCGTGAATTGCACCGCTTCCGCCACGGACGGAAACCAGAAGAGCCAGCCAACCACTGGCAGTCGGAGCATGACCCCCCGGACGTTCCGGCAGGGCCGCACTTCGTAGTTCTCCTTCGTCGCAAATCTCGACCGATTTCTCCGCACCCACGATGCGAAGTCATTCATGGCGAGCGTGGATTAGAAGGCCAATGGGTATCGTTCATTTTCATTCCTTGCAGGTTCCGGAAACCGGCTGCGTCCCAGCTCGCGCTGCATATGCCGTCGATTCCGTGTTCCATTATTAAACGCGCGGGATCCGAGATCTTGCGGAGAATCTCGACGTTCGTGCAGCCCCACCGGAATTTCGCTCAGGATGACATCGCTGATCCGGACTGCCGTCGCCCCGCGCAGTTCCCCTTCCTAAATCGCGGACGGCGCGACGCTGATGATCACAAACTTGCTCGTCGGCGTATTGCTCCGTTCGGCCACGCTGTCGATCGGAACGAGCACATTCGCCTCCGGAAAATACGTCGCCGTACATCCGCGCGGGATCTCGTAAGGCGCGACCATGAACTGCCGCGCCACGCGTTCCTCACCCGCGCCGAAGTGACTCGTGAGATCCACCCACTGCCCCTGCTGCAAGCCCGCCTCACGGATGTCGTCCGCATTCATGAAGACCACGCGCCGGCCGTTGAAGATGCCACGGTAGCGATCGTCGAGGCCGTAGATGTGGGTGTTGAACTGATCATGCGAGCGGATCGTCATCATCACGTATCGCCCCGGCTTCAGCGCATTGGGCGGGATCACGTGGACGGTGAACTTCGCCTTGCCGATGTCGTTGTTGAAAGTGCGCGTGTCCCGCGCCGGATTCGGCAGGTGAAAGATATCGCGCTCGATCCGCGCGTTGAAATCCTCGAAGCCCAGAATGACGCGCTCGATGTGATCGCGGATGCGCCGGTAGTCGCCCGCGAGGCCCGCCCAATCCACCGTCGTGCGCGAGCCGAGCACGGCGCGCGCGAGGCCGCACACGATCGCCGGTTCGCTGCGGAGTTTCAGGCTCGCGGGCTCGAAGCTGCCGCGCGACGGATTCACGATCCCCATCGAATCCTCGACGGTGACGAACTGCGCGCCCGCCGCCTGCCGATCGATCTCCGACCGGCCGAGGCACGGCAGAATGAGCGCGACCTCGCCGGTGATGAGGTGTGAGCGGTTCAGCTTCGTCGCGACATGCGCGGTGAGTCGGCAGCGCTGGAGCGCGCGGGCGGTGTATTCCGTGTCGGGCGTGGCGGAGAGGAAATTTCCGCCCATCGCGACGAAGGCGCGGATTTCACCGGCGTGCATCTGCTTGATCGCATCGACAGTATCCGCGCCATGCTCCCGCGGCGGCGTGAAAGCGAACTCCTTCCCAAGTCTTTCCATGAACGCATCGCCCATTTTTTCCCAGATCCCCATCGTCCGATCGCCCTGCACATTCGAGTGTCCGCGCACGGGACACGGTCCCGCTCCGGGGCGGCCGATGTTCCCGCCGAGGAGGAGAAAATTCACGACCGCCTGAATCGTCCCGACCGCGTTCTTGTGTTGCGTGAGCCCCATCGCCCAGCAGCAGATGATTCGCTTCGCCTGCATCGCGATCTCCGCCGCCGCGCGGATCTGTGCGCGCGATAGGCCGCTGCTGCTCAGGATATCATCCCACGACGTCCCGCGCAGATCCTCGACGAATGCCTCGTAGCCCGCAGTATGCGTGCGAATGAACTCGTGATCGAAAATCGCGCCCGGGCGCTGATCCTCCGCCGCGAGCATCTCCTTCATGATGCCCTTCAGCACCGCGAGATCGCCATTGATCCGCACCGGCAGCCACAGGTCGCTGATCGCCGCGCCTTTTCCGAGCAGCGCGCCGGCGCCCCGCGACGGGCTTTTGAAATCCTGCGGATTCTTGAAGCGAAAATTTCCCACCTCCGGCAGCGGATTGATCGAGACGATCGTTGCGCCCGGCTTCCCAGCGCGCGGAAGTTTCGCCTGCTGCAGGCTGGTCAGCATCCGCGGGTGATTCGTGCCTGGATTTTGCCCGATGATGAAGATCGCGTCCGCCTGCTCGAAGTCCTCCAGCTTCACGCAGCCCTTGCCGACGCCGATCGTTTCATTCAGCGCCGCTCCGCTCGACTCGTGGCACATGTTCGAGCAGTCCGGCAGATTGTTTGTCCCAAACTGCCGCACGAAAAGCTGCCAGAGAAACGCCGCCTCATTGCTCGTCCGTCCGCTGGTGTAAAAGGCCGCCGCGTTGGGCGTGGGCAGCGCGTTTAGTTCCCGAGCCATCAGCGCGAAGGCGCCATCCCACGCGATCGGCTCGTAGTGCGTCGCCCCCGCACGCTTCACCATCGGCTCGGTGAGCCGTCCCTGCTGCCCGAGCCAGTAGTCGCTGCGCTGCAGCAGATCGGCGATCGAATGCTCGCGGAAAAAATCCGCCGTCACCCGCTTCGTCGTCGCCTCATCCGCCACGGCCTTCGCGCCATTTTCACAAAACTCCGCCACATGCCGGTCGTGATCCGGACTCGGCCACGCGCAGCTCTGGCAGTCGAAGCCATCCTTCTTGTTCACGTCGATCAGCGCCCGCACCCCACGCACCACGCCCATTTCGCGCAGCGCGAAACGCGCCGTCTGGATCACCGCCGGAATACCCGCGGCCGCGGACGAAATCCTGCCGATCTCCGGGGCACCGTCCTCGAGCGGAGGCTGCGCTCCCGCCGTCAATTGCGTTGCGGATTCCGGCGGCTCAGGCGTCGCGGCAAGTGAGGATGCGTGAGGAAGCTTTCGAGTCATGGATGCACAGGGTCGCAACGCGGAAACCCCGCGTGCGGGCCAAGCCTAGCTGCGCCGACGATCCGCGCAGTTTCTTTTTGCGGGGATCAGGGACAAAGACGACGCCGTCCGCCTTGCCAGCGCGGGCTCGTTTTCGTCGCCAGCCGGGCGCACGTTGCTACTCTCCGCGAACGTTCCCCCGCTTCCCCCCGACCACCATGACCCGCGCGATTCCCCTGCCCGTTTGCTCCGATCGCCCACCCCTTTCGTGATGGCCGCGTCCCCGCTCGCGCTGCTCCTCATCGCCCTCGGAGCCATCGGCGTCCTCGTCCTGCTCGTGACGTGGCGGAAGATGAACGCCTTCCTCGCACTCTTCATCGCCGCGCTGCTCGTCGGGCTCGGCGCCGGCCTGCCACCGCTCGCCGTCTTGAAGGCATTTCAAGAGGGACTCGGCGCGACGTTGGCTGGAATCGCCGCCGTCATCGCGCTCGGGGCGATGCTCGGCAAACTGCTCGCCGAATCCGGCGGCGCGCAGGTGCTCGCGGATCGCTTCACCGTCTTCTTCGGCCCGGAGCGGGTCGTGTGGTGCGTCGTCGCGCTCGCCGTCTGCGTCGGCTTGGTTACTTGGTTTGCGGTCGGCTAACTCCTGCTGCTTCCGGTCGTGATGACCTTGTGCCGGCAGACGCATCGTCCATTCCTGGTCCTCGCGCTGCCGCTCATCGCGTTCCTCTCCGTCATGCACGGCCTCACGCCACCGCATCCCGGTCCCGTCGTGGCGATCGAGGCGCTCGGCGCGAATCCGGGCAAGGTGCTCTTGCTGGCGCTGGTCGTCGGACTGCCAGTGGCGGCACTCGCGGGTCCGGTGTTTGCCCGCTGGGCGGTTCACGCCGTGCCGGTGACCATGCCTGAGTTGCCCTGCGCAGCCGCGTCGGACCGGCCCGCTCCATCCTACCGCACCACGCTCTTCATCGTGGCATTGCCGATCGGCTTGATGCTGCTCGCGACGGCCGCCGAACTCGCCTTGCCGGTCCGCGCCGCGCTCCGCACCGCGCTCACGTTCATCGGCCACCCGGTGTTTGCACTGGCGCTCGCCTTCCTCGTCGCCTCGCTCGTCTGCCAGCACTCGTGCCACTTCACCCGCGCACAGATTCTCCAGTTCACCGAGCAGAGCATCGCCAGCGTCGGCCTGACGCTGCTCGTCGTGGGCGCTGGCGGCGGCTTCGCCCGCGTCCTGCGCGAGGCCGGCATCGCGAACGCGCTCGGCGATCTCGCCAGAGGCCTGCATCTGCCTCCGCTCATCTACGGCTGGCTGCTCGCCGCATTTATCCGCGTGGCCACCGGCTCCTCCACCGTGGCCATCACCGCCGCCGCTGGCGTGCTCGCACCTTTCCTCCAGACGAATCCGGGGATCGACCGCGAACTCCTCGTCATCTCCCTCGGCTGCGGCTCACTCTTTCTCTCGCATCTCAATGACGGCGGCTTCTGGATCGTCAAAGACTGCCTCGGCCTCACCGTCGGGCAGACCCTTCGCACCTGGACGGTCATCGAATGCCTCATCGGCATCCTCGGTCTCGCCGCCGTGCTGCTGCTCGATCTCCTCATGTCATGACGGCTCCATTCATCTTCGACGCCCACCTCGACCTCGCGCTCAACGCCATCGAATGGAACCGCGACCTGCGTCACCCGCTCGCCGAAATCCGCCGCCTCGAAGCGCATCTCAAGGACAAGCCCGACCGTGGCCGCGGTACTGTCTGCCTGCCCGACCTGCTCCGCGCTCGCGGTTACAGCGGCGACGACATCGTCGGCATCCTCCTCGAAAATTTCATTCGCTTCCTTCGCGCTGCGTGGCCTTGAGCGGCGCGATCATTTTGCGCTCACCGTCTTCACCGCCGCCGGCTTCCGGATTTTCAGCAGCACTGGGAAGCTCGCCTGCAAGCCCTCCGTGCTTTCGTTCGCCCGCGCGTTGCCCGTGATCAGGTGGCACAGCCGATCCTGCTCCGGCACCCAGGGCGCGCAGCTCAGGAAAATCTCGCGATCGGTTTCGCCGGCGCGGATCTGCACGCCATTCAGGCCGATGCTGTCCACGATCACGCCGTGCGGCAGGCCTTCGACATCGAGGGCGAGCAGCGCGTCATTCCCGCGGCGCGCGACCCGCAGCCACGCAGGCACGCGGTCGCCGGGTGCGAGCGTGATTTCGTACGGTTTCGCCGGCGGAGTCGCGCCGTCACCCTCGGGTTTGCCCGCGAGATCGGGTTCCATAAAGAGCGCTTGTTTCGGCGGCGCGGCGACCGTGATTTTCGGGAACCCAGCCAGCGTTCGCTCCACGAGCTGACCGCCCACTTCCGCCGTCGCCACCAGCTTCACCGCGCTGAAATCGACCTCGCCCAGCTTCGCATCCGGCGCAGCGAAGAGAACGCCCGTGGCCGCGAGATGCCCAGCCTGCACGATCAACGGCGACGAGACGAAGAACCCTG
The DNA here is from genome assembly GCA_031424375.1 of Chthoniobacter sp. Lineage (GTDB taxonomy): Bacteria > Verrucomicrobiota > Verrucomicrobiia > Chthoniobacterales > Chthoniobacteraceae > Chthoniobacter. The sequence goes on along the minus strand of JANPHH010000653.1, from coordinate 16,622 downwards.
GCGGCACTTCCTTCACATCCACCCGCACGTCGCCTTCCCAGCCGTCGGCGCGATCCACCTTCACCACAAACTGCTCGCCGCTCCCCGCCGGCAAACTCGCCGTTCCGCCCGCGACCAGCGTCGCCGCGAATGACGGCTCCGGCTTCCGCACGATGAGCCGATACGCAAAACGCTCGCCGCTCCAGCCCCGCGTATCACTCACGCGGATGAGATAGCTGCCGCTCGCCGGTGCGGTGAAGATGAGCCGCGAATCCCGCCCGAGCTGGCGCTCCGCGTCGTCGTCATTCGCGTAGTTCAGGGTGAAAACAGGGAGTCCATTCGGCACGAGCTTTGTCCCGACGGGCTTCGCCTCCACCACGTAGCAGGGCTCGTCCAGACCATGGCCCGCGGCGCTCGTATCGAAAAAATTCCGCCGCAGCCCACTGCGCGTGAAGTAGCCCATGTCCGCGTCCGGCCCACGCGCGAGGCGGAAAATCTTCGTCACTTCGCCGTTGAAATACATGAAGTCGTTCAGCTCCATCTCGGTGAATTGCCCAAGGCGAATCCCGGGTGCATTCGCATCGGCGCTCCGCAGCGTGAGCCACGAGTCCTTCGTCGCCTGGAGCAACAAACGCGGCACTGCGTCGCCCTTCGCGTCGAGCACCTCGATCTTCGTATCCGCCGGCGAACCGAACATCGCCGCGCGCGTTTCGATCACGAGCCGCGCGTCCTTCTCGGCCTCGAAACGATAGAGATCAAAGTCGGCGCGATCATCGGCGGCGAGCCGCCCATTCACCGAGGCGGGAACGGTCAGCGTTTGCGCGTGGGCCGCGTCGTCGTTGGGTTCGCTCTCCTGCGTTTCGGAAATGGCGCTCACCGCCACCCGCATGCTCACCCGGCTCCGGTAGTCGTCGGAATCCGCGGGCAGTACGACTTCGCCGTCCGCACCCGCTTTCACCGTCACGGATTTTTTCGTGAGATTGTGTCCCACGAGTTGCACCGCGCTTTCGCGATTCGCCGGCACCGAGAGCGGCCACCATCCGGTGACGTACGGCAGCTCGCCGATCGTCAGCCGGTAGGCGTGGTCGGGCGATCCCTCCAGCGTGATCTCCAGCACCCGCGCCGTGTATTCGCCGTCGCGCGGCGTGGTAAAGGCGATGAAAGGATCGCCGCCGCTGTCGAGGCCGTTGTTCGCCGTGAGCAGGCGCTTGTCGGCATCGAAGATTTCGAGCCGCGTGCTCACCGCCTTTGACTCGATGCGCTTCGCTGCGAGGTCGAAGACGAGCGTCTGCCCCTGCTTCGCGCGGAAGCGGAAATTGTCCTGCTGCCCCGTCGCGGTCAGCGTGCCCCAGACGTTCACCGGGAGCTGTTCGAGCGTCACCGGCTGCGCCGCCGCGCCGACTACGATCTGCGGCAGATAGTCGACGCTCAGCTTTTTCTTCCCCGACTCGCCCACCGCCGTCACCACACTCAGCTCCACGGTTCCGCGCGCCACGGCTTCGTCAGCGACCATTGCCAATTCCGCGCTCGCGCCTTTCGGATCGACCGACACCACGGTCGCGCTCAGCCCCTTGCCGCCGATCTTCACCGCGGTGATTCCCGCGAGATTTTTACCCGTGAGTTTCAGCTTCGTCGTCGCTCCACGTTGAATACCGCGTGGTTCGATTCGCGCGATCTCCGGCGTCGCGGGCATTGCCGGTTTCGCCGCCGCTTTCATCGCGGCTGGTTTCGCCGCCGGCACCGCTTTCCCGGTCGCGACGTCGTAGACCGCGAGCGAGCCATCGAGCCGGCCGAGCGCGATTTGATTTCCGCCCAGCACCGCGAGCGCGGGCGACCAGTCGGGCTGTGCCTCGAGAACAGACTGCTCGGACACATCCGCGGCATTCCAGAGCTTCACCGCGCGATCGGCCGCCGTGGAAACGAGCGTCTTTCCATCGGCGCAGTAAGCCAGATTCAGGATCGCGCTCTCATGCGCAAAGCGCGTCACCTGCAGTGGATTCGTCCCCTCCGCCGCAGCGGCACTGACCGTCCAGACGCGCACCCGGTTGTCCACCCCGCCCGCCGCGACCGATTTCCCATCCGGCGAAAATGCGACCGCCATCTGCTCCTTAAGCGGCTGCGAAAACGTATCGAGCCGCTTGCCATTCGCCACGTCCCACAGCTTTACCGTGCGGTCCGCGCTCGCGCTCGCCAGCACCTTGCCATCGGGCCGGAAACTCAGCCCGAACACCCCTCCCGTGTGTCCCGGCAGCGTCTTGATTTCCGCACCATCCGCCGCGCTCCACAGCTTGATTTTTTGGTCATAACTTCCCGTCGCCAGCGTCCGTCCATCCGGCGAAAGCGCGAGCGCATAGAGCGCATCGCGATGCCCCTCAAACTTCCGCACCAGCGCGCCGTCCGCGACCTTCCACTGGTAAGCGACACCGCCCAAACCCGGATCACCCGCCGCGGCGAAAACCATCGTGCCGTCCGCCGAAAACACGATCGCGTTCACCTTCCCCGCCGCGCCTTCCAGCGCCCGCACGGGCTGCCGCGTCGCCGCGTCGAGGAGCTGCACCCGCGCATACGATCCCGCCGCGATCAGCTTCGCCTGCGGCGAAAACGCGAGCGCCTGGATCGCTTTCAGCCGCTCACCTTTCGGCGCGATCTTCGGCAGGCGCGCCAGCACATCCACCGGCTTGCTGTCTTCGTTCGGCGCGGGCGCGCCCGCATTGATCCACTGCCGGATCAGCGCGATCGCCTCCGGCTTCAGATGCTCATTCTTCCCCGGCGGCATGAACTTGTTCTTCCCCTCCTTGCCGCTCCGGCCTTCGAGAAACTTCACGAGCAGCGAGTCCTGCGCGTTCTTCGGTTCGATCGCCTTGCTCGTCTTCCCTCCCTTCATCAGTCCCTCGAACGTCTCCAGCGTGAACTTCCCATCCGGATCATCGTTCGAGTGGCAGTCGATGCAGTGCTCTTGAAAGAGCGGCGCGATCTTCGCGGCATAGTCAGGGACCTCAGCGGCGAGCGCATGCGCCGAGAATGCGGCGGCGAGGAAAAGGGTGGTCGGTGTCTTCATGGCATCATGGGCTGAGCGGCGTGGAGCAACGGGCGAGCATCTGTCGAAAAAATCCTGTCATCCCGAGCGAAGCGCAGGCGGGCCAGAGGGCGGAGCGCAGTCGAGGGACCTCGAATTTTTCCACCCAAATGTTTTCCACTGCCCTCCGGGCGCATCACAGCACGCGCACTCATCGATTCCCCTCCAGCAGCACCGTGTCCTTCGCCGCCTCCACTCCATTCGCAAACACGCAACCCTTCACCCAATTCTCCCGCCCACCCTCCACCTTCAGCGACAGCGTCGCCTTCTTCTCCGCGCGATCATCCCGCACCACGCAATCACTCACCCGCGTCCGCGTGCAGTCCTTGAGCAGCAACCCGATTCCATCGCAATCGAGGACGCTCACATCGGTCAGCGTGAAGCGATCGCACTGCTCCAACACCACCGCCGCGTCCTTCTTCCACACGCCGTTCACAAGGAAGCCGCTCAGCTTGCAATCGCTCGACCGCCGGAACGTCAGCCCGTTCAAATCCTTCGCCCAGTTCCCATTCACCACGTAGCGCGGATTACGGTCGAAATCGTTCGGGCCGACCACCACGGCCTGACTGTCTTCCACGAGCAGGTCGTGCTCGAAGCCTTCCCAGAACGTATTCCCCGTGATGCTCACCCCACGCGCGTTTTGCAGGTGAATGTTTACCATCACATCGCTGAAAACATTGCCCGTGATCGCGACGTGCCCTTCCTGCGTCGGCATCGCGTTCTTCGCGCTCGTCACGCCGCGGCCGATTACCCGGATGTTCGCGCTGCCAGGCGACTTGCTGTTGTGCTGCAGCGTGCAACCGGTGATCGCCACCTCGTCCGTGCTGCCATTCGTCGAATCGATCAGCACATTCGCGCCGCTAGGATTTTCGGGCGTCATATTGCTCTCGATATCACACGTCCCGATGTGGACATTGCGCACCTCGCCCCCACGCATCACCACACCACCACCCGCATTGTAGCTGATGTGCGAGCCGACGATGTTCGTCTGGTGCAGGTTCACGTGGTCGAAAAAAAAGCCCACCCCGCGGTTGTGGTAGAGATGGCAGGCGGTGATCAGCACGTTGCGATTTCGCGTGGTCAGATGAATCGCATGGCGGAGATCGTGGATCACCGTCTCGCTCACCGTGAGCTGCATCGTGCCCGTCGCCTCGATGCCATCCGCGTCCGCATGATCGCCCGTGATCTCCAACCCGCGCACCAGCGGCATCCGCTCCTTTTCCCGCACTCCCGGCTTCAACGTCGCCGGATCGGCCGAACCCTGATGGGTGCCGAGGAAATGAAACGCCGGGCCGCTCCCCGCCATCACCACCTTGGCCACGCCATCACCGAGCAGCGCGGTGAAACCGACGCGTTCCAACTCCACCTTCACCGTCTGTGTCAGGCGGTAGGTTCCTTTCGGAAATGAGATGCTCCCTTCGCCCGAATCGACCGCCCGTTGGATCGCCGCAGTATCATCCGCCTTCCCATCGCCGACGGCGCCGAAGTCGCGGACGGACGTGGCTGCGACCTGGCAAAGGCCGAGCGCAATCACGATGAGCGTGACGCCGGGAATGTTCCAGCGGCGCGAGACATCGTGACCGAAGCGGGAGGCGTCTCCGTCGAAAAACCTGTCATCCTGAGCGGAGCGCCGCGCGGCTGGCGGAAGGGGAAAGGCGGCGGCGGGGTGTGCGGTGGGGTGCGTAGTCGAAGGACCTCTCACTTCGCTGCCGGCGGGCAAACCCGGCGGAGAAAAAAGAGGTCCTTCGACTGCGCGCCGGCCCCCACACCCCACACCCCACCGCCACTTTTCCCCGGCCACAGGCCGCAGACCACCCGGCGCTTCGCTCAGGATGACAGATTGCGGGGGAACGCTCGCGCTCATCCTCAATGGTTGAACAAAAACTCCCGCGAACTCATCAGGCTCCAAAACACATCCTCGAGCGCCGCCCGCTTATCGGCGGGAGCAGCACCCGCCAGCACCTTCAGCACCCCCACCCGCTCGGAATCCGTCGGGGCGCGGCTGAGCGCGAGCAGATACGCCTGCTCCACGATCGCCGAATCCGGCTCACCGCTCGCGAGCAGCTTCTCCACCCGATTACCCTTCGCCGCGAGCTTCACGTTCAGCGTCTCGCCATTCGCGATGTGCAGCGCCTGCGCCATGCTCGGTTCATTCGTCCGCTCGCAGTCACACGTCTGCACACGATCTGGCCGGCCGAAGCTTTGCAGGAAGTATGAGATCGTATTCGAATCCGGAAGCTGCAGCGCGCGATAACCCATCGGATACGACTCACCCACGCCCTTGTTCGCGTTCCGTTTGTCGCGAGGAAATGTCGTCGGCACCGCCGTCACCTGCGACACCGAGTCGAGCATCACCTCGGCCATCAATCGCCGCGGATAGTAGCGCGAGTAGTAGCGCGTATCGTCCTTATTCTCCGGCAGCGCCACGCTGCTCCGCTGATAGGTCTCGCTCCGCATGATTTCGCGCATCAGCGTCTTGAGATCGTATTTGTTCGCGACCAAAAACTTCGCCGCCTCGCCGAGCAGTTTCTCGTTGCTCGCCGGGTTCGTCAGCCGCAGATCGTCCACTGCTTCGACCAGTCCCACGCCGAGGAAATTCTTCCACACCCGATTCACGATCGCGCGGGTGAAGTATGGGTTCGCCGGCTTCGTCAGCCACTGCGCCAGCGGCACGCGCCGATCCTCCGGCGACGTCAGCGCCACCGGTTTGCCGTCGAGCGGCGTGGGCGGTTGCGGCTTCCCGCGCAGCGGCTGCACCACGTCGCCCGTCGTGTCGGCGAAAATGACGCGTTCATCGGCCACCGCGCCGTTCTTGGAGCGCACGCGCGAGAAGAGATTGGCGAACGCGAAATACTGGTCGTTCGTCCACTTCTCCATCGGATGGTTGTGGCACTTCGCGCAGTTGATCGCCATGCCGAGGAACGCCACCGACACGGTCTCCGCGATCTTCGTCGGCTCATCGTGCAGCACATAGAAATTGCCCGCGCCATTCTCCAGCGTGCTGCCAGTCGAAGTAACTAAGTCCCGGACTAACTCATCCCACGGCGTATTGAGTTCCACCTGCCGGCGGATCCACTGGTAGTAACTCCACATCGGCTGCTCCGGCAGCTTGTTGCCGTTGACCAGCAGCAGATCGCTCCACTTATACGCCCAGTAATCCACGAACTCCGGCCGCGCGAGCAGCGCGTCGATCAAATGATCGCGTTTGTCCGGTGTCGTCTCGGTGAGAAAGGCGCGCGTCTCCTCCGGCGTGGGAAGCACCCCGATTGTGTCGAGGAAAGCGCGGCGGATGAACTCCGCATCCGTGCTCCGACCCGAGGGCGGCACGTTCAGTTCGCGCAGCTTTTCCACCACGCGTTCGTCGATGAAGTTGCGCGGCTTGAAAGCGGCAAACGCGCTCGCCACCGGCGGCGCCGGATTCGGCACCGTGACCGTCGTGATCGCAAGCTGACTGAGGAACCACGTCGTCACCGCCGTTTCCCCATGCCCAGTCACCTTCACCACGCCATCGTCGTCCACCGTCGCCACCGACGCATTGCTGCCGGTGAACTTCGCCAGCTTGGTCACGTCACGCTTCGTCCCGTCGCTGAAAACCGCCGTCACCTTGATCGGCCGCACCGCGCCCGGCTGCAGCGACACCTGCACGGGATCCACCACGATCCGCTGAATGCGCGCATCCTTCTCCTGCGGCCCCGGCGCGCCATTCGCGATCCACTCCGCGAGCAGCGCAAACTCCGGCGACTCCACCTTGAACCGCTCGCCCCCCTTGTGCGGCACCAGCTTCGCCGCCTTGAGCAGCAGCAGGCTGCGCGCAGGATCGTCCAGATTCACCCGCCGCCCCTGCGCCGAGCGCGTGACCGCGAGATGATCGCCCTCGTCATCATAGCCGCGCAGCGAAAGCTTGAACCCACCCTGCCCACCCGACGCGCCGTGACACGCGCCTACCGAACAACCAAAGCGCACCAGCATGGGCTGGATTTCATTGCGAAAACTCGGCGCATCCGCGGCGACCGCACTTCCCGCAAGCGTCAGCGCGAGAAGCCGCGCAAGCCACAGCGCCGGGGAGCACACGCGTCCCGCGTGTTGGTCGAGGCGTCCCGCCTCGACGGACTTTCGTGCGGCAATCCGTTCACGGGAATCTCCGCGCCTCAGGAAGTTCGTTCCGGCGAGACGCCAGAACCAACCCGCGAGACGCGTATGCTCCCCGGAGATCGCCTTCGACGCTATCGCCAGACCGTTCATCAAAACAGCTCCTTGATGTGCTCGAAGCCCCGATCGATCAGCGGGAACGGCCGCCCCTGCGGACCCGGCAGCTCCGTTTCCAGATCAATGCCGAGCGACTTATAGATCGTCGCCACCACATTCGCCGGCGTCGCCGGATGTTCCGCCGGATACGCGCCGATGTCGTCACTCTTGCCCACCACCCGGCCACCCACCACACCGCCACCCGCGAAGCCACACGTCCACACCCCCGGCCAATGGTCGCGTCCGCCGGCCGGGTTCACCTTCGGCGTGCGGCCGAACTCCGCGAGATTGCAGACCAGCGTGTCATCCAGCATCCCGCGCTGCGCCAGATCTTCGATCAGCGCGCTGTAACCCTGATCGTACATCGGCGCCACGATATCCCGCATGCCTTCGATGCTTGTGAAAGGTTTGCTCCCGTGAATATCCCACGTGATCTCGCCGAAAACCGTGATGAAAGTATTCACCGTCACAAAGCGCACCCCGCGCTCCACCAGTCGTCGCGCGAGCAGACAGCACTGACCGAAGCGGTTCATCCCATACCGCTCGCGCACACTCATCGGCTCCTTTTCCAGCGCGAATGCCTCGCGTGCCGTCGTACTCGTCATCAGCCTGTACGCGCTCGCGAAGTTCGCATCCATCAGCTTCGCCGCCTCACTCGCCTCAAAGTTTTTCACCGACTCATCCACGAGCTGTTGCAGTTCCTTGCGCCGCTGCAGCCGCACCTCGCTGATCTCTTTCGGCGGCAGCAGATCCGGCACCTTGAAGTCCTTCGCCGACGGGTCCGCATTGAGCACAAAGGGATCGTAGGTCTTCCCGAGGAAACCAGCGTCCTGCCCGTGTGAGAGATTGCCGCCCGTGGGTCCCATCGGCTCCGGCAGAATGACGTGCGCCGGCATTTCCGTCCGCCGCCCTTTGAGAAACTCCAGCGCGCAACCGGCGTGCGGCGTGTTGATTCCGCCGGTGAAAAGGCGGCCCGTCTGCATCATCTGATGCCCCGTGTCATGCACCGCCGCCGCGCTGTGATACACGCTGCGCACCAGCGAAAACTTGTCCGCCAGCTTGGCCATGTGCGGAAAGATTTCCGTGAGCTGGATGTCCGGGTTGTTCGTCTTGATCGTCTTAAAGGGACCGCGCACTTCGCGCGCGGCGTCCGGCTTCGGGTCCCACGTATCGATCTGGCTCGGCGCGCCGAGATTGAAAATCATGATGCACGCCCGCGAATCCTTCTTCGCATCCACCGCGCCCATCGCTTTCAGCCCATTGAAGAGGGGCAGCGAAAGTCCGAGCGCGCCGAGCGTGCCTGCCTGAAGAAAGTCGCGGCGGGTAACGCCGTCGCATGTCGTGATGGAACCTTTGCCGGTGAATTTGAACATGGCGCGAGGGAGGGTTGGTGGGAAGCAGTGCTACGAGACGATCCACGCTCTTACTCGGTCCTTAGAGAATGGGCAGCTTACGAATGTCCGTAAGACGCCCGAATCGGGAACCGTGAACGAGGATCAGTGGGGCGAATCCTCGTCCCGTCCCGAGGAAAATGAAATGGAGCGAACCGGATGAGGAGTTGTAGTATCCCACCATGCCGCGGTCGCCAAAAACCACCCGCCTCGCCGTCTCGCTCTTCGCCACCCCCAGCCCGCTGCACGAGGAACTCTTCTACACCGTCGTCCGTGCCGGACACCTCATCGGCGGCGCCGATCATCACATCCAGCGAGAACATTACCCCGGCCATGAAATCATCCTCTGCCTCCGCGGCACCGGCTTTGTCACCATCGGCGGGCGGCGCCACTCCGTCCGCGCCGGCCAGGTCGTGTGGGTCAATTGTCACCGTCCTCATGAGCACGGCGCCGAACCGGGCGATCCTTGGGAACTCTACTGGATCCGCATCGGCGGCCCGCGTCTCGACCGCATCGGCGAAACGCTCGGCGTGGCGGAAGCACCGGTGTTTGTTGGATTCGACTCCACAGCCGCAGCCGCGCTTTTTCAGGAAATTTTCGCTCTTCTGCGTGGCCAGCGAGCCGATGCTCCCGCGCTCGTTCACGCCGCGCTCGCCCGCCTCATCGCCCTCGCCTTCACCAGTCGTCAGCAGCACACCCCCGCCGAACCGCAGTCGCCCGCCGTCCTGCATCGCGCCATCGAGCAGATGAAGCTTTTCTATTTTCAGAAACATCGCGTCGCCGGACTCGCCACGCTCTGCGGCATGAGCGAATCGCATTTCACCCGCCTCTTCCGCGCCGCCTTTGGCACCACACCCATCGACTGGCTGCGTCGCGAGCGGATCAGCCAGGCGAAGCGGCGGCTCGCCGAAACCCGCGATGCGATCAAGGAAATCGCCGCGCAGGTGGGCTACGGCGACCACTACTTTTTCAGCAAGGACTTCAAACAACTCGTGGGCGTGCCACCGAGCGAGTATCGCCGCCGCGAAGCAGCGCGAGTCGGAACGTAGGACGTATTTTCAATCCGTCTTTGCACGCATTTCGGGCGCTGAAATCGTGCATGCCTTTTGGTGCCGGATGCGCCATTGAGAAAGAATGTCGCCGGCGCGGGTGCCGCCGCGCATGCGAGCATCGACAAAGGAAAAAGAGCGGCACCGCACATCGCTCCCCGCAGGGAACAGGCAATCGCCCGCCGGGAAAGCGCAGATCTACTCTTGGGGCGCAACGCTCCGCGTGACGGCTGGCGCCGCTGTTTGAATCGCTCCGAAGTGCCGCGTGGCGTGGAAGCGGAGGCCCACTTCGTCGCCTTCGCCGAGCGCCATTTCGTCGAGCTGGGTGCGGGCGATTTCGGCGTCGAGCGGCTGGCCGTCGGCGAGGCGGAGTTGCAGGCGGGCGGCGGGACCGGCGGCGAAGATGTGGCGGATGAAAGCGGTGGTTTCGACGCGATTTTTCTCCGTGAGTTTCAGCTTCGTCGTCGCTCCACGTTGAATCCCGCGGGGTTCAATCCGCGTGATCTCGGGCGTTGCGGGCATTGCTGTTTTCGCCGCCGCTTTCATCGCGGTTGGTTTCGCCGCGGGGACCGCTTTCCCGGTCGCGACGCCGTAGACCGCAAGCGAATCATCGAGCCGACCGAGCGCGATTTGATTTCCGCCCAGCATCGCAAGCGCGGGCGACTAGTCGGGCTGCGCTTCGAGCACGAATTGCGCGGAGACATTCGCGGCATTCCAGAGCTTCAGCGCGCGATCGGCAGCGGCGGAAACGAGTGTCTTCACATCCGCGGAGTAAGCCACTTTCCGGATCGCGCTCTCAAGGACGAAGCGCGGTACCCGCGGATCGGTGAGGGCGGAACCAGCCTTGCCACAGACTTCCGGTTTCGACTAAACGCCCAAATGCCATGAGGACGCCACCCGCCATCGTTGCTCTTGTCTTCTGCTGCGCTCGGGTGGCGCTTGGCGCAACCGCGTTGTTGGTCGAAAAGGAGAATATCGTGGTCGCGGCAAAACCGCGGGCGGATTGGATGGCTGCCGAAGCCGGGCAGCAACTCGCCGTACAGGATCGGGTCAAAACGGGCGCGATCAGCCGGGCACTCGTACAGTTGACTGACCGTTCGCTGCTCCGATTGAACCAACTGACGAGCGTGATCATCCTCGCACCGAAGGCCGACGCCGCCGGCGCCGGATTCGACCTGCTCGGCGGGGCCGCGTATTTTTTGAGCCGCGAGCGACCGGAGGAAATCCGCGTGCGCACCCCGAGTGCCAACGGGATCATGCGCGGGACGGAGTTTCACCTCGCCGTGGATGGTGGCGGCCGGACGACGCTCACGATGTTCGAGGGCGAAGTGGACATCGGGAACGCCGCCGGCCGAGTGACGGTGCACACCGCCGAGCAAGTAGTGATCGATCCCGGCCGTGCGCCGCGCAAGACCGCCGTGCTCGACGTGAAGAATATCATCCAGTGGTGCCTCTACTACCCGGCCGTGGTGCCGCCGGAGGCATTTCATTTCAATGCTGCCGAGGAGCGGTCTCTGGCGCGGTCGCTCGCCGCGTATCGCGTCGGCGATCTCCCCGGCGCGCTTCGCGCATTTCCCGGCGAAGGCGCCATCTCGTCGCCCGCAGGCCGCGTGTATGCGGCGGCGATTTATCTCACCGCCGGTCAGGTGGAGAAAGCGGAACGCTTTCTCGCGCGGGTGGGTGCCGACGTCCCAGGGCGCGATGCGCTGCGAGTCTTGATCGCAGCGGTCAATTTCACCGAGGCGGAAACGAACGACGCGACGGCCGCCGACTGCCTCTCTCGATCCTACTACGAACAGGCGCACGGCCGGCTCGAACTCGCCCGTGACGCCGCCCGGCGGGCGACCGAACTCGCGCCACAGAGCGGCTACGCGTGGACTCGGCTTGCGGAACTCGAATTCAGCTTCAGCCGCATTCGCGAAGCCCGGCGGGCGCTGGCGCTGGGATTGACGCTCGCTCCGCGCAATGCCCATGCCGCCTCGCTCCGCGGCTTCCTGCTCAGCGCGGAAAATCGGATCGACGCCGCGCGGCAGGCGTTCGACGAAGCCATTGGCCTCGACTCATCCTACGGCAATGCGCGCCTCGGTCGCGGCCTCACGCGGATTCGAAAGGGTGACGCTAATGGTGGCCGCGAAGACCTCCAGACCGCCGCGGCGCTTGAGCCGAATCGATCGCTCTTTCGCAGCTACCTCGGCAAGGCGTGGAGCAATGCGGGCGACAATGACCGGGCCGGTCGCGACCTCGATCGCGCGATCGAACTCGACGCGCGCGACCCAACGCCGTGGCTCTACCGCGCGCTCCAGGACCGGCAGGAAAATCGCCTGAATGCCGCCGTCCGCGACCTCGAACGCTCGATCGACCTCAACGACAATCGCCGCATCTTCCGCAGCCGATTGCTCCTCGATCAGGATAAGGCGGTACGCGGCGCAAACCTCGCGAGCATCTATCAACTCGACGGCATGCAGGACGTCGCGGTGCGCGAAGCGGCGCGTGCCGTTAGTGCCGACTACGCCAGCGCCAGCGCGCACCTCTTTCTCGCCAACACCTACAATGCCCTGCGCGATCCACGTCGCATCGTGCTGCGCTACGAGACGCCGTTTGCCAACGAGCTGCTGCTCGCGAATCTCCTCGCGCCAGTCGGCGGCGGGCCGCTCAGCCAGTATGTTTCCGAGCAGGAATATTCGAAGCTCTTCGAGAGTGACGGCCTCGGCATGAACTCGACGACCGAGTACCGTTCGACCGGCGAGATTCGTGCAGTCGGCTCGCTCTACGGCACCTGCGGCAACTTCAGCTTCGCCTTCGATACGGAGTATTTTTTCGACAACGGCCATCGCCCCAACGATGCGACGAATCGCTTCGGCGAAAACTTTGCGAAGCTCAAATTCCAGATCACACCGGCTGACGTTTTGTTTTTCGAGGCGACCTTTTCGCGGCTGCGCGATGGCGATACCCGGCAGCTTTACGACGACCGCCAGCTGGTTCCCACGCTGCGCCTCGAAGAGCGCGGAGAGCCCGGCAGCATGCTTCTCGGCTGGCGCCACGAATGGGCGCCGGGGATTCAGACGCTGGCGCTCGGCGGGCGCATCGCCGCGGAGCAGAGCGTCGGTCGCGACGACGCGGGGGCGATCGTCTTCGATTTCTTTCCGCTCTCCCGGTTTCCGGCAAACGTCACGCCGCTCGAACGCGGCACGGGCTTCGGACTAAACGGAGTCCGCAGTTTTCCGCTGCGCGAACGCTACGATCTCGATCTCGAAATCGCGACCGGCGAACTCCAGCAGATCGTGACGCTTGGACCGCACACTTTCGTCGGCGGAATGCGCTACCAGTCCGGCACCTTTCACGCCCGCTCCGTCCTCGAGGACGTGGCCGGTGCGCCGCCGGGCCTCTTTGCCGACATCGCCGCGCGGGACAACGTAAGCGGCGACTTCGAGCGGGTGAACGCCTATTTGTACGACACCTTCCGCTTCACCCGCGCGCTCACCCTCATCGGCGGCGTGACGTTCGACCGCCTCACCTATCCCGCGCATTTCCGCGTGCCGCCGCTTCGCGACGAGTCACGGGAGATCCAGCACTGGTCGCCGAAGGTGGGCGTGATCTTCGAGCCGTCGCGGTGGCTGCGGTTGCGCGGCGCTTACGCGGAGGCGATCAGCGGCGTGAGCGAGGAGGAAAGCGTGCGCCTCGAGCCGACGCAACTCGCCGGTTTCAATCAGGGCTTTCGCACGCTGCTCAATGAATCGCTCGGCGGCTCGATCAGCGCCGCGCTTTACAAAATCTACGGCGCCGCCGCCGAGGCCAAGCTGCCCACCGGCACCTACGCCGGCCTCGAGTGGAATCTGCTCAAACAGGAGCACGACACGGTTTTCGGCCAGTTCGACCACATCGTGAGTGAGCCCGCGCGGGCCGGACCGGGAACCGTCCAGCGCAACGACTACGAGGAGCGCGCCCTCACCGCCACGCTCAATCAGCTCGTCGCCGACCGCTGGAGCTTCGGCGCGGCGTATCGCGTGACGTGGAGCGAATTTCAGGGCTTCTTCCCGGACTTGCGCCAGTTCCCCGGCGCGAGCGTTCGCCATCGCGACAGCGAGCTGCATCAGCTCGATCTCGCCGCGAATTGGAACCACGAGAGCGGCCTCTTCGCCCGCGCCGATGCGCTCTGGACGCGCCAGGCGAATGACGGCTTCCCCGGAGCGGAGCCCGGAGCGACCGGTGAATCTGGCGACGACTTCTGGCAGCTCAATGCATTCGTCGGCTACCGCTTTGCGCGCAATCGCGGCGAACTGGCGATCGGCCTCCTGAACCTCCTCGGCGCCGATTACCAACTCGAGCCGCTCTCGCCCTACCTCGAACTTCCCCACGAACGCACCCTCGTGCTGCGCTGCCGACTGAGCTTTTGAGGGCGCGAGGCGCTACACTCCCGCCACCTCGTGGAAGACGACGCCGGGCGCGATCGGGACGATATTCGGATCGTTTCGCGGGCCCTTCGTCAGGGGCTGCACCGCCGTTCCGACCTTGAGCGAGCCGATCTCCTCCGCCACGAACGCGCCCGTCGCCGTGCCGGCTCCCACGCTGCCCACGACGATCGAGGCGATCTTCGCCGCCACCTCGTCGCGGCCCCCGCCGATCAATCGGTCGGCGTTCGATCCGATCGCATGATCCGTGCGGGTCGTCGTCACCCCGGCGGCCAGCTGGCTGCCCATGAATTTTCCATCGATCTTCACCGCGCCGATGCCCGCATCTGCATTCGCCGCAGCACCGGCGAGATCGTATCCGGCGAGCAGGCTCGAACCATCGAAGTCGCCCTTGATCGTGACCGCGCCGAACGCGATCCCGGCCGCGGCATTTTTCGGCTGCAATTTTCCGCCCGCGGTGAAGTGGCTCGCCGATACGGCGCCGGTGACTTTCAGCACTTTTAATGCAGTGCCCACATGCAACTCGCTCCTGGCGACACCGCCCTTTGCCGAAAATGTTCCCAGCCCGTCGTGGAGGACGAACTGCGAATCCTCGATCGCTCCGCCGGCCTTGAGCGAATTCACCAGGCCGGCGATGTCCACCTTGGTCCCCGCCTCGATCGCTCCGGTCACGCTGAACTGCCCCAGCTTTTTCGCCGCGTTCAAGGTCAGCCCTTTGACATCGCCCGTCACCGTCAGCGTCGGCAGCATTTCCGCGAGGTCGATCCGGGCGCCATCGATCCCGCCGCCGATCTTGATCCGCGCCGCGGGTCCATCGAGGTCGAGGAAGCTCCCGCCTTTCAGCGCGCCCGTGATCGTCGCCTGCCCGAGCTTCTTCGCCACCTTGAGCGCGAACGCATTGGCATCGCCCGTCACCGCCAGCGTGACCAGCCCCTCCTTCAGGGTAAAGGTCGCGCCGTCGATCCCGTCCCCGGCCTTGAGCAGCGACATCGTCCCCCCAATCTCAAACTTGCTCCCGCCCTTGATCGCGCCGTTCACCACGAGCTGACCCAGCCCTTTGCCGATGTTGAAGTCTGCACCGTTGATGTCGTTTTTCACGACGACTTTCCCGATCGCCCCCGGCGTGGTCAGCACCGATTGGAGACTGGGAAAATTCGAATCCTCCCCGAGCGAATCCACCGTCAGGGTGATGATCGCTGGCTTCTTCGCATCCCCCGAACCCACGTTCAGCGTCACCACGTTGCCCACCACGGTTAAATTCGCGAGATCCACGCCCGTCGCATCGATCAAGCCCACGTTGACCACCGGCGGAAGGCCGACAGTCAGAGCGGAAAGCTCCGCCCTCTGGATCGGGGCAAAACCGCTTCCGCCCGGTCCCGCTTTCGCCGTGATGCTCACCGTCGCCCCGGTGAAATTCCCAGCCGGCGGCGTGAGGTCGAGTTCCTGAAGCAGGAAGCCGCGCCCCGACGGAACCAGCTTGATGTTTCTGTTGAGCGTCACATCCGAGGTGAGATCCAATTTACCGTTCGTCACCTTCACCGTGATCGTGTCGCGATCCGGCTCGACGAAAGTGGCCGTGCTTCCGTTCGTGGTGACGATCAGGTCTTTCACCGGAAGGACCGTGCCGGGATTGCTGCCATCGACGACATTTCCGGCGATCTGCATCGTGCGGGCATAAAAGTGCAGCCCATTGAGATCGAGCGTCGTTCCGGCGGGCACGATCAGCGTATCCACATAGACCGCCTCGGGCCGCCCCGGCACATTGTCCGTCACGTTCACCAGCTTCACCCGCGTGTTGTTCGCCAGCGAGAGCGTGCCGTAGGCGAAGTCGCTAAACAGCCCGAGGCCCGACTGGCCCACATCCTCGCTCATCGCCTCGAGAAGCTGCGGCGCCGCCGGCGTGCCCGCGCCGTCGAAGCTCAATTTCGCGAGCGACATCACGGAAGCGCTGTCACCCCCCGCGCCCTTGAGATTGCCCGCGATGTTCACCTTCCCGCTCTTATCTCCGGTGATGACCCCGGCTCCGTCGAGGCTGAGATCGCCGGAAAAGGCAAACGTCCCGCCGGTTACTGGATTCAGCACGCCTTGGTTGCTGAAATTGGTGCCGTTGACCGTCACGGTCGTGTTCGAAACCGTGAGCGTCGCGAGGTTCACGAACTTGCCCGTCCCCGTTGTGTTAAAGCTAACTCCCGCACCGAGAGTGGGCGCCCATCCGGTCGGAAGTGTGAACGTCGAGCCCGTGCTCACGCTGAGATTGGTGTAGCTGAAACTTTTGATCCCGGCGACGCCGAGGATGCCGCCGGTGTTGTCGAGGGTGAGGCTGGTGAAGACACCGTTGGCGTTGGTGCTGATGTCTCCGGCGAGGTCGAGCTCGCCGCCGCTCGTGGGCAGGACTTGAGTGGCACGGCCGTTGCCACCGCCGTTGAAGGTCAACAGATGAGTGAGGTCGATCTTGCTGCCCGCGCCGCTGGCC
>JANPHH010000652.1:0-7385 GCA_031424375.1 Chthoniobacter sp. | reverse complement strand
ACGATCGCGGAGAGGGACAAGGCGAAGCCGCTCTTCCTTTACATGCCGTTCAATGGCGTGCATTCGCCGAATCAGGTGCCGGACGAATACCTCAAGCCTTATGGCGCATTGAAGGGCGCGCGGCAGAAACTCGCCGGCATGCTCGCCGCCGTGGATGAGGCTATCGGACAAGTCACCACCTCACTGGAAAAGGCGGGCATCCGCGACAACACGCTGATCATTTTTTCCACCGACAACGGCGGCCCGAGGCCCGGTGACAATACGCCGCTGCGTGCGTGGAAAGGCACGATCTACGAGGGCGGTGTGCGCGGTTGTGCATTTGTGAACTGGCCGGGCCGTGTGCCGTCCGGCAAGCACGTGAAGGAACCGATGCACACCGTGGACTGGTATCCCACGCTCGTGAATCTCGCGGGCGGTTCCCTCGAGCAGAAGACACCGCTCGATGGCCGCGACGTATGGCCGATGCTCACGAAAGGCGCCCCTTCGCCGCACGATGCCATCCTCTCCGTGCAATCGCCCGAGCGCGCGGCGGTGCGTGTGGGTGATTGGAAGCTGCTGATGAATGCGAGCGAGGCCGACAGCGAGGAAACGCCCGATGCCGCGGCAAAGCCGAAAGGCAAAGGCAAGGCCAAGGGTGCCGCGAAGGGCGATCACTTTGAGCTCTACAATCTCGCGAACGACATCGGCGAAAAGACCAACCTTGCCGACCAGGAGCCCGAGCGCGTTACCACGATGCGCGCCAAGCTCGCAGAACTGCTGAAGGGCGCAGTGACCCCGGGGCAAATGAACCACGAAGACGGCGCGATCGGCGCACCGAAGAAAGCAAACTGACCATGAAGCCAACCCTGTTTGTCCTCACCCTTGCGTCGATCCTGACAACGGGCTTCGCAGCGGAACGTCCGCCGAATATCGTCGTCATCCTCAGCGACGACTACGGCTACGGCAGCGCGGGGTGCTATGGCGCGAATCCGGCGCTCGTGAAGACCCCGAACATCGATCGAATCGCCGCGGAAGGCCGGCGCTTTACCGATGGCAATACGACGTCGTCGGTGTGCTCGCCGACGCGTTATTCGCTAATGACCGGCCGCTACTGCTGGCGCACGTCGCTGAAGCATGAAGTACTCAGCACCTTCGCCCCGCTGCACATCGAAACGACGCGGCTGAACATGGCGTCGATGTTGAAAAAGCACGGTTACTCGACGGCGGCTGTCGGCAAGTGGCATCTCGGCTACGGCACGGCGGATGATTCGCCGAAGTGGCGGCCCGACTACTCGGCGGAGCTTTCGCCGGGTCCGCTCGAGATTGGCTTCGACTACCACTTCGGCGTGCCGAGCAATCACGGAGATCTCACCGGGGTATTCGTCGAAAACCGGTTCGTCTATGGATTGCGCTCCGGAATAATTCCCGCCGGGATGAAGATCGCCGGACCGGTGCCGGACGACGATAACTTCAAGGCAACCTATGGGCCGGAGGACACGGAAAACGGCAAGGCGAAGATTCTCGAACTCGACGCGCCGCGTCGGAAAAACGAGCGCGTGATGAAAGTGCTCACCGACAAGGCCACGACGTGGATGCAGCAACAACCGAAGGACAAACCGTTCTTCCTCTATTTCACGCCGGTCGCGGTGCACAACCCAATCACACCGGACAAGGACCTCGCGGGCCAGAGCGCGGCGGGCCTATATGGTGACTGGATTCACGAACTCGATCGCAGCGTGGGCCGCATCCTGGAGACGCTCGACAAGGTCGGGGCCGCCCGGAATACCCTCGTGATCTTCACCAGCGACAATGGCGGCGTGAAGGAACTCGCACGAGCCGACTCGCTGCAAACGAAGGCTTTCAATGCAGGGCTCGCGGTGAACGGCGCGCTGCGCGGCGGGAAGCATCACGTTTGGGAGGGCGGGTTCAAGGTGCCCTTCATCGTGCGGTGGTCGGGCAAGGCGGCGGCGGGCTCCGTGAGCACGGCAATGGTCAGCGTCGCGGATATCCTCGCGACGACGGCGGAGATCGTGGGCGAGAAATTGCCCGCGGCGGCCATGGCGGCCGAGGACAGCCGCAGCTTCCTTCCCGCGATCCTTGGCGATCCGGCGAAACCGCTCCGCGAGGATATGATCGTGCACAGCTCGGATGGCGTGTTCGCGATCCGCAAAGGTCCGTGGAAATGGATCGAAGGCGTGCCGGTGGATGAGATCAAAGCCGGCGCCCGCAAGGCACACGCGGACGAATATCACCCGCAGCTTTACAACACGCAGGACGATCCGGCCGAGACGACGGACTTGAGCGCGCAACAGCCTGAACTCGTGAAACAGCTCGCGGCATTGCTGAACCGCTACCGCGACGGGGGCTATAGTCGCGAGCTGCCTCCCGCCGATGCGAAGCCGGCCATCGCGAAGGTGGCAACACTCGCGCCATTGACCGGTACCGTCGTGTTGAGCGAGTCGCTCGCCGCGGAACCACCGAAGCCGTGGACCGCTTCGCCCGGTGAGTGGCAGCCGCGCGACGGGGGATTGTGGGGTGGACAGAAAGGCAAGGAGGAACACGGCGCGGTGCTGCGCACCCCGCTCGCGATCGCCGATGGGACGCTCGATTTCGAAATCAACCTGAAAGGGGCCAATCGCACTTCGCTGCGCGTCGAGACGGGCGATAAGAAGGGCAGCTTCCGGATCGTGATCTCCCGCTCGTCGATCGAGATCGCGAAGAATCCGTCGCAAGGCGAGGGGAAGGAGGCCACCGAGGCTCTCTCGCGCAAGCCGCTAAAGCTTGCGGCAGACCAGTGGTATCCCGTGCGCGTGACTTTCAAGGGCAGCGAAGCAACCGCGCAGGTGAACGATACGATCGTCAAAGGCACGCACGCGGTGATCGGCGGGAAAAAGACGGGAGCCAACTTTCTCGTCTTCGGCGAAAGTGCGGGCTTTCGGAACGTGAAGGTCGCGCAATGACGACGTCTTCGGCGGCAATCTAACGATCATCTCCATGCGACTCTTCTCCACCACACTCGCGCTGCTCCTCCTGGTTCCGTTTTCGCATGCGCTTCCCCCCGACGCTGCCGCGAAAGTAGCGACGCCAAACATCATCTTCATCCTCGCCGATGATCTCGGGCAGATGGACATCGGTGCATTTAATCCAAAGACATTTTACGAGACGCCAAACATTGACGGACTCGCGAAGCGCGGGATGAAGTTTACGCAGGGCTATGCGGCGTGCTGCGTGTGTTCGCCGACGCGCGGAAGTATCATGACGGGGAAATATCCGCCGCGCTTCGGGATCACAAATTTCATCCCCGGCGGACGCGCTGGGAAACTCAAGCCCGCACCCAATGCGGATCACCTCGCGCTGGAGGAAGTGACCATCGCGGAGTCCTTGCGCGATGCGGGCTACGCGACGTTCTTCGCAGGCAAATGGCATCTTGGCGGCGCCGAGTTCTATCCCGGTGCACAGGGCTTTCCCACAGAGTTGGACAATGGCGCAGGGAAGAAGGGCAACGCGCAGTTTTGGTATCCGCTATCGGGTCTGCCGGTGCCGGACCACACGGACGATCCGAAAACAACGGACCGCATCGTGAATGAAGCCATTAAGTTCATCGACGAGCATCGCGAGCAACCTTTCTACGCCTACCTGCCATTCCTCGCCGTGCATACGCCCATCGGCGCGCGTGCGGACCTCGTGGAGAAATACAAAAAGAAAGCCGAGGGTGAGCCTGCGGATGCGTGGGGTGAAGAACGCGCGAACAAGGTGCGCCTCGTGCAGAACAATCCCGTGTATGCCGCGATGCTGGAACAGCTCGACACGGGCATCGGGCGCGTGCTTGCGGCTTTGGAAAAAAGTGGACTCATGCAAAAGACGATCGTCGTCTTCATGTCTGACAATGGCGGGCTCTCCACGAGCGAAGGTCATCCGACCTCGAATCTCCCGCTGCGCGCCGGCAAAGGCTGGCCCTACGAGGGTGGCGTGCGTGAACCGATGATCGTCGTCGCGCCCGGAGTGACGAAGCCTGGCAGCGTTTGCGATTCGCCGGTCATCAGCACTGACTTTTACCCGACGCTGCTGCAGCTCGCGGGCCTGCCCCCGAAGCCCGAACAGCATCTCGACGGCGTGAGCTTCGTGCCGCTGCTCAAAGGCGAAGCAGCACCGCGTGGCAAGCCGCTCTTCTGGCATTACCCGCATTACGCAAATCAGGGGGGCGCACCGAATGGCGCGATTCGCGATGGGGATTGGAAGCTCATCGAGTGGTATGAAGGCGGCGCGTTGGAACTCTACAACCTCCCGCAGGACATCGGCGAAAAGAACAATCTCGCCACCCAGCAGCCCGAGAAGGTGAAGGAAATGCACGCAAAGCTGATCGCATGGCGCAGGGAAGTCGGTGCGGTGATGCCCACGCCGAATCCGGATTTCGATCCCGACACGAAACCCGCGGCCGCAAAGGCGAAAAAAGGGAAGCAGTAAGCGCTTCGACTTCCGGAAACCGCTACCACGGTGGCGTGTCGCCGGACCGTTTCCAGATCGCATTGCAGGGTGCGACCGACGGCCTGCCGCGTTAATGGCGCGACGGCATCTTCGCGAGCGGCTCAGCCGGTCGCCGCCGTGCGCTGAAGGGGTGACGCGAAACATTCTGGGACCGAATTGCAGGTCCGTCCTAGAAAAGTGCGCACGGATCGCGGAAGAGTCACCCATCAATCCAATGGCGATACCCCCGTCGCGCTGCTTTTTTATGCTATGAAGATCACCACTGGCACCCACCTCCTGGCTTTCCTCTGCATCCTGATCACGGTCGGCGCCACAGGCTGCAAGAAAGCTCAGGAAACAGCCGTGCCACCCGCCACGCCCGCCGCCGCCTCGACCTGGCCGGCAACGCGCAAGACCGAACGCGGAAACTTCACCGTGACCGTCCAGCCCGCCGGCGGTGCTATTACGCTGAACAAACATTTTTCCCTCAGCGTCATTCTCACGCCAGATGCGGGAGCCAGCGTTCCGACCAGCCTTTCGGTGAATGCCGACATGCCGGGCCACGGCCACGGCATGAACACCGCGCCGGAAACGATCCATGAGGAAGGGCAACGCTATCGTGCCGATGGCATGCTTTTTCACATGGCGGGTGACTGGTCGATCATGGTCGAAATCACTGCAGGAGCCAAAATCGAGCGGGCGTTTTTTCCGATCACCGTCGAATGACCGCACGAAGACTCGCGATCATTTGCTCAAGTCTGGCTGCAATTCTCGCTTCCGGCTGTGACCGCGTGCCGGAGACAAGCCGCGTGGCCTTTGCCCCGGATGAGATGCGCCAGATTCTCAAGATGTCGCCGCTCCCGGACATGCCCAAGAATCCGACCAACGCTGTGGCTGACAATGCCGCTGCGGCCCGGCTCGGACAGCGGCTCTTCTTCGACACACGGTTCTCTGCCGATGGCCGGTTCTCCTGCGCGACCTGTCACGATCCGGCGCACGGATTCTCCGACCCGAAGCCGCTCTCGGTCGCGATGGGCACCACCCGGCGCCACGCGATGCCGCTCTGGAACGTCGCCCATCAGCGCTGGTTCTATTGGACCGGACGCGCCGACTCGCTCTGGGCGCAAGCCGTGCAGCCGCTGGTGCACCCCGATGAAATGGCATCCTCGCCGGGGCATGTCCTTGCGGCCTTTTCCGGCGATGCCGGGTTGAAATCCGAATACGAGATGCTCTTCGGACCGCTGCCATCCGACGCACGCCCACGCACGCCCGACGCCGATCGGCTGCTCGCGAATTTCGGGAAGGCGATCGAGGCCTACGAGCGCCGCATCATCAGCACGGATTCGCCATTCGACCGTTTCGTCGAGACGCTCCGGAGCGGAAAAACGCGGGCACAATCCGCGGCGATCAGCGAATCGGCGCAGCGCGGCCTTCAACTCTTCACCGGCCGCGGGCAATGCGCGCTTTGTCATGCGGGACCGAATTTTTCCGACGGTGAATTTCACAATATTGGCCTCCCGGGGATCACAGTCGATCAGGGACGCTTCGATGGAATCCTCGACGTCCGCGAGGATCGGTTCAACGGCCTCGGAGCGTTCAGCGACGACCGAAGCCCCGAGACGAACATCAAGCTCCGCTACCTCACCATGAAGATGAACCACCTCGGTGAATTCAAGACGCCCACATTGCGGAACGTGGAGCAGACCGCGCCCTACATGCACGATGGCCGCTTTGCCACGCTGCGTGCCGTGCTCGATTTCTACTCGGACCTGCCCGGCGAACCTGCCTACGGACACCGCGAAGAGACGCTCAAACCCGCGCATTTCACCGAGCAGGAAAAGGAGGACATCGAAGCCTTCCTCCGCACACTCACCGGCGCCCCCTTGAAGGATTCCCTCACCCGTCCTCTACCCCCCACCGATTCCAAACCCGCCGGAGGATAGGCAGACGGGGCGGGACTGCGCCGTGCGACTTCAACCTAAAAGCGGTGACATGAGGAAACACAGATTTCACAGATGATACGGATTTGGAGACTGGTGGGCGTCGTCCACCTTCGCAACCGATCACCCAATGAGTGAAGGCGACGGTCGGTCTATCGGTTTGGTTATCAGGGCCATCCGTCGATTCTATTTCTGAATTTTGGATAGACTCGGATGGGGACGGGAATGGCGCTGCCGGGGCTCGCCGCACGGATCAACACCCTTCACATATTTCGAGACCAGTGATCCACCCGAAGCCGCGGGTCTTCTTGAAATCGAACTCGTCGCGCGCGAAAGCTGATTTCACCGGAACAATCACGTTGGTTTTTCTACCGATTCACGAGAGGATGGTTCCATGAAACTGTTTCTCCCCGCCAGTGGCATGCCCTTTCTCACGCGCCGTGATGTGTCCCGGCGCGATGTCCTCCGCGCGCTCGGTGCGACGGCCATCGGCACGGCATTTGGTGCGTTTCCGAAGTTGCACGCGGCCACGGCGGAAAAGGATTCCCTGCCGATGCAGTTCTACAAGAGCCTCACCGAAGAGCAGCACGCAAAGATCTGCCTGGCGGTGGATCACCCGAAGCGGCAGTTCGTGAGCAACTGGTGGTATATCTGCCCCGAGCAGCGGCTGCACACTTTCTACACGAAGGATCAGCAGGACCTCGTGAAGCAGATCTTCGAGTCGCTGCATTCGCCGGAGTATCGCGAGAAGATGGACTGGCAGGTGCAGAAGGACCTCATGGGTGAGATCAAGAACACGCCTTCCGTCGGCTTTTTCGGCACGCCGGGGGACAAGGATTTCGAGTTCATCTACACGGGGCACCATGTGACGCGGCGCTGCAATGCGCATACGGACAAGGGGCTCGGCTTTGGCGGCGCGCCGATCTTCTACGGGAATTTCGCGAAGGCGTTCCGCGAGACGAAGGATCACGAGGGGAATCCGTTCTGGTATCAGGGGCTGCT
>JANPHH010000651.1:0-1957 GCA_031424375.1 Chthoniobacter sp. | reverse complement strand
GTGAGCTACTCGCGCCGGGCCGTCGCGCTCGCGCCGAACGATCCCGAGGCGCAGCTTTCGATCGCGATCAGCTACGGCAAGGTGCTGCCACTCCAGGGAAACTCGGAGAGCATCGAGAATTCGCGCATCATCAAGGCGGCGGCGGAAAGAGTGATCAAGCTCGACCCGCGCAACGATCTCGGCTGGCACGTGCTCGGTCGCTGGTATTTGAACATGGCGGATGTCGGCGCGGTGAAGCGCGCGCTGGCGCAGGTCGTTTATGGAAAGCTGCCACCGGCCACGAACGAGGAAGCGGCGCGCTGCTTCGAAAAGGCGATCGCGCTGAATCCGAACCGGCTAATGCACTACGTCGAATTGGGCCGCACTTACGCGCGGATGGGCGCACGGACGACGCGCGGAAATTCATCGCGAAAGGACTCGGCATGGCGGAGACTGAGAAGGACGACCCGGAGACGAAAAGCAAAGGGCGCGAAGTGCTGGCGAAGTTGTAGCAGCGGGCGCGCGCTCAGCTTTTTCCCGGCAGATCCGCGAGATTGCCGTCGATAAAATGGTGGTGCCAGAGCTGCGTCGCCACGACGGCGGCGAGGCCCATTTCCACCGAGAGGCGCGGGAGGGAGCCGGGGCGCATCTGGCGGAATGCTTTCCGCCAATGCTGCACTTCCTTCACATCGAAGTATCCGGTGCGGCGCAGCGATTCCTCGCTCAGCAGTTCGCCGACGAATTTCGGCTCGGGGTCCGAGTGGAAGCTGTCGAGCGGCGCGCGGAAGATGACTTTGCGGCGGTTGTAGATTTCGCGCGGGAGCCAGCGCTCGGCGACGAGGCGCAACAGGTGTTTGTCGCGGAAGCCGCGGAGCTTCCAGCGAGGGTGCAGCTTTGCGGTGAAATCGAAGACGTCCTCATCGAGAAATGGATAGCGCACCTCGACCGAGGAGTGCATGGCCACGCGATCGCCTTTTGCCTGGAGGAGGTGGCCCGCGAGCGTGACGCGCGCTCCCACCCAGAGTCCCCGGTTGAGCGGAGCCCATCGTTTGGCGCGATCCAGATTGATCCCGAGCCCCGCCCAGGGCCGGGTTGTTTCCAGCACTTCGCGCATCGGTGCGGCGTAAAAGCGCAGCTTCGAGAGCGCGAGCAATCCGTAGGCGTCCACCCATGCATTCGGGCCGCCGATGGATTTCTCCACGCCGCCTCTGCCCTCGCGGGGATAAATGGGAACGCGATTCAGCCGCAGATAAGCGCGGCGCGCGATTTCGCTGAGCCGCAGCCCGGCGAAATCCAGTGCGCCCATCAGCTTGTCCAATTTGTACCACGGGTAACCGGCGAGCCATTCGTCGGCTCCTTCGCCGGTGAGCACCACCTTCTGGCCGCAGGCGTGGACGCGCGTGGCGAGCATGAGCAACGCGGCGCAAGACGTGTCCACCACCGGCGCTTCCGCTGCGTGGATCAGCCGCGGATACGTCTCCAGCGCATCGCTGGCGCGGAACTCCTGCACGATGGGGGCTTTGGTGCCGATGTGTTTCGCGGAGAGATTCGCCGCGCTGAGTTCGTCGAGCGCCGGGTCGTCCACGCGGATCGTGTAGGTGTTGATCGCGGGGCCTTTCAGCTTGCAGGCCATCGCGACGATCATGCTGGAGTCGAGGCCGCCGGAGAGATACGCGCCCACCGGCACGTCGGCGCGCAGGCGTTTCTCCACGGCTTTCAGCAGCACGTCCTCGAAGGCGTCCACGACTTTGCGCGGATCGGCTTCCGGGTCCTCGTCGCCTTCATCGGGGAAATCCATTTCCCAGTACGTGCGCTCGG
Source organism: Chthoniobacter sp. (assembly GCA_031424375.1). Taxonomy (GTDB): domain Bacteria; phylum Verrucomicrobiota; class Verrucomicrobiia; order Chthoniobacterales; family Chthoniobacteraceae; genus Chthoniobacter. Next base: position 160 of record JANPHH010000651.1, on the reverse strand, counting down.
TGACGTTCGCCGGTGCTCCGTGCTCGTCCGCACGGGTGATTTCCAAATAGTGGCCAGCCCGCAGAAGCTGCACGCCTTCAAAACAAGTGATCGGCCCTGGCAGCGCGGCGAACGAAAAAACATGGTCGATCCCGCGCCGGTCGGGTCGCGCGGGGACGAG
>JANPHH010000650.1:0-13605 GCA_031424375.1 Chthoniobacter sp. | reverse complement strand
GGCGTCCGTGCCGTCGCTCTTCCAGAGCTCTGTGGCTTCCGCGGTGGCCCCGGTCGCAGCGAAGTAGAGCGTGCTCCCGACTTTCGCGAGGTTGGCCGGGTTGGAACTGGTGGTACCGGGGAAGATGTCTTTGACCCGCAGGGTGCCCGCGGCGGTTCCATCGCTCGTCCAGAGTTCGTTGCCTCCCGACGTTGAGTCGAAAGCCGCGAAATAAAGGTTCGCTCCGATGACGACTCCCGCGCCCGGGGTGCTGCTGGTGGCACCCGCGGCGATGTCTTTCACCATCGTGGTCCCGGCGTTCTGGCCGTTGCTCCGCCAGAGTTCGGTGCCACTCAGGCTATCGTTGGCGCTGAAGAGCAGTGCGCCGTTGACCGAGCGCAGGTTGGACGGGGCGGCACTGCTGCTCCCGGCGACGAGATCGGCGATGAGGTTCGTTCCGGGCGCGGTGCCGTCGGTCCGCCAAAGTTCGCGCCCATTCGCGCCGTCGTCGGCGATGAAGATCACGGTGCCGCCGACATTGACGATCACACCGGGCGACGAACTGCCGCTCGGATTGAGCTCCTTCACGAGCGTCGTTCCCGCGGCCGTGCCATCGCTCTTCCACAGCTCGAATCCACCGGTGACCGACGCCGCCGAGAAATAGATCAGGTCGCCGACGCGCGTGAGGTTGGTCGGACTCGCGGAACCGGCGCCAGTATTGATATCCGCGACCAATACCGTGCCCGCGGCGGTGCCGTCGCTCTTCCACAGTTCCACTCCATTCACGCCATCGGTCGCGGAAAAGTAGACGAGGTTGTCGACCGCGAGCAGTCCTGTGGGGGTCGAGCTGCCCGAGCCGGGATTGATGTCCTTGACCAGCACCGTGCCCGCGTTGGTGCCGTCGCTCTTCCACAACTCCGTCCCCGGCGTGGGCGTAAATGCGCGGTAGAACAACGTGCCGTTCACATTGACCAAGCCCGCGGGCGCGGAGCTGGACGCGCCGGAGTAGGTGTCCTGCACCTGCACGGTGCCCGCCGTGGTGCCGTCGCTCTTCCACAGCTCGGTGCCGGTGGTGGCGTCGGTGGCGGTGAAAAAGAGCGTGCTGCCGATCACGACGAAGTTCGCGGGATTTGCGCTGGTGGTGCCCGCGTAGATATCCTTCACGAGCACGGTGCCCGGCGTGGTGCCATCACTCTTCCACAGCTCCACGCCGTTCACGCCGTCATTGGCGGTGAAGAGGAGCGTCGAGCCGAAGGCGGTGAGATTCGCCGGGAGGGAGCTGCTGTTTGCGGTCGCGTTGATGTTCGCGACGAGGACGGTGCCGGCCGTGGTGCCGTCGCTCTTCCAGAGTTCGGTGCCGTTCGCGGTCGAGTCGCTCGCGGCGAAGAAAAGCGTGCCGGCCACGTTGGTGAGATTCGCCGGGCTCGAGCTGGTGGTGCCGGTGAAGATGTCCTTCACCAGCACCGTGCCGGCATTGGTGCCGTCGCTCTTCCACAGCTCGATGCCATTGGTCGAAGTGCTCGCGCTGAAGTAGAGCGTGCTGCCGATGACGAGCAGATTTGCGGGCGAGCTGCTGCCCGTGCCGGCGAAGATATCCCTCACGAGCACGGTGCCCGCGGCGGTGCCATCCGTCTTCCACAGCTCGGTGCCGGTGTCGGGAGTATTCGCGGCGAAGTAGATCGTCGATCCGATGAGCGCGGCGCTGGTGATGTTGGGCGAGGCGCCGATTTGATTGATGTCGCGCGCGAGCCGAAGCAGACCGGCGGGTGCCGAGCCGATCCCGATGAGGCGGAGGGTGAAGGGGTTGTTATCGACGTCATCCGACGCGATTTGCAGGGTCGCGAACTTCGCGCCAGTGGACGAAGGCGTGAAGGTGATGTCGACCGTCGCGGTGCCGCCCGCACCCACGCTCGTGCTGCTCGGCGCACCGGCGGTGAAATCCGTGCCGACGAAGGTGATGCCGCTCAGGTTCAGCGCGCTCGCTCCGGTGTTGCGAAGGGTGAACGTCTTGACGATCGGCGCGCCGAGCACGGCGTCACCGAAAGTCACGGTCGCTCCGGCGTAACGATCCGTGCCGGCGGGCTGCTCGACGGCGATCTGCGGCGAAGCGACGACCGATCCGGTGAGCGCGACATCGAAGGGATTTTCGTCCGAGTCGGTGTTGCCCAAGTGCAGCGCCGCGGTCTTCGCGCCGGCGCTGGTCGGGTTCAGCGTCACGGTGAAGGTGGTCGCTCCACCCGCCGCGATGACCACGCCATTGGTCGGCGACGCGGTGAAGCTCGCGGCGTCGGCGCCGTCGATCGTGATGCCGGTGAGCGTGAGCGGCTGGCCGGTGCCGGTATTGCGGACGGTGAAGGTCTTCGCGACCGGATTGCCGCCGAGGCCCGCGGAGCCGATGGCCACGCTGGCCGCACCGTCGGTCAGCGAGACGAGCGCGGGTTGTTCCACCACGATCTCAGGCGGCGGAGCATTGTTCACCACAAAGAGTTCCGACGATCCGAGTTCCGGTCCCCGCGCGACAAAGAAGAGGAGATTCCCAGCGACGGTGAGGTTGGTCGGATTCGCGCTAAATGTCCCCGGCATCAGATCGAGAACCAACGCAGTGCCAGGGTCCGTGCCGTTGCTCTTCCACAGCTCGGCGCCGTTTGCCGCGGTCGTCGCGTTGAGGTAGGCCACGCCGTTCAGGTCGGTGATTGCCGAAGGGGTCGAACTGGGCGTGCCCGGATTGATATTGCTCACCTGCACGGTGCCCGCCCCGGTGCCATCACTCTTCCACAGCTCGAAGCCATCGGTCGGAGTGTTCGCCCGGAAGTAGAGCGTGCCGCCGACGTTCGCGAGGGCCGCGGGTGAGGAGCCGCCGGTCCCGGCGACGATGTCGCTGACCAGCACCGTGCCTGTGTCGGTGCCGTCAGTCTTCCAGAGTTCATTGCCGCTGGCCGGGAGCGTGGCGGTGAAGAAGAGCGTGGAGCCGACGACGGTGAGATTTCCGAGCGACGGACTGCCGGTTCCGCCCACGAGTTCGACGACGAGCCCGGTGCCCGCGGCGGTGCCGTCCGTTTTCCACAGCTCAGTGCCGTTGGCCGCAGTCGTCGCGGTGAAGTAGAGCGTGGAGCCGATGACGCGGAAGTTTGCCGGCGACGAACTCGCACTCCCCGGATTGATGTCGAGCAGGAGCACGGTGCCGGCGGCCGTGCCGTCGCTCTTCCACAGCTCCTGACCGTTCACGCCGTCGTTGGCGCTGAAGATGAGCGTGCCGTTGAAGTCCGTGAGATTGGCCAGCGAGGAACCGGTGGACGCAGTGGGGTTGATGTCCTTGACCAACACCGTGCCGGCGGCGGTGCCGTTGCTTTTCCACAGCTCGGCTCCCGTCGTTGAGACGTCGGTCGCGGAGAAGAAGAGCGTCGAGCCGACCGGCGTGAGGAGCGTCGGCGAACTGCTCGTGTTCCCGCTCGCGATGTTTGCCACCAGCGCGGTGCCCACGAGCGTGCCGTCGCTCTTCCAGAGCTCGGTGCCATTCGCGGAGTCTGCGGCCGAGAAGTAGAGCGTGTTCCCGATGTTCGTCAGGTTGGCGGGATTCGATGAATTGCCGCCGACCGTGATGTCTTTAACCATCGCCGTGCCCGCGAGCGTGCCGTCGCTCTTCCACAGTTCCTGCCCGGCGACGCCATCGTTCGCGCTGAAATAAACGACGCCATTCAGCGCCCGCAGGTTTTGGATATTGGCCGCGTTCGATCCCGTCTGGGCATCGGTGACGCGGAGGGTGGCCGGCTCGGTGCCGTCACTCTTCCACAGTTCCTGGCCGCTCAAGCCGTCGTTCGCGCTAAAGATCAGCAACCCGCCGAGATTTACCGCACCGGACAGCGCAGCGCCGGCGGCTCCGGGATTGATGTCCTTCACGAGGACGGTGCCGCCCGTCGTCCCGTCCGTCTTCCACAGCTCCACATTCGCGACCCCGTCGCCGTTCGCCGAGAAAAACACGCTGCCACCCACGGCGGTGATCTGGGCGGGGCTCGCGTTGCTCGTGCCACCCGCGATGTCGCGCACGAGAACGGTACCCGCGGCGGTGCCATCGCTCTTCCAGAGCTCACGCCCGTTGGTGGAATCAAACGCGTTGAAGTAGAGGGTGCCGGCCGCTGCGGTCAGGTTCTGAGGTGTCGAGGAGGCCGTGCCGGCAAAGATGTCCTTGACCAGCGTCGTGCCCGCGGCGGTGCCGTCGGTTTTCCACAGCTCGGTTCCCGCCGTCGCGGTATTGGCGGCGAAGTAGAGTGCGCCGCCCACGCTGGCGAAGTTCGCCGGACTCGACGACGCGCTGCCGGGGTTGATGTCCAGAAGCAGGGTCGTGCCGCCGGTCGTGCCGTCGCTCTTCCATATCTCCAGTCCATTGACGCTGTCGTTCACCGTGAACACAAGCAGGCTGCCGAGGGCGTTGAGATTCGTGGGCGAAGAACTGGTGGCCCCGGCGATGATGTCTTTCACCAAGACCGTGCCCGCGGCCGTCCCGTCGCTCTTCCACAGCTCAGTGCCATTCACGGCGTCGTTCGCGGTGAAGAAGAGCGTGCCGTTAACATTGCGCAGATTCGCCGGGCTCGAACTGGTCGCGCCCGCGGCGATGTTCGCCACGAGCACGGTGCCGGCGGTCGTGCCGTCGCTCTTCCACAGTTCGGTGCCGTTCACGCTTTCGTTTGCGGTGAAAAAGAGGGTCGCCCCGACCACGGTCAGATTCGCCGGGGAGGAACCGGTCGTCCCGCTGAAGATGTCCCGGACCAACACCGTTCCGGCGCTCGTCCCGTCACTTTTCCACAACTCATTTCCCTGCGTGCCATTGTTGGCGGTGAAGAACAGCGTGCCGTTGAAGTTGACGAGATTTCCGGGGCCGGATCCGTTAGGCCCCGCGATGATGTCCCGGACGACGAACGTCCCCGCTGCGGTTCCATCCGTGCGCCAGATTTCCGAGCCTTCATTCACGGAATTGCCCGAAAAGAACGCCACGGATCCGATGACCACCGGCGTGCCCGAGCTAAGACCGGCCTGGATGCGGGCGATGTCTCGGGTGAGTGCGACTGTCCCGCCGAGCGTCGCACCGGTGCCGGTGAGCGCGATGTCGAACGGCGTCTCATCCGGGTCATTGCTCAGAACGTGAATCGCCGCGGTTTTGGCGTTCGCGTACTGCGGCGTGAACGTCACGTCGAAGCTCGCGGTCTCGCCGATCGCGAGGGCGGTGCGGCTGATCGCCCCGACGCTGAACTGATTCGCGTGCAGCCCGTCGATACTCGCACTGCCGAGCGTGAGGGGTCCCGCGCCCACGTTCCTGATGACAAACCGCTTCGTCGCAAGTGAACCCACGAGTACGTTGCCAAATCCGACCGTCGACCCGCCGTCCGTGAGCCCGGCGCCCTCCGGTTGTTCGATTGAGATGTCGGTCGTGCCGGGCTGCACCGTGATCGTCGCGCTCGCGGGCGCGCTGGTCAGCGTGCCGTTGCTCACGGTGAAGGAGAAATTATCCACGCCGAAGAAGCCGGCGTTCGGCGTGTAAGTGAGATTCGGCGCCGTGCCGCTGAGCGAGCCGCGCGCGGGATTCGCGACGATCGCAAAAGTCAGCGGGCCGCCGGGATTCAGCGTGTCTGTGCCGCTGAGCGTCACGGGCACTGGTGTGACGTAGGCCGTGGTCGCGACCGCGGCATTCGCGGTGAGCGTCGTGGTCGTGGAACTCGCCATCACCTCGACGTCGTCGATATTCCAGCCGCCGCGCGAAGTCGCCGCAGAGGCGCGGTGTCCCCAGCGGATGTAGACGGCGGGTTGATTGTCGGCCTGGCTGCCGAGCGGGTAGGTGACCGTGTTCCAGAAATCCTCGAGGATGATCGTGGCGCCGTTGTTCCAGACGTTCGTCCACGTCGCGCCGTCCGCCGATACATCCACGGTTTCGAAGGTGAACGGCTGCGCCGACGCGTTCAGCCAGCGGCGGAAACGCACACTTGCTCCGGTGATGCCGGTGAGATTCAGCGGTCCCGCGGTAATGTAGTCGGGCGTGCTCGCGCTGTTTGAAGCGTAGCCTCCGGCAAGGTTGATGCCGAAGACGTTGACCCCGGTCGCGCCGCTCGTCGGGTCGGGATTGCTGAAGGGAAGCGCGACGCCGGTCGGCGTGCCGAATTGCCATTCACCGGAGCGCGTCCACAGCGGGTCCGTATCGAGCGGGAAATAGATCGCCCGAGTGAGGTAAGGCGTGACCGTCAGCGTGACGGCGCGCGTGATCACGGCGCTGTTGGTGAGATTCGTGAAGGTGATCGTGTCGGTGTAGGTCCCCGCCGGGAGTGCGAGGACATTCGAGTTTAAGGTGGCGACGACGGTCGCGTTCGCGCCCACGGCCAGCGAACCGCCTAGTGCGGAGAGGTCGAGCCACGGTTGCGTTTTTGTTGCCGTCCAGGTCAGCGGCGCGATGCCGATGTTCGTCAGGGTGTAGGGATTCGACGGAGGCGTGATCGGCCCGGTCAGCCGCACCGCGCTGGCGAGAAATGGCTGCACCGGCGAGACGAAGAGATCATCCGGCAGGTCGAACGCCTCGGTCACCCCGGTCGTCGTGCTGCTGTCAGGGGCAAAGGCGCTGACGCCCATGCCGCGCTTGGCAAATGCCGCCCACAAAGTTTTGGTATCGGCGCCTCCGGTGCTGATGAGGTCCGCCTGGATGATCGCGTCGCGCGACTGGAGGAGGTTCGGATCCACCGGGCAGAGCTTCATTCCATCCGTCACGAGCTGGAGGATTTTCTGATTCCCGACCGCGCCATACTTCGTGATCAGAGCCGCGCGGCATTCCCACAGCGCCATGCACCAGACCTCACCGACATTGTGGACCTCGGATGGATTGCTGTTCGACGAGCCAAACAGCGGGCTGAGCGGAATGCCGGTATGCGGGCTGGCTTGGGTGGGGTCGATGTCCCGCAGGGTCAGCGGGTTCTTCGTCAGGTCCGTGGAGTACGGATAACGGCGAATGCCGTAGTAGTAGTTCGTCGTCATGCCCGAGACGAACTGCAGCGTCGCGTAGGAGCCGCCGGGGTAGACCGCATTCGGATCGGACGCGGGATCGGCGAGCAGCGCGAGGCCGTAGAAATCGGACCACCCTTCGCCCATGCCGGCCGTGGCCTGCGCACCGATCCCCACGCCGCCGCCGACGAGGCGATTGCTTAGGCCGTGCACGTATTCGTGAATGACGATCACATCGTCAAAGTCGCCATCGCGGTCCGGAGTCGGCCCCGTGAAGACATACATCTGCATGCGCGGCGGGCTGCCGTCCGGCGGGGTGGACATGTTGGCGTTGTTCGTTCCGCTGCCGTCCTGCGCGTCGGCTTGCACCGCATCATTGCCGAGGCCGCCGCGGCCGAAGTTGTTCGTCTGGAAGTTTCCCGCCGACTCCGTGAAGCCCAGCGAGTAGAGTTCATCATGCACCCAGTTGTTGATGTAGAAGAGGTGGGTGGCGGAAGCGTCGCGGTAGGTGCTCGGCGCCTGCGCGAGGTCGAGCGTGAAGTCAAAAACCCGGGTCGCTGACGTCGGGCGCGGCAGGTCGGGAAGATTGTTCGCGTCGGTGTCCGTGTGCGCGTCGACGTTGTTGCCAAGGGTCTGGGTGACGCCGTCGTCGAGCCAGCCGTTCGGCGAGGCGGTGGGGTTCACCGATTGCAGCGTGACGAGATTGCGTGGGACTTCGGTGGCCTGGGCGCCGCTCGGCGTCGGCGTGCCGGGCAGCATCGGGGCGGGGCTGTCGAAGGGCTTCTTCGTCGTGGCGTCGGCGTAGACCCGATAGCTCGCGTTGCTCACGTCGTTGGTCAGCAACTTCCGGAGCAGCACCTCGCCGGTCTGCGCATCGACGACCACGCGATACATGTGCTGCAGATTCAGACTCATCAGCGTCACATCCCAGGTGAGCCGCAGCGAATCCGCCGACATGGGCAGCCAGGCGAGGCCGGCGCTGGTGTCGCTGAGGCCGGGTGCTTCAAAACGCTGGCGGCGTTCGACTCCCGCCGGACCGGAAGCGGCGCGGGTGTTTTCGGCGGGCACGTCGCTTCCGAGGTCCGCCGCGGCGAGCGAGATCGCGCGGGTTACGTTCACCGGCGGCTGATTGATGAGCGCGGTGCGGGCGGGCTGCGGCAGACCGGAGGCGGCGTCAGGTTTCGCCATGAAGTGGCTGCCGATGCTGACGAGTTCGCCGCGTTTGGTGACGTTGGCGCGGAGGATCGTGTTGTAGAGCGGCACGCCGTCGAGTTCCTGCTGCCAGACGACGGTCGTCATTCCGTTGTGCGCGGTGACGTCGTTGCGCGTGACGCGGCTCTGATTGATCGCCTCGGGCGCGTGGCCGAAAAGCGCGGCGTTGACGGCGAGGAAATTGCGCACCGCCTGGAGCGGGGCCGACTCACCAGCGAGCGGGCCGCTGAGCAGGCGACCGGTGGCCATGATGGAACTGGGCGCGCCCGTGATCGGGTCAAACTGGACGTTCACCCCGGATGCGCGCTGGCGGAGTTGGTCGAGTGCGGCCTGTTGCCGGACGTTGGGTTGAGCCGTGCCCGCCGACCTGCGGTCGAATTCGGAGACCTTGTCGCGGCGAGGCATGAGGCCGTCTGGAGCGCTGACCGACGCGGCTCGAGCGTCCGCGGCAGCGACCGGTGCTGGAGCCGGCGTCGGGCTCGTGCCTGCGGGGGCGCTTGGGGGATCGACGGGCGCAGGGGTAGCCGTGGCGGTCGGGGGAGTTTGCGCGGTCGGCGAGTGGCGGCGCGATCCGCGCCAGAAGAGGAGCAGGGCCAACAGCGCGACCGCGACGAGGAGGAAAATGCCGACCGGGACGAAGCTGCGACGAGGGGATGGATTAGATGCCATGGGAGGTGGGGGGATGCACCGGCCGATCCGACGATCCTGGCGAGGTCGGACACCGGTTGGCTAGAGGTGGGGAGGGGAAACGGGGGCGTTGCCGAGAGCGACCAGCGATATGAACTAACTGCGGAAAATGCGACGTTCGCGGACCGGATCCAGGAACACCTCGGACGAGAAGATGGAGAGCCCGTCACCGCCACCGGGAGCCATCGCGAAGAGAACGCTCCGCTGCTCGAAAGTCCCAAAGCTCATGTGAAGTCGAATAGCAGAGCGTCAGGGTCTCAGTCAATTCGAAAGGTTGTGCGTCACGTTCCGTAGAAGGGCCGTGTTCCGGCGAGCGCGCGATCACGCGGAGGCGATAAATTTTGACTGCCCGTCCTGGTCCGTCACGCTGTCCACCCGACCGTTCAGCCGCCCGGCGGCGAATCCCGACCGATGATGTCACTATGCGCGAAACTAACGACTCTCCACTTCCCGGCGCATCCGCCGAATCCCCTCATCACCTGCGCTTCCACCATCCGCACCGCCATCTCACGCCGACGTTTGGTGGCGATTGGTTCGGGTTGAAAGCCGAGGCGTTCGCGCGCTTTTTCGGCACGCCCACTTTTCTCATCGGACAGACGCTGCTCGTCGCGGTGTGGATCGCGCTGAATGCGGCGGGCGTGGCGCATTTCGATCTCTATCCCTTCATCCTTCTGAATCTTGCGTTCAGCCTCCAGGCAGCCTATGCGGCGCCGCTCATCCTGCTCGCCCAGACGCGGCAGGCCGATCGCGACAAGGCGCTCAACGACGCCGACGCGCAGCACCGCGAAGCACTCGCCACGGCCAGCGCCGAGCGCCACACCCTGGCTGCCGCACAGACCGCGCAGCTAATTGAACTCATGCGGCAAAACACGGAACTGACTCGCATCACGAAGGAACTCAGCGAGCGGATCGAGGGGCTGACCGCCGAGATGCATCGGCACATCATCGAAAGCCGGCGCGGGTAGCGTGCAGACTCCGGGACGTTGCCGGGTCAGGTGGGATCGACCTTCCGGCCGCGCCGGAGATTCCAGGCAAAAGGTTCCCAGAGCTGGCCGAGGTAACCGCGCGGCATGGGTTCGCAGATGCCGAAGTTTTCGGGAAAACGATCGCGCGGCATGTAGTAGGTGCCGAAGAGGATGTCCCAAAACGGGAAGAGGCCGGCGAAGTTTTTGTCCCACGCGGCGCGGTCGCGGGAGTGGTGCCAGCGGTGGAAGACCGGCGTGGCGACGACGGCGCGGAGCGGACCGAAATCCCAGTTCACATTCGCGTGGAGGAAGATGGCGTAGAAGGTGAGGATGGGCGCGGTACTGAGGGTGACGGCGGGGTTGTAGCCGAGGAGGAGGACGGGGGTGGCCTGGGCGAGTTTGTTGATGAAGTCATTGACCGGATGGACGCGGAGGCTGCCGAGCCAGTCGAGTTCCTCGGAGCTGTGATGCACGGCGTGAAAGGGCCACATGCGGCCACGGTGGAAGAGGCGATGCGTCCAGTAGGCGAAGAAATCGACGAGGACGTAGATCTGGATGGCCTGGAGCCAAAGCGGTTGACGGCTGAGCGGACCGAAGCCGCGGTATTGCCCCAGCTTCAAAACCTCGATGGTGGTGAACTGCGCGAGCACGAGCAGGCCGAGCGGGAGGATGAAGAGGATGCGGATAAGCGGCTTGGCGAGGAGGATGGTGGTGAACCAGTAGACGACGTCGGTGGCCCAACCTTTACGGAAGACGGGCTGCGGGCGACCGCGACCGAGCAGGCGTTCGATGACGAAGAAGATGGCGCCGAGGATGAGGAGCGTGACGAAGACGCTGAGGATGGATTTATCGGCTTTCATGCAAGGAGAAGTCGTCGGATCAGACGCGGCGGAAGCGTGGGGCGTTACAGCGCGGCGCGGGGCTACACGCGGATAACAAAACTTAACCGTGAGCTAACAATTTTGGGAGACGTGTTCCGGGCCGGATGGCGTTAGATGAGTGAGCCGCGTGCGCATTCCGCGAACGCGGCTCCTCCAAAAAACCCAAGAACAGAACGACATGAAAAAACTTATCACGACTCTCAGTGCGCTGGCTCTCGCCTCGACGCTTTCCTTTGCCGAAGACAAGCCGCCCGGCGGACCCAAGGGCGGCGGACCCGGTGGTGAAGGTGGCAAGCGCCCCTCACCGGAGGAAATCCTCAAGAAGCTCGACACGAACAGCGACGGCACGGTGTCGGTCGAGGAATTCAAGGCGGGCCCGATGGCCCAGCGCAATCCGGACAAGGCGGGCGAAGCCTTCAAGCACATGGACAAGGACGGCGACGGCAAGTTGACCGCAACGGAGATCAAGGAAGGTCGTCCGGAACATGGTCCCGGTGGCGGTAAAGGCGGTCCCGAAGGCGGCAAGGGTGGCAAAGGCGGGCCCGAGGGAGGCAAGCGTGGACCGAAGCCCGGTGGCGAAGGCGCGCCGAAGCCTCCCGGCCAGTAATCGCTCCGCGGAACGAATCATCGAAACGCCGCGCCGGCTTTCCGGCGCGGCGTTTTCGCGTTTGGCGTCAGGGACGCGGCGGCCGGGGCGGAAACCGCAATTGGGTCGTGCCGCAGAGGCGCTTTGAGAGATCGATGGGATCGCCGAGTTGCACCTCCTGCGGGTCGACCTGGTAGGCCCACACTTGAAAGGTGCTGAGGCTCGCCGCGCCGTAGAGGGTGGAAAAGGCGCCATCCACGGCGTCGAGTCCGCACGCGATCTTGATCCGGCCGGTCCGCGGGACATTGAAGCGTGCGTCGAAGGTCTGCCAGTGGCCGCCGATGAAGACCTCGAAGTAGGCGTGAAAATCCATGTCCGATCCCGGATCGTCGAATGCGACATCGGGCACGTAACCGGTGACGTAACGGGCGGGGATATTGAAGGTGCGGCAGAGCGCGATGGCGGTGTGGGCGAAGTCGCGGCACACCCCGTAGCCCTGAGCGATGACTTCCGACGCGGAGGTCAGCGGACTGCCCGAGCCGAACCGATACTCGATGTGCCCGTGCACCCAGTCGCAGATCGCCTGAACGCGGGGCAAGCCGGGCGTGGTCTGCCCGAAGCGCTCGAAAGCGAAGTCGCGCAGCTTGTCGGAATCGCAGTAGCGGCTCGGCAGCACGTAACGCAGGAGGTGGATCGGCAAGTCGCTGATCGGTGGAATCTGATCGATGGTGCCGACATTCTCCGGAACGGAGGGGACGGAGACGAAGGCATCGTGGCGGATCCGCGTCTGGCCAGGGGCGAGCATGAGGCGGTGGACCATGTTGCCGTGCTCATCTTCGTGCTCCTCCAGCGTGGAGTGGGGATCGATGGTGAACTGTTCGCGCTCGATGTGCTGCCCGCGGTCGATGCGCGGCTTGATGAGCAGGACGATCGGCGTCGGGGCCTGGGCCGAGTAGGTGAGATCGAGCCCGCAGCGGATGGTGATGTCGAGCGGCGGGTCGTAGCGATTCATGGCGTGAGCTGAGTGAGAAAGTCGTCGAAAAGCGGTGCGTAGACCAAATCGCGCTCCGGATGAAACTGGACGCCCACTCCCCACGGATAATCGCGGATGCGCACTTGCTCGATGACGTCATCGCCGGCGTGCCATGCCTCGATCTCCAGAGGCGGAGCGACCCGAGCGAGCGCCTGGTGGTGGGAGCTGTTGACGAGGTCGAATCGATGCCGCGCCGCGCGGTCGTAGCGGAGCGGTTGGACGTTCTGAAACTTCATCTCGGGAACGTCGTGGCCGCGGATGTCGAGGTGGAGCGTGCCGCCGAGCGCGACGTTGAGCACCTGCATTCCTTTGCATATGCAGAGCACGGGTAGGCCGCGATCCAGGGCGTGGCGGAGCGCGGCGAATTCCCACGCGTCCCGCTCCGGCTCGGGATCTCTGATCATGGCTGGGTCGGCAGGTGTTTCGACGTGAAATGGCGCTGAGATATCCGGCCCTCCGGAGATGAGCAGGCCACGGATTTCCGCGAGGTCGACCGGAGCGGTTCGCGCATTTCGGACGTCGATCCCGGGATGCCGCGCGAAGAAGCGCGAGAATGGTTCGGCGTCGCACTCTCTGATCCAGGTGCCCAGTTGCAACATGGGCGGAGGCATCTCATTCGCTCCCGCCCGGAACAAGGGATTTTGCTGCCGACCCGGGGATTTTTTTCGCACCGGGCAAGGGCAGGCTTGCCAAACGCCCTGACGACGTTCAGCAATGCGCACACACCTATGAAAAAAATCGAGGCGATCATTAAGCCATTCAAAATGGAGGACGTAAAAGAGGCGCTCTCTGAGATCGGCATCGAAGGGATGACCGTGAGCGAGGTTAAGGGTTTCGGTCGCCAAAAGGGCCACACGGAGATTTACCGGGGGAGCGAGTACACGGTCGACTTCCTGCCCAAGGTGAAGTTTGAAATCGTGGTCACCGATGACCGCGTCGCAAAGGCGGTCGAGGTGATCGTGCAAGCCGCCAAGACCGGGAAGATCGGTGACGGTAAGGTCTTCGTGACGCCGATCGAGCAGGCGATCCGGATTCGCACCGAAGAGCACGGGGACGCCGCGATCTAGGCTGCTGCCTGCCGTACGCCTGGCCGCCTCGGCTGGGCTGGGCGGCGCACCATCTTCGCTTCGCCCATGGCCATCTGGCTCATTGCGATCCTGCTCGGTCTGATCGAGGGGATCACGGAATTCATCCCCGTTTCATCCACCGGGCACCTGCTTCTGGCGGAGCAGTTTCTGCGGCTCAACGGGCAGCCGGTCGATCGGACTTTTTTCGGCACCGAGATTT
>JANPHH010000649.1:0-4446 GCA_031424375.1 Chthoniobacter sp. | reverse complement strand
GTGATCATCCTCACCGCGCGCGGCGAGGTGGAGCATCGCATCAAAGGGCTGAACGCGGGCGCCGACGACTATCTCGCGAAGCCCTTTTCGATGGACGAACTCGTGGCCCGGGTGGAAGCGCTCGGCCGCCGGAACCCCGCTGCCGGGGCGGCCGATCTGCTGAAGGTGGCCGATCTCCACATGGATCTCCAGCACCGGCGGGTGGCCCGTGATGGCCAGTCGATCGCGCTCTCGCCTCGGGAGTTCGAAGTGCTCCAGGTGCTGATGCAGGAGCCGGGGCGCGTCTTCTCCTGCACCGAACTCTGCGAACGCGTGTGGCAACGCGATCACGCCTACGACACGCGGACCGTCGAAGTCTTCATCGCGCGCCTGCGCAAGAAGATCGATTCCGCTTTCACCGCGCCGCTCATCCACACCCTGCGGAGCGTGGGTTGCACCATCAAGCCGCCGGGTTAATCCGGGACCGTCCCCGCGATGAACGGACGCTCCGACCCCGCCGCTTCTCTCCCCGGCGAGTTGCTGGTATCGTCGAAGTCCGAATGAACTTCCGATTTCCCCCAGTCGCCGCCGCCGCGCTGCTCGCCTGCGCTCCTCATGCCGCTGCCCAAGCCACGATCGAGGGACGGGTGGAACTCCCCAAGGCACGCAGCGCGCCGGTAATGAATCGCCGCTATGAGCTCGTGACCAAGGGCGGCGTGATCGCGACCAATCCGCCACTCGCGGTCGTCTACCTCGAAGGCCACTTTCCGCGCGGCGGCGCGATGCCGATGAAACAAATGAGTCAGAAGGACTACACCTTTTCCCCGGCTCTGCTGCCCATCCAGGTCGGCACGCGCGTCGAATTCCCAAATCTCGACGACACTTATCACAACGTCTTTTCCTATTCGCCCGCCAAGCGCTTCGACCTCGGCCGCTACCGACCGGACGAACGGCCGATCCCTTCGCAGCTCTTCGAGACCGTCGGGTCCGTCACCTTGCGCTGCGACATTCATGAGCACATGCGCGGCCTCATCCTCGTCGTCGATACGCCGCACTTTGTCATGACCGACACCGAGGGAAGATACCGCCTCAGCGGTCTGCCCGCCGGCCGCTACGTGCTCAAAGCGTGGCTCAGCACCAAGACCACCCTCGAACATCCGGTAGAGCTGAAAAGCGGTGCCACGCTGCGGGTCGATCTCCCGTGAACTCCGGTCGCGTCACCAACCCCAAAGTTTTCCGGGCCCGCCTGCTCGTCGGGATGACGCTGCTCGTGGTGACGATCTCGCTGCTCGGCCTCTCCGTGATTCAGGGCAAGGTCGCCGACGAAACCGAGCACGATCTCCAGCGCGACTTCGAGATGGCCCTCGCATCCCTGCACAACCTCCAGCAAGTCCGCCGCGTGGCTCTGGCCGAGCGTTGCCGCGCACTCGTGCGCCGTCCGCGGATCCACGCCGCGCTGGAAGACAACGCGCTCGACCTGCTTTACCCGAGTGCGCGGGACGAGCTGCGCGATCTAATGGATGGGGAAGTCGACGGCGACCCGCAGGGCCATGTGCTGCGGGCCCGGTTCTACCGCTTCCTCGATCGCACCGGCGCGGTCATCCCGCCGCCCGTTCCGGAGGAAGTGGGCGCACTCACCGTGGCGGAAGAGTCGCAGCTCACTCTGCCCGCGCTGCCGCAGCGGCAGCAGCTCGGCTACCTCTCCCACCCGGAGAGCGGCGACGTGGATGAGGTGATCGCGATGCCGATTTTTTCCTCGGAAACCGGGGAGCTGATCGCCGCGATCGTGGTGGGTTTCAAACCAGCGGCACTCAGCGATGCACGCGGCACGATGCGCGCGGGACTGTGGCTCGATCGGCGACTGCATCTTCCCTCCATCCCCGACGCGGAGCGGGCGGACGTGGCCGGAGAAGTATCCCGCCGGCTCGATGGCTCGACCCCGCTGAAAAGCGCGCAGGTCGACGTCGCGGGTGTGCGGCACCTGCTCCTCCTCCAGCGGCTGAATGAAGACTCCCTTTTTCCCCCGGCCTACGAGGTGTGTCTGTATCCGCTCGATGGGCTGCTCCAGCGCCAGCAAAACCTCCGCTGGCAGGCGGCGGCGATGTGCGCGGCGCTCCTCCTCGGCGGGGTTGTCGCCAGTCATTTCCTCGCGGTCCGCTTCACCGTTCCCGTCGAACGCCTCGCGGTGGATTCGGCCGTGAACCGCGCCCAGCGCCAGCGCGCGGAGGAGGCGCTGGAGATCACCAGCGAGGAACTGCAACGCTCCGCGCGCTTCTCGGCCGATACTTCCCACCAGCTCAAGACGCCTGTCACCGTGCTCCGCGCCGGCCTCGAAGAATTGCTCGCGGCAGAGGATCTGCCCGACGACATGCGGGACGACCTTTCGTCGCTCGTCCACCAGACCTTTCGCCTCACGGGCATCATCGAGGACCTGCTGCTCCTTTCGCGCATGGATGCCGGGCGGCTTGAGATTGCGTTCGCGCCGGTGAATCTGAACCGGCTGATCGAGGCATGGCTGGATGACCTGAGCGCGATCCCGGAAGGCTACGACGTGGAGGTGGAACTCGATTTGCCGGAAGCATTCGAGATCGCGGGTGAAAAGCGCTTCACGACGCTGATCGTCGAGAATCTCCTCGTGAACGCGCGGAAGTACAACCGCCCCGGCGGGCAGATCAAAATCCGTGGCGACGAGGACGGCGAGTGGGCGGTGCTGCGGATTGCGAACACCGGCGCGCGCATTCCTCCCGAGGCGCAGGAGTCGATCTTCGAGCGTTTTCATCGCGGAGCGATGGGCGAAAACATTCCCGGTCACGGTCTGGGCCTCAATCTCGCGCGCGAACTCGCGCGTCTACACCACGGGGAATTGCGGCTCGTTCGCTCCGAGGGTGGTTGGACGGAATTCGAAGTCCGCTTCCGAATCGCCCGGTATGTCGCGAAAGCTGCGCTTCAAGTCGCATGAAACGCGTCGCCGGGATCACGTTGGCGGTCACGACGCTGACCGGGGCGAGGGAGACCGAGAATCAAAAAAGTCTCGTCATCCCGAGCGGAGTGTAACGAAGCCGAGGGACCCCGGCCTCCGGAAGATCATGGATCATTCTGCACTCCGAGGTCCCTCGACTTCATTCTGGTCGCTCAGGCTCCCTCCATTCCGCTCGGGATGACAGCACGGAGGAGGCGGTGCCTTCTGGTGCTGTGCCAGTTCCTAACCCAAGTTCCGCAGCTCGCGCGGTGGCGGAAAAATCTTTCTCTGTGGCCGCCGCGCGGCGGGAGGCCGTCGCTTCTGATGGTGGTTGGTTTTGGCCGATGTTTTGCAGAAGACCCCGTTGTTGGGCGCGCGGCGGGGCTGCAATGTGCGGGCATGTTTTTACGCCGCCATCGCAAGCGTTCCGCCGGGGAGACCTACGAGTAATGGACGTTGTGCGAGTCGCGGCGCACGGCGGCGGGGCCGCGTCAGCAGGTGGTGGCCACGCTGGGTAAGCTCACGGGTGAGGAGCGGCAGGAGGAGGCGGGTTGGGAGCAGCTTGAGGCGTTGCTCGATGGGAAGCCGGCGGGGCCGCGGCAGATGCGGCTGGGCGAGCCGGCGGCGGATGCGGCAGCGGGGCCGCGCTGGGAGGTGGTCGATGTGCGCGGCGTGCGCGTGGAACGAGCGCGCGATTTTGGCGAGCCGTTCCTCGGGCTCGCGCTGTGGCGGCGGTTGGGGTTGCACACACTGCTCGCGGAGCTGATCGAGCCGGGCGAGGAGGAGGTGCCGTGGCCGACCGTGGCCAGCGTGCTGGCGGTGGCGCGCTTTTGCGGGCAGCGTTCGGAGTTGGGCATCGCCGAGCGTTGGTATGCGCACAGTGCGATGGAGGATCTGCTCGGGGTGTCGTGGGAGAAGATCAACGATGACCGGCTTTATCGCGGTCTCGATGTGCTCGCGGCGCACAAGGACCGGCTCTGCGCGCATCTCATGGAGCGTTACCGTTCGTGGTTCGGCGTGCAGTTCGAGTTCCTGCTTCACGATGTGACGAGCACCTTTTTCGAAGGCCAGGCGGAGCAGAACGAGAAGGCCGCGCGCGGCTACTCGCGCGACTCGCGGCCCGATTGCCAACAGGTCTGCATCGGCCTCGTCTGCACGCCCGAGGGGCTGCCGCTTTCCTACGAAGTCTTCGCGGGCAACCGCACTGACGTGACCACGGTCGAGGAGATCGTGCGCACGATGGAGGAAAATACGGTCAGGCGCAGCGCGTATGGGTCATGGACCGCGGCATGGTCAGCGAGAAAAACATCGCGTTTTTGCGCGCCCGCGGTGCGCGGTATTTGGTGGGCACCCCCAAGAGCCAGCTCCGGCAGTTCGAGGCCGCGCTGTTGGAAAAGGCCGGCTGGAGCGAAGTGCAGAGCGGCCTGGAAGCCAAGCTGGTGGCCCATCCCGACGGCGCGGGCGAGGAACAGTTCATCCTCTGCCGCAGCCGCGCGCGCGGGCAAAAG
>JANPHH010000648.1:0-2284 GCA_031424375.1 Chthoniobacter sp. | reverse complement strand
CGATTTCCTTCCAAAAGGAGTCACCGGCGAAATCCACGGGCCAATACGGGAGCTGGCCGAGCGCGTTGTAGATGAGCTTGTGCGTCTTGCTCACCACGACCCGGCCGAGGTCGAAGCTCGCGCTGTTGCCCGGCAGGGAAGAACCGTGCGCGCCGCGCTCGGCGAAGACAAACAGCCGCCCCTCGAATGGCTCACCGCGTAGCAGTTTCACGAAACTTTTCCCCGTCATCTCCGGCGGCACCGGCACACCCGCGGCTTCGAGAAAGGTCGGCGCGATGTCCTCGCCGCTGATCAGTTCCGCGGAGGACGAACCCGGCTTCACCTTCCCCGGCCAGCGCACGAGCTGCGGCACGTGGATGCCAAACTCGAAGAGCGTGCCCTTGCCCCGGAATTGCGAGCAACCGTTGTCGCCCATGAAGGCGACGATGGTGTTCGATGCGAGGCCGCGCTTTTCCAACTCCGCCATCACGTCGCCGAAAACCCATCGAGGTGTGCAACCTCGTCATAGTAGCGCGCAAAGTCTTCGCGCACGAGCTGCGTGTCGGGATAATGCGCGGGAAGTTTGATCTTCGCCGGATCATGTTTCACCGGGCCTTGGGTGTTTAGCGGGCGATGCGGATCGTTCGAGCAGAGTTGGAGGAAGAACGGCTTCTCTGCGGGCTTGAGGTCGAAGAACTCGCGGAACTGCGCGAGCCCGGCCTCACTACCGCTACCGATCTTCACGTAGTCGAGGCGGTCGGGAAACGTGACGAGTTTATACTTCTCAAACACTGACTGCGTTTCCGGCGCGCTCGCCGTGACCGCGCCATCCATGTGATACGTGCGCCCCGCGACCCCAGTGAACCAACCCGCCGCTCGCAACGCCTCGGGATACGTCTTCACACCGCGCGGGAGCGGCGCGGAGAAACGCGACATCGCAATCGCCACCGGCGACCGCCCCGTGAAGAGGCTCGCGCGCGAAGGCACGCACTGCGGGCAAGTCACGTAGGCGCGATCGAAGCGCATTCCCTCCGCCGCGAACTTGTCGAGGTTCGGCGTCAGGATGTCCTTGTTCCCGTAACAACCGACGTGCGGATAGCTATGGTCATCGGAGAGGATGAGCAGGACGTTCAGTTTCGGCACGGCGGCGTGCAGCGTTGCCAACGACGACAGCAGCAGGGCGGTGAGGAGGGTGCTGAGGTGTTTAAGCATGAAACGGCTCATGAGAATTGTGGCTTCAGTTTGTGGCTTCAGTTTTGAATGAACGCCGGAATGATGCGCTGCGGCAGGGTCTTGAGCGTGTCGCCCATGCCCTTGTTGTGGGAGGTGATTACGGCGACCAAGTCCAGCGCGGGGAACATGAAGATGAACTGCCCGCCTGCGCCACGGCCTTGGAAGCTGTGGTAGGTCTCGCCGCCAACGGTGAAATCATCGATCCACCAGAAGAAGCCGTAGCGCTCGTTGATCTGGCTCGGAGTGGTCGCGCGCACGAGGTACGCTTCGGGGATGAGTTGCTCGCCGTTCCACTTGCCTTTGTTGAGGATGAGCTGGCCGAATTT
The DNA here is from genome assembly GCA_031424375.1 of Chthoniobacter sp. Classification (GTDB taxonomy): domain Bacteria; phylum Verrucomicrobiota; class Verrucomicrobiia; order Chthoniobacterales; family Chthoniobacteraceae; genus Chthoniobacter. Next base: position 746 of record JANPHH010000648.1, on the reverse strand, counting down.
CATCATGTCGCGCGACAGGATGCTGCTGCCTGCGGCGGACTTCGGTAGACCGCTGATCGCACTCTCCCAATGATACTGCGTGATGCCCATGCGCCCGAGCAGTTCGGCCTTGATGAACTCCTCCGCGCCGCCGGGCGCGACGGCATTCAGCACTTGCATCGCGATGGCGGTGTCGGGCTCCTGATACTTGAACTCGCGCGGCATCGCGGGGATCGGATCGCGGTATTGCAGATACGCTTGGATCTCCGCCTGGCCTTTGAGCTGCGCCGGGTTCTTGATGAGTTCCTTAGCCTTCTCGTCAGCGAGCCGAATGCCGGAACTCATCTGCATGGCCTGCGCGAGCGTAATCGTGTCCGCGCCTGCGACGAGCTTCGTGGTGTCCAGCTCCTTCAGGAAGGTGATCGCCGGCTTGTCGAGATCCTCCATCTTCAGCAGGCCGAGCTGAATCGCGCGCCCGATCGCCAGCGCGGTGTAGGACTTCGTGATCGACATCTGGTAATGCGGAAAGTTCGCGCGACCCCGGCGATAGTCGGACTCGAAGATTAGCTTGCCGCGATAGCCGATGAGCATGCTGTCCACATTGCCCGCTTTCTCGTCCCTCGCTGGTGCGGCAAGTTCATTGGCGAAGGCTTCGATCGCCGCGCGATCCCCGCCATCGACACCCAGCTTCCCCACGACGAGCCCGTCCTGTTTGTCTGTCGGGGCGGCGCTGATGAAAGGTTGCTCCAAGTCGGGCAACTGCGCCT
>JANPHH010000647.1:0-2336 GCA_031424375.1 Chthoniobacter sp. | reverse complement strand
CCGCCGCTCGCGAAATCCGACTATCTGATGGTGGACAAAGCGCGCGCGATTCGCGGGGTGATCAAGGGACAGTCCGGCGAGATGACCGTGAATGGCGTGAAATACAACGGCGTGATGCCGCCGGTAATGCTCAATGATGAGCAGATCGCGCACGTCCTGACCTTCGTCCGCAACTCGTGGAGTAACACCGGCGACATCGTGACCGTGGAGGAAGTGCAGAAAGTCCACGCGGAATCGGTGAACCAGTAACTTCTCGAACTTACAGCCATGAAATCGAAACACACTCAATCCATCCTCAGTGGTGCAATTTTCTCCGCGGCTCTGCTCGTGGCGGCCACGGTGCCATCCTCCGGCGGCGATTCCTCGCCGCGTTCGGCGCCGGTCGTTGAACCCAATCCGCTGGCCTTTTTCGATGGCGCGGTTGTGTTCGATCTGGAGGAACGGCTGCGCTGGGAAATCCGCGAGAACAACTTCGACTTCAACGACTCGATCAACGCGCTCACGGATGACAACTGGTTTCTCCAGCGCGCGCGGATCGGGCTCGCGATCAAGCCGTTCGCCTGGTTCAAGCTCTACGTGCAGGGTCAGGATTCGCGGGAGATCAATTCCGACCGCGCCGACTTTCCTGGCGTGCTCGGGGCGGAGGGTGATGATGCTTTCGACCTCCGGCAGGGCTACCTCGAACTCGGCAACGCCAGGGCGTTTCCCCTCTCGCTCAAACTCGGTCGGCAAGTCCTCAGCTACGGGGACGAGCGGCTGATCGGGGCCTCCGATTGGAACAACCTCGGTCGGACCTTCGATGCGGTGAAGCTGCGCTGGGAGGAGAAGGCCTGGTGGCTCGATGCCTTCGCCAGCACTGTCGTGGTGCCGGAGCGCGGGAGTTACAATCAGAGCGACCTCCTCAATGGCAACGAGACCGATCGCGAGCAGATCTTTAGCGGTCTGTATTTTTCCACGACTGCGATCGGGCCGGAGACGATCGACCTCTACGCGCTCTATCTTCACGAGAATCCGAACCCGAAGTATCAGCCGAACGCGATTGGCGACACGAACTTCGGGACCTTCGGGATGCGGGTGAAGTCCAAGCCTGGTGCCTTCGCGCATGCCGCTCCGGTGAGCGATGGCAAGTCGATGCCTCCACCCGCAACGAAACCGGTGGGCCTCGACTATGAATTCGAGGGCGCGTTTCAGACCGGAGAATTGCGCGGCCGCGATCTCACGGCCTTCGCGGTGCATGGCGGGGTGGGCTACACCTTCGATGCCGCATGGCTGCCGCGACTCGGACTGGAATACAACTACGCCACGGGCGATCGCGATCCCGTCGATCGCGAGGTCGAGACGTTCCAAAATCTGTTTCCCACGAACCACAAATCTTACGGCCAGATGGACGCCTTCTCGTGGCAGAACATGCACGATCTCGCGGTGATCGTGAAAGCGCAGCCGATCAAGGCGGTGACGCTCAAGTCGGAGTTCCACGCGTTCTGGCTCGCGAGCACGGATGATGTTTGGTATCGCGCCAACGGCACGACCGCCGTGCGGCCACTCACCCCGGCGGCGCGCGCCGCGAATCAATATGCGGGCGCGGAGATCGACCTGGCAGCGACTTGGAATGTGAACAAGCACCTGCAGATCGAAGGGGGCTACAGTCACTTTTTCGCCGGCGACTATCTTGGCGATACGGGTCCGTCCGACGATGCGGACTTCGGTTATGTGCAGGCCAAGCTGACTTTCTAGGCGCCACCACCCCGCATGGGATTCCTCCCCGGTCACTGTCTCATCCCGCTGCGCGCGACCATCGGTCTGCTCGTTGCGGGGCTGTGCGCGGCAATCGCCGACGGGGAGATGACGCCGATTCCCGCGGCCATTTACCGTCCGCTCTTTCGCGGTGAGAAGGATGCGAAGGAAGTGCCGATCGCGGCGTTCCAACTCGATGTGCGACCGGTGACGAACGGCGAGTTTCTCGCGTTCGTGCGCGAGACTCCAAAGTGGCGGCGTTCGCAGGTGAAGCGGCTTTTTGCGGATGAACGTTACCTCAGCCACTGGGGCGGCGATCTCGATCTCGGCAACGCGCGTGCGGAGCAACCGGTGACGAATGTCTCGTGGTTTGCGGCGAAGGCGTTTGCGGCGGCGCTGGGCAAGCGACTGCCGACAACGGCGGAGTGGGAACTCGCGGCGGGTGCGGGCTTCACGATCGCGGATGGGGCGAAGGATGCGGAGTTCCGTCAGGCCGTGGCGCGATGGTATGGCACACCGTCGCCGGAGGTGCTGCCGGACGCGGGCAGCGGGCGGGCGAACGTCTTCGGCGTGCACGATCTGCACGGGTTGGTGTGGGAATG
>JANPHH010000646.1:0-11161 GCA_031424375.1 Chthoniobacter sp. | reverse complement strand
GGATTGCGGCAAAGGGTGAAGGGATTGCGGCAAAGGGTGAAGGGTTTGCGGCAAAGGGTGAAGGGTTTGCGGCAAACGGTGAAGGGTTTGCGGCAACCGGTGAAGGGTTTGCGGCAAAGGGTGAAGGGTTTGCGGCAACCGGTGAAGGGTTTGCGGCAACCGGTGAAGGGTTTGCGGCAACCGGTGAAGGGGTTGCGGCAACCGGTGAAGGATTTGCGGCAAACGGTGAAGGTTTTGCGGCAAACGGTGAAGGTTTTGCGCCGTCGCCTTCATGGAAATGGATCGTCGATCCCACCGTTGTGTCATTTTCCCCTGCGTTCCGATCCCCGCCAACTACAAAACCAAGCCCACCAATGGCATCTCCGCTGATCGCACTTAAGGGGTGTTCAAGAAGGATCCCTCCGCTGGAGCGGCGGTCTATGACCGTCGCACTTCTCCGTGGGCGGAGGGGGTGCGGAGCGTGTGGACCGAATTTTGCCCCACCCCGGCTGAGCTATTTGGGCGCCGGACATCGCCCGCCGCTACAGCGCGGATGGCTCCCGCCGGCCAAGTTCGTGCCAGAATCTACCCGCGCATCGAGGTCCGGCCGGACATGGCGCGGCTGAGCGTCAGTTCGTCGGCGGACTCCAGGCCGCCGCCAGCGGGGAGGCCCTGGGCGAGGCGGGTGACGGTGACGGGCAAGTCGCGCAGTACGCCGGCGAGGTAGCTGGCGGTGGCTTCGCCTTCCACGTCGGCACCCACGGCGAGGATGATCTCGGTGGGTTGCTCGGCTTTGATGCGCTCGATCAGCGCGTCGATGCGCAGGTCTTCCGGTCCGACGTGGTCGAGCGGGGCGATGCGGCCGCCGAGTGAATGGTAGCGGCCGCGGAAGGCGCCGGTGCGTTCGAGGGGGAGGATCTCGGTGGGCTGCTCGACGACGCAGATGAGGGCGGGGTCGCGCGCGGGGTCGGTGCAGATTTCGCAGAGTGGCTCAGGGGTGAAGAAGCCGCAGCGGGTGCAGGGATGGATCGCGGCGGTGGCATCGTCGATGGCGCGGGCGATGGTGGCGGCACGGGCATCGCGCGACTGGATCATCCACAGCGCGATGCGCTCGGCGCTGCGCGGGCCGACGCCGGGCATGCGCTTGAGTTCGGCGATGAGCGCCTTGATCGCGGCGGGGTATTCGATACGGCGCATGGGAGGTTGAGAGCTGAGGGTTGAGGGTTGAGAGGCGAAGGAGGTGTGAGGAGGTCGCAGGCGAACTAACCGCCTCTCAACTCTCAACTCTCAACTTTCAACCTCCCCCGTCACAGTCTCGCCGAGTTCCAATCCAGCGCCGCCAGCCCGGTGCGGAGCTGCTCGATGCGGCGGATGTAGAATTCCACGGGACCATCGGCGCCTTTCGGAGCGCGGGCGCTGTAGAAGACGTCGAGGGCTTCATCCCAGAGCTGGGAGCGATAGTAGACGACGCCTTTCCAGAAAAGATCGCGGCGCTCGAGTTCCTCGAAGGAGAGGACGTCGCGCATGCCGAGGAGTTCGTAGATTTCCTCGCGGCTGCCATCTTCGAAGCGCTGGATCATTTCCATGGGCCGCACTTCGATGGTCTCCTCGGCGAAGTAAAAGGTGCCGGCGCCGAGCAGGATGCGGGAGCCGTAGATGAGATTCGCGCGGCAGAGGCGGCGGCCGAATTCCACGGGCTCTCCGGCGACGCTGTAGTTGCCCAGGCGGCGGGAACCGTAGGCGCCGAGGACCATCTCGCCGCTATTCACGCCGATGCGGAAGTCGAACATCTGTTTCCAGATGGTGTGGCATTCGCGGTTCACGGCGTTGAGGCGCTCCTCGAGGGCGAGGGCGGCGTCGCAGGCGGCGATGGCGTGGTGGATGTCGCGCAGCGGGGCGCCGAAGACAACGCGCACGCTTTCACCGTCGCACTCGTCGAGGTAGCCGCCGCGCTCGACGAGCAGGTCGGCGACGTGACGGCGGAAGGAATTGGTGAGCGCCACGTAGTCGGCGGCGGGGAGGGTTTCCTCGAGTTCGTCGTGGTTGAAGATTTCGCAGACGATGATGGTGACGTCGCGGCGTTCACCTTCGAGGTTGAGCGGCTCGGCGGAGTCGATGAGCAGCTTGAAGGTGGAATCCGAAATGCGTTCGCCGAGGATCTGCCGGAGGATGCGCTTGCGGCTGCCGGCTTCGCTCCGGGAGTAGAGGAAGCCGATGGCGAAGCTGCCGAGGATGGCCGCGGCGCCCGGGAGCGGCGAAAGGTAGCGACCGAAGAGCTTGAAGATGGCGGTGGCGGCTGCGACCTCGAGCAGGGCGCCGACGGCAACGACGTGCTTCAGTGAGGGGCGCGGGATGTCGATGGTGGTCCACGCAATGGCCAGGGCGAGGACGGTGGCGATGAGATACTGGATCCACCGGGGATCGCTGAGGGCGGGGGGGGCGAGTTTCAGGAATCGCGCGATGGCAGCGTCGGGAACGGCGAAGGCGTGGCCGGCGATGAGGAGCGCGACGACGCCACTCACAAAGAAGCCGAGAAGGAGGGTGGCCTTGAGGTAACGCACGGAGGGTGGCGGGGAGGTAAACACTACTTTGCGCACAGCGCAAAGCGCGAAGATGAGGAAGGCAGTGGGCGGGGGCGGAAGGTTGAGAGACGGTGAAATCAGTCGGCAAGGAGGGGGATTGCAGGGCGTTTCTGCGCAACGCCGCGGTGGTTTGGGTAGAAACTCCCCGCTCTGGCGTCTGACACAGACCTCCTACAGCCCGCGGTGCGGACTTTCCACGCAGTCCTCAGGCAGGTAGCCGGAACTCCAGAAATAGCGCTGTCATCCCGAGCGGAGTGTAACGGAGTCGAGGGACCTCGGCTTCCAAAGGATCATGGATCTTTCCGCCATCCGAGGTCCCTCGACTTCATTCCGGTCGCTCAGGCTCCCTCCATTGCGCTCGGGATGACAGGCCGTGGGAGAATGAGGTTCATCCTTCGGCATTCCGCCTTCATTCTCGGCCCATGTTTCACGTCGTCCTGATCGAGCCGGAGATCCCGCCGAATACCGGCAACATCGGCCGCCTGTGCCTCGCGACCGGCGCGCATTTGCACCTCGTGGGGCCGCTCGGATTTTCAATCGACGACCGCACGCTGAAGCGCGCCGGGCTGGACTACTGGGCGGAGGTGAAGGTGACGCGCTGGGAGTCGTTTGCCGCGCTTCAGGCGGCGCAGCCCGCGGAGGCGCGGTGGTTTTTTCTCACGACGAAGACGACGCGCTGCTATTGGGATGCGGCGTTCCACGCGGGGGATTTCCTCGTCTTCGGGCGGGAGACGAAGGGGCTGCCCGAGCCGCTGCTCGTGGCGAATGCGGAGCGTTGCCTTACCATCCCGATGGAGCCTGCGACCCGCAGTCTGAATCTCGCCACGTCGGTGGGCATCGTGCTTTATGAGGCGATGCGGCAGGCCAGACCGCGGGGCTAGTGCCCGGAGTAGTAGTCGTAGCCCTGTTCGGCCCAGTAGTCGGGCGGACGTTCTGTGGTGAAGGCGAGGGTGCCGAGGCGTTTGAGGTGCTTGATCCCGTAGGCCACGGGGACGGCGAGTCGGAGCGGGGCGCCGTGGGCGGGGGGCAGCGGCGCGCCGTTCATCTCGTAGCATAGGAGCGTCTGGGGATGGAGCGCGGAGGCGCGGTCGAGGCCCACGTAGTAGCCGGCATCCGGGGTGGCCGCCCCGAGGTAGCGCGCGGCGGGGGCGAGGGGGTAATGGGCGGCGAAATCGCGCAGGGTCGCGCCGACCCATTGCACGACGAGGCTCCAGCCTTCGATGCAGCGCAGCTCGGTGATGACCTCGGTGCGCGGCAGCGCGCGGAGGTCGGCCAGGGTGAGGCTGAGCGGTTCGGGGGTGGCGAGGCCGGTGACGCGGAGGCGCCAGGCCGCGAGATCCAGTGCGTCGTCCATGCCGATGTGTCCATTCATGCGCGCCGGGCCGATGCGGCTCGCGGGGAAGGTGGTCGCGAGCCGCGCTGGACTGAAGAGCGCGCGGGAGAGCGCCTCATTGGCCTCGAACATGCGGCGCAGCGGCCAGGCGGCGGAGTCGATCATCTCGCGGGTGCGCAACCAGCGCCAGCCGGCGTAACCCGCGCCGGCCGCGGCGAGCGCGGTGAGGTAGCTGCGGCGGGTCATCCATTTCACTTCGCTCGCCGGTTTCTCCTCCACGGCGAAGTCGCTTTGGCGCGGGTCGATCTTCATCGGTCGGGAAGTTTGTGATCGCTGCGCGTGGGTGGGGTCGCGGGGGCGGGCGGGTCGATCACCCAGCCGGTGAACATGGCGCGGAACTGATTGTAGCCGGCGATAGCGACCTGGCCGACGTGGATGACGAAGAACGCGCAGAAGCCGATGGTGAGCCAGAAGTGCCAGAAGCGCGCCATCTCGTAGCCGCCGAGCAGGCCGGTGAGCCACGCGGCTTGCACCGGCTTGTAGATGGCGAGGCCGGTGGCCAGCGAACCGGCGCCCATGAAGACGATGGCGGTGTAGGCGATGCGCTGGGCGGCGTTGTACTTGCCCTGCGGCGGCAGGCCTTTCCGCAGGTGCAGATCGTGAAGCAGGACGTGCCAAGCTTCGACCCAGGATCGCCGCTGAGGGAGAAGCGTGCGCCATTGCCCGGAGAGGAGGAGATAGGCGACGTAGCCCGCGCCATTGAGGGCAAAGAGCCACATGAAGGTGAAGTGCAGCGCCATGCCCTCGGCGAGGCGCTGTGGGACGTCGAGCGCGGCGTAGAAGGCGTCGGGGAAAAAGGTGAACCACGTCCAGGAGCCGATCCCGAGGCGGTAGATGTCATGCGCCCAGTAGATGAGCAGGCCGCTCCAGATCATCACGGTGAGGAGGGGGAAATTCACCCAGTGGAACCAGCGAATGGCGAGCGGGTGCTTATGCAGCAGGCGGACGGGGGCTGAATCGGGCATCGCAGCGATTCGCACGCGGAGAGGCTGCCGGTTGGAATGAAGAGAAAACTTTTTCCGGGGGGAAAGAAGGCCGCGGCGCGGGTGAACCGCGTAACTGCGAAAGTAACGAATCAAAAAGTGCTGGCCTGTCGCCAGTTGCCCTCCCGCTGTGGAGGGTCCCGGTCTGCCTGTGGCGGGCCTATGACCTCGTTTCGAGCTGAAAAAACGCAGAAGCAAACATCACAAAATGAACATTAAAGCACTAACTCACATCGCCGCCCTCGCCGTTCTCGCTACCCTTTCCACAGGGAGCCTCACGGCCGACGACACGATGCGGAAAGAAGCCCTCACCATGCAGGCGGGCAAGATGATGATGATGAAAGACGGCAAGATGGTCCCCATGGAGGAGACCATGACCTGTAAGGACGGCACCAAAGTCATGAAGGACGGCACCTGCATGATGAAGAACGGCGAGAAGATGATGATGAAGGACGGCGACTCCATCGGCATGGATGGCAAGATGATGCACGCCGACAAGATGAAGGGTGAGAAGAAGTAGGTCGACGACGCCACCGAAACACTCCGGCCGGCGCTGGGACTAATTGTTCCCGGCGCCGGTCTTTTTTAGGGGATGGAACGAAACTCCGTTAAAAAACAAAGAGACCACGGATTTCACGGATGGAAGCGGGTCGGGATTCTAAAATCCGCGTCCATCCGAGTCATCCGCGGTTTCATCGACTCGCGCTACACTCTTCTAAAAGGGCGTGCCGGAGTGGAAGAAAAGCCCTGTCATCCCGAGCGGAGTGTAACGGAGTCGAGAGACCTCGGCCTGCCGGGGATCATGGATGCTTCTGCACTCCGAGGTCCCTCGGCTTCATTCTGGTCGCTCACGCTCCCTCCATTCTGCTCGGGATGACAGACGTTTTTGAATTCTGCTACTCCTCTCGGGTAGCGGAGGCCGCGCGCGGCGGGGCTGTTTGACGCCGGAGCGGCGGTTTGAGAAAACTTCGCCTACCCCGATATGTCTCCCTCCCGCCAGCTCGCCGCGTTTCTTTTCCTCCTCGCCCCGCTCCCTCTTCCGGCGGCCGAACCGTGGCAATGGCAGGAGTCGCTCGTGCCCGACGTGGGCTTCGATCTCGATGTGGCGGACGTGATCCACGTCACCACGCTGGAGCCGCGCGGCGCGGGTTCGCTGGACGCGGCGCTGAAGGCGAAGGGGCCGCGCATCGTGGTCTTCGATGTGGGCGGGGTGATCGACCTCGGGAAGAAGGGTCTCGATCTCCGGGAACCGCAGATCGTGGTCGCGGGGCAGACGGCGCCGCCGCCGGGCATCACGCTGATCCGCGGCGGCGTGCGGATCATGGCCGATCGCGTCGTCTTCCAGCATCTGAAGGTGCGGCCGGGCGATGCGGGGCAGCCAAAGAAAAGCGGCTGGAGCCCGGACGGCATCAGCACCGCGGGCGGTCCGGTGGACGTCTGGATCGACCACTGCTCGGCGACGTGGGCGCTTGATGAACAGATCTCCGCGACCACTTACAAATCTCCGACGGGCGAACCGGCGCGCCGCATCTTCATCCGCGACTGCATCATCGCCGAGGGACTGAACGACGCGAGCCACGAAAAAGGCCCGCACTCGAAGGGCACGCTCGTCTTCGGCGGCACGCAGGAGGTGGCGATCGTGGGCAATCTTTTCTCCAGCAACGTGGAGCGGAATCCGGTCTTTCAGGCGGGCAACTCGGGCGTCGTGGTGAACAACGTCATCGCGAATCCCGGCGAGCGCGCCGTCCATGCCCACGCGGCGAACGAGGCGAGCCCGAACTTCCCCGATGCGCGGATCGCGGTGGTGGGGAACGTGGTGCTCTTCGGCGAAAGGACGAAGGCGACCGCGGGCGTCTTCGAGGGAATGGCGGACGCTTTCGTGAAAGGGAACGAGGGTTACGACTGGCGCGGCGAGCCGATCCCGGAACTGCGCCCGCCCTCCGTCGCCGCGCTCACCGAGGCGCCGGTGTGGCCTGAGGGACTCACCGCGCGCAGCACGACCGGCGCGCTGTGGCACGTCGCGCGATTTGCCGGTGCGCGGCCGGCGGAACGCGATGCGATCGACACGCGGATCGTGCAGGAGGCCATGACGGGCCGCGCGCGGATCATCGACAGCCAGGAGGAAGTGGGCGGCTACCCGAAGCCCGCGCCGACCACGCGGGTGCTGGAAGTCCCCGCCAGCGGACGCCGCGCGTGGCTAGAGGGGTGGGCGGCTTCGGTGACGTTGGGCACGGCGGAGTCGCGTTGAGAGCGACGTTGAACTTCAAAATCGCGTGTCATCCCGAGCGGAATGGAGGGGGCCTGAGCGACTGGAATGGAGTCGAGGGACCTCGGGGTGCCGATCGATCCGGGATCGTTCGGAGGGCCGCGGTCCCTCGGCGTCGGTAAACTCCGCTCGGGATGACAGGTTTTTTTGTTGAGGCGCGCTTCACCCGTTAAACGCGAAGCAGCCAGCGCGCGGCACGGCCACGAGCCGTTCCGGCTGAGGCCATTCGACGCGCAGGCGATTGATGAGTTGGTCTTCTGAGGTGCCAAACCGTAGTGGGGAGGGCGGGAAGTGTTGGGGCTTGCGGCGTGGGGGCGGTGCCGCCATAGAGCGCGGCGACATGCCGAACCCGCCCATTCCCCAACTCATCGCCCGCGATCTGCGCCGCTCCTTCCAGATCGGGCCGCGGAAGATCGAGGTATTGCGCGGGATCAGCGCGGAGATTCAGGCGGGCGAGTCGGTGTTTCTGTGTGGGGCGTCGGGGGCGGGGAAGACGACGCTGCTGTATACGTTCGCGGGGCTGGAGACTCCGGAAGCGGGGACGGTGGAGTTTGAGGGGCACCGCTTTTACGCGGGGAGTGAGGCGGAGCAGACGCGGGTGCGCAATGAGCGGATCGGGTTCGTTTTTCAGGGCTACTTTCTCCTCCCGGAGCTGACCGCGCTGGAGAACGTGCTGCTGCCGACGATGATCGGCGGGAAGTTGAAGCCCGCGGCGGCGGAGCGGGCGCTCGAGCGGGTGGGGCTCCAAGATCGCATGCAGCATCTGCCGCCGGAGCTGAGCGGCGGGGAGCAGCAGCGGGTGGCGATCGCGCGGGCGATCATCAACGAGCCGACGATCATCTTTGCCGATGAGCCGACGGGCAATCTCGATTCAAAAACCGGGGAGGGGATTGTCGAGTTACTCCTCGGGCTGGTGAGGGAGAAAGGGACGACGCTGGTGGTGGTGACGCACGATGCGCGGCTGGCGCAGCGGGGGGATCGGCGGTTGGAGATCGAGGATGGGGTGCTGAAGTAGGAAAATTCCAAGTTCCAAAATCCAAGCTCCAAACAATCAGCGGAAAGGATGGAAAGGGGCGAAACCGGCGGGGCGCGCTCTGTCGTTTCCTGGTTTCCAAAATTTACCTCTGATTGTTTGGAGCTTGGATTTTGGCCTTTGGAATTTTTTCTCTCCCGGCTCCTGCCTTGCGCTCCGCCGCCCGCCCTGCCACTTTCCCGCTCCCGCAAATGGAACTTCAAATCTACATCGACGGCACTTTTTTCCCCGAAGCTGAGGCCAAGGTGTCGGTCTTCGATCACGGGCTGCTCTACGGGGATGGAATTTTCGAGGGGATTCGGTTCTACAACGGGCGGGTCTTCAAGCTGGACGAGCATCTCGACCGGCTCTGGGATTCGGCGCGGGCGATCGCGCTGACGATGCCGATTTCCCGGAAGGAAATGGAGGAGGCGACGCTGGAGACGATCCGGAAGAATGGGCTGCGCGATGGATACATCCGGCTGCTCGTGACGCGCGGGAAGGGGAATCTCGGCCTGAGCCCGGACCGCTGCCCGAAGGCGTCGGTGATCATCATCGCGGCGACGATCCAACTCTACCCGCCGGAAGTGTATCAGCGGGGGATGACGGTGGTGACGTGCGGGACGCGCCGCGCTTCGCCGGCGGCGCTGAGCCCCGCGGTGAAGAGCCTGAATTACCTGAACAACATCATGGCCAAGGTGGAGGCGAACCTCGCTAAGGCGGATGAGGGCCTGATGCTCAATGAGCAGGGCTACGTGGCGGAGTGTACGGGCGACAATGTCTTCATCGTGAAGCGCGGAGTAATTTACACGCCGCCGGTTTACTCCGGTGCGCTCTGCGGCATCACCTGGCAGGCGGTGCTGGATATCGCGGCGGAACTCGGGCTCACGGTGAAGGTGCAGGAACTGACCCGCTACGACATCTATGTGGCGGACGAGTTTTTCCTCACTGGCACGGCGGCGGAGGTCATCGCCGCGGTGCGCCTGGATGCCCGCGAGATCGGCGATGGCAAGCCGGGACCGATCACGAATCTGATCATCGCCAAGTTCCGCGAGTTGACGCAGAGCACCGGTACCCCGATTTATGGGTAACGAGTGAAGCCGCTCCCGGCCTGCTCCGAAACCCGATGAACTGCGACGTCTGTAAACAAAACTCCGCGACCGTCTTCCTGACGCAGATCGTCGACGGCAAGATGCAGAAGGTGAATCTCTGCGAATCGTGCTCGAAGGAAAAGGGCGTCACGGACCCGACGGGCTTCGCGCTCGCCGACCTGCTGCTGGGCCTCGGTGCGGCGCAGGAGATCGAAAAGGGGAGTGGGGTGCAAAAGTGCCCGGGCTGCGGGTTCAGCCAGGCGGATTTCAAGAAGACGGGCCGGCTCGGCTGCCCGCAGTGTTACGAGACCTTCGCCGACGCGCTGAGCACGCTGATCAAGCAGATGCACAAGGGCACGGAGCATACCGGGAAGGTCCCGCAACGGCTCGTGCGGACGATGGAACGCGAGAATCACCTCAAGGAATTGCACCGCAATCTGCGCAAGGCGGTCGCTTCCGAAGATTACGAATCGGCGGCGACGCTGCGCGACAAGATCCGCCAGTACGACGCCCCGAAATAACCCGCCATGTCGATCAACAACATCCTGCTGAATACTGGCGAGTGGTTGCGCGGCGAAGGGCCGCACCACCAGATCGTGGTCTCCAGCCGGGTGCGCCTCGCGCGCAATGTGCAGAAGTTTTCCTACCCGGGCTGGGCGAAGAAAAATGAGCGCCTGCAAATCCTCGAGGCGATCAAACCGCGCGTCGAAGAGCTGCCGGAAATGTCCGACGCCTTCTCGGTCTACTCGCAGGATCTCTCTGCGTTGGAGAAGCAGGTCCTCGTCGAGCGGCATCTCATTTCCCGCGAACACGCTGCGAAAGGCGTGGGCTCCGCGGTGGTGATGAACAAGAAGCAGACGCTCTCGATCATGATCAATGAGGAGGATCACCTCCGGTTGCAGGCGTTGCGGAGCGGCTTGCAGGTGAAGGCGGTCTTCAAGGCGGTGGACAAGGTGGATACGGCGCTGGAGGAGAAGCTCGATTTCGCGTTTCACCCGAAGCTCGGATACCTCACCGCCTGCCCCACGAACGTCGGCACCGGCATGCGCGCCTCGGCGATGCTGCATCTGCCGGCGCTGGTGATGAGCGAGCAGATCAATCAGGTGATCCAGGCCGTGAACAAAATCGGTCTCGCCGTGCGCGGGCTCTACGGCGAGGGCACCGAGGCGCTGGGGAATCTTTTCCAGGTGTCGAACCAGACGACGCTCGGCGAGAAGGAAGAGGAGATCATCGCGCGGCTGCACAAGGTTATCGAGCAGATCATCGAGCACGAGCAGAACGCCCGCGCCAATCTGCTCCAAAAGCAGGCGACGAAACTCATGGATCAGGTGGGCCGCAGTTACGGTCTGCTCCGCCACGCCCACAGCATGAACAGCAAGGAGGCGCTGAATCTTCTTTCCTTCATGAAGCTCGGCATCGACCTCGGTTTCTTCAACGAGACCTGCCGCCAGCCGATCGATGAGCTCTTCATGGAAACGCAGCCGGCGCATCTGCAAAAAGGCACGCAGCAAAAGCTGGCGGCGGATGAGCGTGACGCGCTGCGGGCGGACATCATTCGCGGAAAGCTCGGCGATTTCCCGCACCCGGACCTCGGCAATACGAGCAAGGGACCGCAGCCCGCGGAGTAACGCTCAGAGCCCGTCTTCGCGCGGCTGCATGAGCGCGCGCTGACGGCAGATCGGGCAGTTGTCGCCCAGCTTCGTGTGCAGGAGCGTGCCGAGTTCCGGTGGGAGCGGAGCCTCGGGCAGTTCGATCCCGTAAAGCTGCATCGCTTTGCGGCGGGCGACGGGATTGCGCAGCGCACGCAGCTTCAACTCTGGATCCGCGGCGAGCGCGAAGTGTCTCTCCGGCTGGA
>JANPHH010000645.1:0-18802 GCA_031424375.1 Chthoniobacter sp. | reverse complement strand
CTCGGTCGAACCAGCGCCGCCGACCTGCATTGGCGGCGAGCCCACGTCGCCGCGTCGGCCAGCCCGGAACAGATTCGCTTCCTCGGCGGCTACGCCGAGCGGGTCGGCCAGACCGATCAAGCCGAACTCGCCTACCGGTCGCTGGTCAACAACGCCGCTGCTTCCCGCGTCGCCTACGAAGGCCTGCTCCGGCTGGCCGAAAAGCGCCGCGATGTTGGCGCCGTCCGCGAACTCCTCGCCGACATGCTCAAGCGGTGGCCGAAAGACAACTCGGTGCGCAACGACTTCGCATACTTCAATCTCCTCCGTGGCGACGACTTCGTTGGGAGCCTGGAAACCGCGCGTGACCTCGTCGCGCAATCCCCGTCCAACCTGGCCCACCGGACCACCCTCGCTCTCGCCAATCTCCGTCTCCATAATCCGTCCGCGGCTCTGGCCGCTTACGAAAATCTCAACATCCCCTGGGACCGTGCCCCGTCCAGCCATCGCGCAGTCTATGCCGCCGTCCTTGGTCAGAATGGCAAAGTCTCCGAGGCACGGACACATGCGAGCGCTCTGCCCGTGGAAAATCTTCGGCCCGAAGAACGCGCCTTGATTTTGCAATGGCAGGCCCCGTGACATCCTATGCGGGGGTGATCGTCGAAGAGCGCGGAGCCGGCGACAGCCAGCCGTGGCCCACGCTTCTCGCCCTCCTCGGCCTGTGGGTGCTGAACATCAACCAGCTCCACGTCGAGTGGACGGTCAACCCGCAGTATACGTTCGGCTGGACCGTCCCCTTTCTCTCCCTCTATCTCTTCGCCGAGCGGTGGAAGGATCGGCCCTGCACCAGCCCGATCGGATTCCGGCCCGTGCTCTGCGCACTGCTGATCGTCATCGGGCTTTGTCTTTTGCCGTTGCGCCTGATTGAAGAAGCCGCCCCGGATTGGCGCACCGCCAACTGGGCCATGGCCGCCGCATCCGCACTCGTTACCCTCATCGCGGTCTACTATTCCGGCGGGAGAAAGTGGCTGTTCCATTTTGCCTTCCCGATTTGCTTTCTCCTCATCGCGGTGCCGTGGCCGGTGCCGCTGGAGAAAATCCTCATTCAAAAGCTGATGACCGTGGTCTCCGCGGTGTGCATCGAGGCCCTTAGTTTCTTCTCCATTCCAGCGGTGCAGGACGGGAATGTCATCGTGATCAGCACCGGCAAGGTCGGCGTCGAAGAAGCCTGCAGCGGTGTCCGCTCCCTGCAGACCACGCTCATGGCCGCGCTGTTTCTTGGGGAACTTTTCCGCTTCAGCCTCATTCGCCGCGCCTCCCTGCTGATCGCCGGCCTGGCCATCGCCTTTTTGTGCAATCTGGGCCGCTCCTTCGCCCTCGTCTGGATTAGCGTCCACCAGAGCACCGCGGCCGCCCACAGCTGGCACGACTGGATCGGCAACGCCGTCCTCGTGGCGAGCCTGGTCGGGCTCGCCGTGCTCTGTGCCCTGCTGCGCCCCCGGAGCCACTCCGACGATCCACCCCCGGAGGTGCCGGATGCGCCGCCGTGGCGCCCTCGCTTTGCCCCGCGCTGGTTCCTGATCGGCGCCATGGTCTGGCTCGGCGCCGTCGAAATCGCCAACGAAGCCTGGTACCGGAGCCACGAGAAAGTCGAGAGCGCCACGCCATGGACCATTCGCTGGCCCACCGAGCGCAAAGACTTCCGCGACATTCCGCTGGGCGAAGCGACGCGCAGCATGCTGCGCTTCGATGAGGGCCGCTCGGTCGCCTGGGTCGAGCCGAATGGCTTCCAGTGTTTCGTGAACTTTCTCCGCTGGGCTCCGGGCCGCGCCTCGAAGCAACTCGCCCGTTCCCACGGCCCCGAAGTTTGCCTTCCCGCCAGCGGCCTCGTCCTCCGTGCCGACTATGGCGTGAAGCCCGTCCGCGCCGCCGGGCTCGACCTGCCGATGCATTCCTACCTTTTCACCGTGCGCAATGGCACGCCGCTGTTCGTCTTCTATTGCCTGTGGGAAGATCACGCCGCCGCCGATGGTCCGCAGAGCACGCGGGCGGACATGACCATGGAGACCCGCATGCGCGACGTCCTCAACGGCCGCCGGAACAACGGGCAGCAGGTCATCGAACTCGCCGTCTTCGGTCCGCGCTCCCCGGAGGAAGCCTCCACCACCATGGCTCGCCTCCTCGATTCTTTGATCAAGTCTTAACGCCCGCGGGTCCGTGGGTATATGCTAAGGCATCGCCCCCTCGTGGCATCATTATCGGTCTCAATGAATTTCCCTGAACTCATTCGCATCTCATTTCTTCTTGTCGTTACCGCGTCGGTCGCCTCCACCGCCGGCGCTGCTTCGCCGGGAAAATTGTCCTTCAACCGCGACGTGCGGCCGATCCTTTCCGACAAGTGCTTCCAGTGCCACGGCCCCGATGAAGCAAAACGCAAGGGCAACCTCCGCCTCGATCTGCGCGAGGCGGCGCTGAAGGGCGGCGAAAACGGCGCCGCGTTCGTCCCCGGCAAGCCGGACGAAAGTGCCATGATCGAGCGCATCCTCTCGAAGGATCGCGACGAGCAAATGCCGCCGCCCAAGAGCCACAAAGCGATCGGCGCCGCGGAACTCGCGATCTTCAAGCGCTGGATCGCCGAAGGCGCCGAATATCAGGGCCACTGGTCCTTCCTCAAGCCCGAGCGACCGCCCGTGCCCGACGCCGGGCCGGCGAAAGCGAGCGTCCGCAATCCCATCGACGCCTTCATCATCGAGCGCCTTGCCGCCGACCATCTCACGCTTTCTCCCGAGGCGGAAAAGAGCACGCTCATCCGCCGGTTCGCACTCGATCTCACCGGCCTCCCGCCCACGCCGGAGGAAGTTGCCGCCTTCCTCGCCGACTCATCGCCCGACGCTTACGAAAAAGTCGTCGACCGCCTGCTCGCCTCGCCGCGCTACGGCGAAAAGATGGCTCAGCAGTGGCTCGACTTTGCCCGTTACGCGGACAGCAACGGCTTCCAGAGCGACACCTCGCGGCAGATGTGGCCGTGGCGCGAATGGTTGATCAACGCCTTCAATCGCAACCAGCATTTCGATCAATTCACGATCGACCAGCTCGCCGGCGATCTCGTGCCGAACGCGACACGCGACCAGATCGTCGCCACCGGCTTCAACCGCAACCACCGCCTCAACGGCGAAGGCGGCCGCATCATTGAGGAATGGTTCGCCGAGACCGTGATCGACCGCGTGGAGACCACCGGCCTCACCTGGCTCGCGCTCACCATGAACTGCTGCCGCTGCCACGATCACAAGTTCGACGCGATCACGCAGCGCGAGTTCTACCAGATGTTCGCCTTCTTCAATTCCAACGACGAATTGGGCGTGCTCGATGAATTTGGCGGCAGCGCACGGACCCGCGCCGGGGGAAACTCGCGGCCCATCGTTCGCCTGCCCGACCCGAAGCAGGACGCCGACCTCAAGCGCCTCCAGGCCGGCATCGCCACCGCCGAAGCGAAGCTCGCCGCGGTGCGAAAAAATTCGCCGCAGCGCCTCGCCGCATGGGAGCCGAAGTCGCGCGAACTCCTCCGCGCCGAAGCCGTGGCCTGGCGCGCGCTCGCGCCCACCGAAGTCCGTAGCGAAGGCGGCGCCAGCTTCGCCCGACTCGACGACGGCAGCTATCTCGCCAGCGGCATCAATCCCCCGCACGACGCCTACGTCATCACCGCGCCCGTCGAACCCGGCAGCTTCACTGGCATTCTGCTCGAGGCCTTCCCCGACGCCTCGCTCCCCGCGCACAGCCTCGGTCGGAATGGAAACGGCAACTTCGTCCTCAGCGATGTGGATGTGGAGATCCTCGTCCCCGGCGCCAAAGCACCCGTCGTCGTTCCGCTCACCCGCGCCGAGGCCGACTACTCGCAAAAAGGCTGGGACGTGCAGCTCATCGTCGCCGACAAACCGAAGCGGAAACGCGGCGAGAAAAACAAAAAGGGCTGGGCGATCGATGGCGCGACCAAGAAGGAACCGCGCAAAGCCATGTTCCTCGCCGCCGCTCCGGTGAATGTGCCCGCCGCCGCGCAGGTCCGCGTCACCCTTCGCCATGACGCGATGGCCGCGCACAACATCGGTCGCTTCCGCCTCTCCGCCACGAGCCTGCCGCCGAATCTCGTCTCGCTCGGCGGCGCAAAAATGTCGCCCACCCTCCGCGCCGCGCTCACCGCGGCCGCCGCCCAGCGCACGCCGGCACAGCGCACCGAGGTGGAAAAATTCTTCCGCGAAAACGCCGACACCGAACTCAAGACCGCCGAAGCCGCGGTGGAAAACGCGAAGAAGCTCGCCAACACCCTCGAGGACACGCTGCCCAGCGTCATGGTGATGCAGGAAAAACCCCAGCCGCGCGACGCCTTCATTCTTAAGCGCGGCGAATACGATCATCCCGGCGACAAGGTCACCCGCGGCGTGCCCGCCTCGCTTCCACCGCTCCCGCCCGGAGCGCCGATGAATCGGCTCGGCTTCGCGCAGTGGCTCGTCAGCGGCGAACACCCGCTCACCGCCCGCGTGTGGGTGAACCGCGCGTGGGAAAAATTCTTCGGCACCGGGCTCGTCAAGACCACGGAAAACCTCGGCTCCCAAGCCGACTGGCCCAGCCACCCCGAGTTGCTCGACTTTCTCGCCACTGAGTTCGTCCGCCTCGGCTGGGACATGAAAGCCACCCAGCGGCTCATCGTCACCAGCGCCACCTATCGGCAGACCTCGCGAGTCACGCCCGAACTGCTCGCCAAAGATCCCGAGAACCGCCTCCTCGCCCGCGGCCCGCGCTTTCGCCTCAACGCCGAAACGCTGCGCGACCAGGCCCTCGCGATCAGCGGCCTGCTCGTCGAGAAGATCGGCGGCCCGAGCGTGCGCCCCTACATGCCGCCCGCCGTCTGGGACGAAACCAGCGTCTACGGCGACATGCGAAACTACCAAGTCGACACCGGCGACGCGCTTTACCGTCGCACCCTCTACACCATCTGGAAGCGCACCGCCGCGCCGCCCACCATGCAGCTCTTCGACGCACCGACGCGCGAGATCTGCACCGTGAAACGCTCGCGCACCAACACCCCGCTCCAAGCCCTCGTCCTGCTCAACGAAGTCACCTACGTCGAAGCCGCCCGCGTGCTCGCCCAGCGGATGATCGCCGAGGGTGGCGCGACGCCCGAGCAGCGCATCGCGTGGGCGTTTCGCCGGTCGATCGGTCGCGAGCCGCGGCCCGAGGAGGTGAAAGTGCTCGCGAGTGGGTTGGCGAAGCGCACCGCGCGGTTCGAGCAGTCGCCCGAGGAAGCGCAGAAGCTCCTCTCCGTAGGCGAAGCCAAGCCGGACACCAAAACCCCACCCGCCGAACTCGCCGCCTACACCACGACCGCGAACGTCCTCCTCAACCTCGACGAGGTTGTCACGCGGGAGTGAAGAATGGGAGAGCGGAGAGCTGGAGTCTTGCAGTCTGCAGTCGTGGAATCTTGGAGTGTTGAAATGCGTGGAGGCGTGGAGGCGTGGAGTGCGCTAAAACGAAAAAAACTGTCATCCTGAGCGGAGTGTAACGGAGCCGAAGGACCTCGGCCTGCGGAGGATCATGGATCATTCTGCACCCCGAGGTCCCTCGGCTTCACTATGGTCGCTTAGGCTCCCGCCATTCCGCTCGGGATGACAGGTGCATCGTTGATGCATGAACACGGGCGCTTCGTTGATGCATGAACCGGCGATTCGTTCGCCTCACTCCGGACCTCCCACGAACACCCGGCACCTCGCGCGAACGCCACTGGATCTCGTCCATTCGATCCCCCGCCCCCCAAACTCTCTCCGCGACCTTTCCCCCCCGCGGGCGTTTTCCTTCCCATGAAGCGCCTCGCCCTCCTCCCTGCTGCTCTCGCCGTGCTCGCTCTGCCGTGCGTCGTCTCCGCCGCCGGAGGCAAGGGCAAGAACCGCCCTCAAGCGAAGGCCACCCCGTCGCCATTCACGTCATCGGTGCCAAAGGCGGTCGCGAAGCCCGCTGCACCGGAGGCGAAGCCACTCTCGGAGGAACTCCCCTCGCCCTGGCGCACGTGGAGCGACCCGTCGGGCCGCAAGATCGAGGCGATGTTCTGCGCGCTCGCGGGCGACATCGTCGCCATCCAGACCCATGAGGGCGAAACCTATCGCATCCCGCTCGCCAATCTCGTTCCGGCCGATCGCACGTTCGCCTACGACTACGCGAAGCGGCTCAAGGCACGGAATTTCGCGGATGACTTCGTGAAGAAGGCGGCCTACCAGATCGACTTCCTCATCGGCTCCACGCTCGTCGCGCAAGGGCAGAAGTTCAACCCGGCGGTGAACGACGAGCAGTTCTTGCGGCGCATCTACCTCGACGCTGTGGGCCGCATCCCCACCGCGGAGGAAGCGTCCGCATTTCTCGCCGACGAGGCGAAAGACAAACGCGCCAAGCTCATCGACAAGCTGCTCTACTCCTCCGGCTTCACGATGCAGATGTTCAACTGGCTCGGCGACATGCTGCGGGTCAAAGACACGTTCGGCAAAGGCGTGCCGACCTTCACCTTCGAGGACTGGCTGAAGGACCAACTCGCCGCCGCCCGCCCGTGGGATGCGCTCGTCCGCACGATGCTCACCGCCGACGGCAAACTCTGCGACAACGGCGCCGTGGGCTTCCTCGCCTATGACGCGCAGATGCCCCTCGATGGCGTCTCGAATCTGCTCACCACGTTCCTCGGCGCGAATGTCGCCTGCGCGCAGTGCCACGATCATCCGCTCGCCGACTGGTCGCAGCGGGACTTTTACCAAATGGCCGCGTTCTTCGGCGCGAGCGATGGCTTCGATGAAAAGCTGCTCCAGCAGGCGAAGAAGCTGGGCAAAGGCAAAGGCGAAAGCGGCGGGGTGCCGAAGCAGGTGGCGCTGAAGATCGGGAATGCGAACGCCTTCCGCATGGTCGACACTCCGAAGCAGGACCTCACCTTTCCGAAGGACTACAAGTATGACGACGTGAAGCCCGGCTCGCCGGTCACGCCCACGCTCATCTACTGGAGCGAGGCCGATAAACGCAACCCGTCCTATCGCATCGACACGCGCAGCCCGCAGCAGCTCCGCGGCGAATTCGCGAAGTGGATGACGAGCCCGGAGAATCCGCGCTTCGCCGCGAACATCGCGAATCGCGTGTGGAAAAAGGCGTTCGGCCTCGCCGTGCAGGAGCCCGTGTCGGACATCGATGATCCGCGGAAGGCGAGCAACCCCGCGCTGCTCGCCCACCTCGCCCAGATCATGAAAGCAGGGCGCTTTGACCTTCGGGAGTTTCAGCGCGTGATCTTCAATTCGCAGACCTACCAGCGCGGCGCGAGTCCCACGCCGGATCTCGAGAAGGGTCCGTATTTTTTCCCGGGCCCGGTGCTGCGCCGCCTGACCGCGGAGCAGGTCTGGGACAGCTTCATGGTCGCGAGCGTGGGCGCGGAAGTGGACGCCTGCCTGCTCCGCCGCGGGGACGATGAAAAGCTGCTCTCGCTGCCCGGCGGTGCCGTCACCGCGGAGAGCTTCCGGCAAGTGATGGAGCGGGCCGGCGGCACGGGTGCCATGGGCGGTGGCGGAAAGAAGAAGGGCGGCGGCTCGGAGAAAGGCCTGATCACCGAATACGAAGGCGCGAAGCCGCAACAGCGTTTCGGCATGCTCCTCGCCCGCGCCAGCGAGCTGCCGCAGCCGGCGGCTGAGACGCATTTCCTGCGGCTCTTTGGGCAAAGCGACCGGCTCATCGCCGATACCAGCACCACTGACGGCAGCGTGCCGCAGGCGCTCGCGCTGATGAATGGCAACGTCGGCCAGCTCATCAGCGATCCGAAGTGCGCCGCGGTCATCGCCGCCGACAAGGCGCCGAACGACAACGCCAAGCTCGATTCCCTCTACCTCGCCTTTCTCTCCCGCCCGCCCACCGACACCGAACGCGCCGCCGCCACTCAGGCCCGCGCCGACGGCCTCGCGCTGAGCGACATCGCTTGGACCCTCATCAACACCCGCGAGTTTCTTTTCATCCGCTAACCCACTCCCCGTCATGAACCCCAACTCTCTCCGCGACCCGCAAGACCGCCGCACCTTCGTCGAACGCTGCGCCCGTTACGCTTTCGGCCTCAGCGTTCTGCCGCTCTTCGGCAGTCGCGCCGACGCCGCCACAGCCGCCGCGCGCACCGCCGCCTTCGGCAAGGCAAAGCGCGTGATCTTCCTCGAACTCCAAGGCGGGCTCAGCCACATCGACACGTTCGACCCCAAGACCGGCGAGACGAAAGGGCCGGGCAGCCCGCTCTCGACCAGCGCGGATTTCCAGCTCACGCAATTCCTTCCCGAGACCGCAAAGATCGCGAACAAGATCACCGTCATCCGCTCCATGACCGCGAAGGTCGGCGTGCATGCGAACGCGCAGTATCTGATGCGCACCGGCTTCGAAAAGCGCGGCACGATCGTCCATCCCACCCTCGGCGCGTGGGCGCAGAATTACCTCGGGCCGAGCCACAAGACGCTGCCCTCCTCCGTCTGCGTGAACCGCGCCGCGAATCACGGCAACGGCTACTTCCCCGCCGCCTATTCGCCGCTGCCGATCCTCGATCCCGACGAAGGTCTCACCAACTCCACCACGCGCGTCTCCGCCGACATTCAGCAGAAACGCCTCGGCCTGCTCGCACAACTCGACGCCACTTTCGGCAAGGACGTCGCGGATGAAAACGTGAAGGCCTACGGCGACTTCTACGACACCACGCTCCAGCTCATGAAGAGCACCGACCTCAAGGCATTCGATCTCAGCGCGGAGCCCGCCGCGCTGCGGGATAAATACGGCCGCACGAAGTTCGGCCAGGGCTGCCTGCTCGCACGACGCCTCGTGGAGAATGGCGTGCGCTTTGTGGAAGTGCAGAGCGGAGGGTGGGACATGCACAAGCAACTCGAAGACGGGATGGAAGACCGCGGCGCCGAGTTCGATCACGTCTTCGCGGCGCTCGTCAGCGATCTCGATGCGCGCGGCATGCTCGACTCCACGCTCGTCGCAGTCACCACGGAATTCGGCCGCAAGCCCGCCTTCGACGGCAGCGGACGCGGGCATCATCCCATCGCCTTCAGCACCGCGCTCGCGGGTGGCGGAGTGAAGCGTGGCTACGTCCACGGCACCACCGACGCCAAAGGCTACGCCCCCGCGTCGCTGCCGATGACCGTCGGCGACTTCCACGCCACCATCGCCTACGCCGCCGGGTTGCCGATCGAGCAGGAGTTCATGACCCCGAGCGGCCGTCCGATGACCGTCGGCAACAAAGGCAAGCCCGCGATGGGCGTCTTTGCGTAGCGAGCGGCCCGCAACGCAAAAAGACGTCTGTCATCCTGAGCGGAGTGTAACGGAGTCGAAGGACCTCTGCCGTTGGATAACTCGCCCGATCTCCGCCCATCCGAGGTCCCTCGACTTCATTCTGGTCGCTTAGGCTCCCTCCATTCCGCTCGGGATGACAGGCACTGGGGGATTCCCGTCCACCGCCGATCAATCCAGCGCCGCGGTCCGGTTTTCTCCTTCCCGAGGCAAAGACGTTTCTTCCTCGGCAAAGTGAGGCACAGTCGCCTCATGTCTCACGTCCGACTCCTCGCCGTGCTGGCGGGATTTATTTTCACACTGGAGCATGCAGCCGCCGCGGACGGAAAGCCCCCGCGGCAGAGGAGCGTCGCCGACATCGCGGAGGCGGTGAAGCCGTCGCTCGTGAAGGTGATCCAGGCGGGCCGGCAGGGCGTGGGCGGCATGGGCAGCGGCTTCATCGTCAGCGAGGATGGGCTGATCGCCACGAACCGGCACGTGATCGGCGAGGCGCGCCGCATCACCGTGGAGACGAGCGATGGCAAAGTGGAGGAAGTGACGGAGGTCGTGGCGACCGATGTGCATCTCGACCTCGCGATTCTGCGGATCGCGCGAAAGGATCTGAAGCCGTTGCCGCTGGGCGATTCGGACCAGATCCGGCAGGGCGATCGCATCGTGGCGATGGGCAATCCCGAGGGGCTCGCCTACAGCGTGGTCGAGGGCGTGATCTCGGAGCCGCGGAGGGAGATCGAGGGCGTGTCGATGATTCAGTTGGCGCTGCCGATCGAGCGCGGCAACAGCGGCGGACCGCTGCTCGACCGGCAGGGTCGCGTGCTCGGTCTGCTCACGCTGAAGTCCGCGCGCACGGACAATCTCGGCTTTGCCATGCCGGTGAATGAATTGAAAAAGCTGATCGAGAAACCGAACCCGGTGCCGATGAGCCGCTGGCTCACCATCGGCGTGCTCAATCCGCGCGTGTGGAAACCGCTCATGGGTGCGCAGTGGAGTCAGCGGGCGGGTGTGGTGAGCGTCGAACAGCCGGGGGATGGATTCGGCGGCAGGGCGCTGTGCCTGTGGGTGGCGGAAAAACCGGGCGCGCAGTTTGAAGCGGAAGTCACGGTGCGCCTCGACGACGAGGCCGGCGCCGCGGGCCTCGCGTTCTGTTCGGACGAAGGCGAGCGGCACTACGGCTTCTATCCGACCGGCGGTAAGCTGCGGCTCACGCGCTTCGACGGTGCCGATGTTTTTTCCTGGAAAATCCTCGCCGACGCCGCGAGCGACGCCTACCGGCCCGGCGAGTGGAATACCCTGCGCGTGCGCGTGGATGAAGAGCGCGTCCGGTGTTTCGTGAATGGCCGGCAGGTCTTCGACGAGGAGGATCGCGAACTGCGCGGCGGCCACGCGGGCCTATGCAAATTTCGCGGAACCCGCGCCAGCTACAAGGGCTTCCGCATCGGGAGCGACCTCGTGGAAAAGCCGCCCGATCCCGCGCTGGCGGAGAGCCTCGGGCAATCTATGGAAGCATTCCTCGGCGGGAAGGAGCCCCGCGACCGGGCCATCGAGACGCTGCTTCAAGATCCGGCGGTAAGCCGGCGAGTCCTCGCCGAACGTCGCCAGGCTCTCGAACAAAGCGCGGCCTCATTGCGTGAACTCGAGAGCGACCTGCATCGCGGCGCCGTCGCCCGCGATTTGGTGGGTCAGCTTTCCCAGCCCGATGAAAAGACCGACCTGCTCCGCTGCGCGCTGCTCATCTCGCGTCATGACAATCCCGACCTCGACATCGAGAGTTACCTGCGGGAGTTCGCGCGGATGGTCGATGAGTTGAAAGACGATGCGGAGATCAAGCAGGGCACGCTGCCCGCCGTGCGGCACCTGAGTTCCTATCTCTTCGAGCAAAACGGTTTCCACGGCAGCCGGCACGACTACGACAGCCAGTCGAACAGCTACCTCAACGAAGTCCTCGACGATCGCGAGGGCCTGCCGATCACGCTCTCGATCATCTACCTCGAACTCGCGGCGCGGCTGGGAATCAAGCACGTCGCGGGCATCCCGCTGCCCACGCGTTTCATGGTCGGCTATCGGGAAAAATCGGACGACGAATTCAGCCTGCTGGATGTCTTCGACGGCGGCAAACAACTCACCATGCAGGAAGCCAAAACGCTCGTGGCCGGCGACGCGCCCATTCCCGAAGAAACGACGCGGCCCGCGTCCAAGAAGGAAATCATCGGGCGCGTGATCCGCAATCTGCTCGCCCGCGCCATGGCTTCGGAGAATCCGCCGAAGCAAGCCACGCCCTATCTCAACCTGCTGCTGACCATCGATCCCGACGCTTTCCGCGAACGCTTCACCCGCGCGCGGATGCGGGAAGTGACAGGCAACCCCGCGGGCGCCGCGGAGGACGTCGGCTGGCTGCTCGAACATCCGCCGGAAACGCTCGATGACCCGCAGCGCCTCGCCCTCGCAGAATGGCTCGCCAAACTGCGCGGGCGGCGGTGAGCGTCCGCGATGTCGAGTGAGTCAATCGGGCAATCGGCCCTCATGGGAGGCGTCGATGAAGCCAGAAAAATATCGGCGGTAAATCAGGACGCAGCCAGGGTCGCTATGCCGCGCGGTGAAGGACGCCGCCAATTTCAAAGCAGCGAGGGTTGCTCGGCGCGTGTGGGAGTCGCGCCACGGGCGGGGGTGCTGTCGAGTAGCGCGAGGAACTGCGCTTCATCGAGCACCTTCACGCCGAGCGACTGCGCGTCTTCGAGCTTCGAGCCGGCGCCAGGACCGGCGACGACAAAGTCCGTTTTGCGGCTGACGGCACTGGAGACGTTGCCTCCGAGTGCGCGGATCTTTTCGGCGGCCTCGCCACGGGACATCTGTTCGAGCGTGCCGGTGAGCACGACGGTCTTGCCGGCAAAGGGCGAGTCGGTCGCGCGAACGACAGCGCCTTGCGGGACGATGCCGAGTTGGTGCAAACGCTCGCGGACCGCGATGCCTGCGGGTGAGGCAAACCACGCAATCGCTGCGCGGGCGACGACCGGCCCGACGACGGTGAGCGCATCGGCGTCCGTCGCGCCCTTCTTTTTTGCGGGCTTGGCGAAGCCGGCGTCGATCAGGCGGCGGCCGGCGGTATTGGCGGCGGCGAGGTGTTCGGCGTGTTGGGCGGTGAGCTGATCTTTTTCCGCGGCGCGGTCTTTGTTGTGGCGGGCGCGAGGGTTCACGGCGTCGGCGGCGGTGTGGAGGCGGTCGAGTTCGACGACGTTGCGGAGGAGCGCGGAATCCGCGACGGCATCGAAGTCGCGATGATGCGCGGCGAGGTCGTGCGCGGTTTCTTCACCCACCTCGGGGATGGCGAGGGCGTGCAACCAGCGGGCGAGCGGGAGCTGGCGGCTGGCGCCGATGGCATCGATGAGCTTGCGCGCGTTCTTCTCGCCGAAGACGCGCGGTTCTTCGTCGGTGCCGAGGTTCAGCCTGGCGAGTTGATCGAGCGAGAGATCGAAGACATCGAGCGGTTCGCGGACCAGCCCGCGTTCGACGAGCGCGTCGGCGACGATGCCGCCGAGGCCGTCGAGATCGAGCGCGCCGCGCTTGGCGAGGTATTCGAGGCGGCGCGTTTTCTGCGCGGGGCAGGCGGGGTTTTCACAGACCCAGACGGCGAACTGCGGATCGCGCCTCACCGGATGTCCGCACGCCGGGCACTCGCCGTGGACGTGTGCAGCGAAGTCGAACGGTTGTGCGTCGGCGGGACGTTTTGTTTCCACCACGGCGACGACGGCGGGGATGACCTCGCCGGCTTTCTCAATGATCACCGTGTCGCCGATGCGGATGTCCTTGCGACGGATTTCATCCTCATTGTGCAACGTCGCGCGGCTGATCGTGCTCCCGCGGAGGAGCACGGGTTCGAGCTCCGCGACGGGCGTGAGCACGCCGGTGCGGCCGACCTGGATGGTGATCGCGTTCAGCTTCGTCTCGGCCCGCTCCGCCACGTATTTCCAGGCTTTCGCCCACTTCGGCGCGCGCGAGTGATAGCCCACACGTTCGCGCTGCTCGATGGAGTTGAGCTTGATCACGGCGCCGTCAGTCTCGAAGCCGAAGCCGTCGCGGACGCGGTCGAGATCGGTGATCGCGGCGAGGAGTTCGTCGGCGGAGTGGCAGAGCTGCATCCAGCGGTGGATGCGGAAGCCGAAGCCGTGCAGCCACTCGAGCGTTTCCTTTTGCGTGGGCGGGAGCGCGATGTCGTCACTGACTTCGCCAAGTCCGTAGAGCACGATTTCGAGCTGGCGTTTCGCGACGAGGCGCGGGTCGAGTTGCTTGAGGGTGCCCGCGGCGGTGTTGCGCGCGTTGGCGAAGGGTTCCTCGCCCGCGGCGATCATTTCGTCGCACACGCGGCGGAAGACGGCGTTGGGCAGGTAGACTTCGCCGCGCACTTCCAGCACGGCAGGCGCGCCCGTGATTTTCAGCGGCAGGCTGCGGATGGTTTTGAGGTTCGCGGTGATTTCGTCGCCGCTTTCCCCATCGCCGCGGGTGGCGCCCACGGTGAGCAGGCCGTCTTCGTAGCGCAGGCTCACGGCGAGTCCGTCCACCTTCGGCTCCACCAGCCATTCGAGCGGCTCGCCGGGCAAGGCGCGCTCGACGCTGGCGACGAATTTCTTCAACCCATCGATGCCATCTTTCGCGAAGAGATTGTCGAGCGAGAGCATCGGGAGCGCATGCCGCACGGTGGCGAAGCCGGTCGCCGGTTTGCCACCCACGCGTTGCG
Organism: Chthoniobacter sp.; assembly: GCA_031424375.1. Lineage (GTDB taxonomy): Bacteria > Verrucomicrobiota > Verrucomicrobiia > Chthoniobacterales > Chthoniobacteraceae > Chthoniobacter. The sequence goes on along the minus strand of JANPHH010000645.1, from coordinate 4,764 downwards.
TGGGGGAGTCGGGCGTGAGCAGTTCGGGATGCGCTTCCTCGAGCTCGCGGAGTTCGCGAAAGAGCGCGTCGTATTCCGCATCCGAGATACTCGGGCGCGAGTCTTCGTAGTAGCGGCGATTGTGTTCCTCAAGTTCTCGCCGGAGCGAGGAGGCGCGGTGTTTGGCGTCGGGCATGGATGAGTAACGTGCTGCCGGCACCGGCGGCGGCGCCGAGGGCATCGGCCAGCCAGTCGAACGCATCGGCGCCGTACCGGCCAGGGGTGAAGACTTGGTGAATCTCATCGACCGCGCCGAAAGTGATCACGGCGATGATGGTGAAAAGGGCGACGCGCGCGGGCGGCCAGGGCGTGCTCCAGCGGAGGACGAGCGCGAGATTCCCGGCGCCGACCGCGAAGGCGAGGAAGTGCTGCGCTTTATCCCAAAACATGAAACGCGAAAGGCGCTGAAGCTCGGAGCCGGGGAGCGATGATGCATAACAAATCGCGCTGAGCCAGAGAACGACGCCCGCCCAGTCGGCGAGGCGCAGCCAACTCGGGACGATGCGGGGCGCGGTGGGACTCATGCGTGTGGGACCGTAGCGGGACACGCGGGGTTTGTCTGCCGCGGGATGTTTTATGATAGTGCGGGCATGGCCAGTCCAAAGCGAACGCTCGGCATCGAAGGCGGCGGCACCAAAACCGAATGGGTGCTGCTGTCTGGTGACGCCGATGAAACCAGGATTCTGCGGCGCGGCGTCTTGCCGGCGTCGAATCTGCGGCTGATCACCGATGAGGCGTTGCGGCGACTTTTCGCCGTGCTGCCGCAGGATGCCACGCATGTGGGCGTCTATCTCGCGGGTTGCGCCACGCCGGAGGATCGGGTGCGGCTCGGGACGCTGGCCACTTCCATCTGGCCGCGCGCGCAACTCGCGGTGGGGAGTGATCGCGATTCGGGATTGGCGACGGCTTTCCGCGACGACGACGGGATCGCGGTGATCGCCGGGACGGGCGCGGCGATTCACGGCCGGCGCGGCGAGCAGGTCGAAAAAGCGGGCGGCTGGGGGCAACTGCTCGGCGACCGCGGCGGCGGCTACGATCTCGCGATGCAAGGGCTGCGGCTGGTGCTGACGCATTTCGATCTGAGCCAGCGGATCACGCCGCTGGCCGAGGAAATCCTGCGCTCCCTCGCGCTGAATCGTCTCTCGGATCTCGTGGGCTGGGCGATGCAGGCGGACAAAATGTCGGTGGCGCGGCTCGCACCGGCGATCTTTCAGGCGGCGCGAAATGGCGAGCCGGAGATCCTGGCGACGGTGCAGGCCGGGGCGAGTGTGCTCGCGGAATTCACGCGTGCGGTGGCGATGCGACTGCACTGGGCGGATGCGCGGGTGAAGCTGATTGGGGGAATCTTCGCGCATCATCCGGAGTATGTGAGCCTCTTCAAACACCGGCTGAGCATCCTGCTGCCGGAGGCGAGCGTGGAGCTGTGCACGGAATCCGGCGCGCTCGGTGCGGCGTGGCTGGCCTCGAAAGTGGAGGTGAAGGCGCAGCCCGAGCCGGTGGTGATCGACAGCGCGGAGCTGGCAGCGGCGGCGACGGAGCAGGCGAATCCGCGGTCGGCGAATCTCGAGGCGCTCACCACCGCGGAGTTGGTGGATCTTTTCAACCGGGAAGAAGACGCGGTGACCGCGGCGCTCGCGGCGAGTCGCGAAAAACTCATCGCCGCGGTGGATCTGGTGAGTGCGGCGTTGCAGGGAGGTGGGCGACTTTTCTACGTCGGAGCGGGCACGAGCGGGCGGCTCGGCGTGCTCGATGCGAGTGAAATTCCACCGACCTTCGGCGCGCCGCCGGAGCAGGTGCAGGGGATCATCGCGGGCGGCGAACGCGCGCTGCACCGCGCGGTGGAAGGCGCGGAAGATCAGCCGGAAGCGGGCGCACAGGCGGTGCTGGAGCGCGGGGTGCGCGTGGGCGATGTGGTCTGCGGGATCGCGGCGAGCGGGCGCACGCCATTCGTGCTCGGCGCGCTGGAGCAGGCGCGGAAGGCGGGCGCGCGGACGCTGCTCGTGACGTGCAATCCGGCGCGGCGACCGTCGCCGCAGCCGTGGGATGTGGAGGTGGATCTCGCGACCGGGCCGGAACTCGTGACCGGTTCCACGCGTTTGAAGGCCGGCACGGCGACGAAGCTGACGCTGAATTTGCTCTCGACCGCGGCGATGATCCGCCTCGGCCGGGTGCGCGGAAACCTGATGGTCGATGTTTCGATCTCGAACGAAAAGCTGCGCGACCGCGGGACGCGACTGGTCAGTGCGACGCTCGGAATCGGGTATCCCGAGGCGCGCGCGGCGCTGGAAAAAGCGCACTGGAATGTGCGCGACTGCCTCGCGATCAACGCGCCGGTGCGCTGACTTTTTCAGCCAAATTATCGCCACCGGATTGGCGCTTTTCGCGCACGCCAAGCGGGTTGCGACGGGTGGCGTTTGCATGACCGGAAAGTTTTTTTCTCTGTAAAACGGGCTTATTTTGCCCGGATAAATCGGCTGGCACAGGCACTGCTAGAGGCGTGCTCGTTCACGCAAGTGAACCTTGGGGAAAACATCCAAATAGGGGAGCAGCTCGGCTGGAGGGCGTCTTTGAACGGACCGGGGGGAACCGTTCAAATGGGCCAGCCGAGCTGCATTTCCAGGGAGGTGGGAAGTGGGGAGTGCGGCGGGCGGATCCGGAGCGATTCCGAAATGCATGCATCGCCACGCCGACAGGCTTTTTTTGGCCCGCGGCCACTGCCTAAAATTCCACGTCGTCGAGTGCGGGCGTGACGAGACGGCCATACGGGGGCGTCGCGAAGTTTCCGCCGGAAAAGATCGACTCGCCGCGCAGGAACGTCTGAACCACGCGACCCCGCAGTGTGCGGCCGACCCACGGGGAATGCGCGTGGCGATACTGGAGCGACGCTGCTTCCACCACGGTCTCTCCGCGCGGATCGACCAGTACGAGATCGGCATCGCAACCCACGGCAATCCTTCCTTTCCGCCCGGCGATGCGGAAGCGGTCGGCGACATTTTCGGCAGTGAGGCGGGCGATCAGAGCGGGCGGCAGCGCGAGGTCGAGCAGCAGCGCGAGGAGATGCTGCGCGCCGGAAATGCCGCCCCAAACGTTGAAGAAATCCGCGTCCGTCTTCATCGACATCGGCGATGGCGAATGGTCCGACCCGATCGTCTGCACGTCGCCCGCGCGCACTTTCTCCAGCAGCGCGAGGCGGTCGGATTCGGAGCGAAGGGGCGGCGCGCACTTCGCGAGCGCGCCGATGCGCAGGACGTCGTCTTCGTTCAGCGTGAGGTAGTGCGGGCAGGTCTCGGCGGTGACGTCGATCCCGGCGCGGCGCGCTTCGGCGATCAAGGCCACGCCGGCCGCGCTGCTCACGTGCACGACATGGAGCGGACAGCGCGTCTCGCCGGCGAATTCGAGCGCGAGCTGGATCGCTTCGAGTTCCATCGCGATCGGGCGCGAATCGAGGTAATCGCGGATCGAGGTGCCACGGCGGAGTTCGGGGTGATCGATCTCCGCGTGCACGGCGACGAGCAGGCCGAGTTCCGCCGCGCGTTTCATTCCCCGGCGCAGCGTCGCGGGATCGGACTTTGGAAAATCGTCGATCCCGCTGTCCGACATGAACGCTTTCAGCCCGATCACGCCGCGATCACGCAGCGCCTCGAGGTCGTCGAGATTGCCGGGCACAAGCCCGCCCCAGATCGCAAAATCCACGACCGACTTTTGTTCCCCCGCCGCGCGCTTCGTATCGAACGCGGCGGCATCGATCACCGGCGGCGTCGAGTTCAGCGGCATGTCGAAGAACGTCGTCGTCCCGCCCGCGGCGCAAGCGCGCGAGCCGGTCGCGAGGCCTTCCCACTCCGTGCGACCCGGTTCGTTGAAATGCACGTGCGCGTCGATCACGCCCGGCAGCACGAGCAGGCCGGTGGCGTCGATCACCTCGCGTGCCGTGGCTTCCGCGAGCGACGCGATTTTCCCGTCCACGATCCCGATCGCCGGATGTGGCTCCGCGCCGCGAATGAGCAAGTCGAGTTCGCTCATCACGGTTTCCTTTCCGCGAGCGCGAGCACGAATCCCTGTAATGCAGCAATCGCCTGCGCCACGTCCGCCGCCTTCACCGACTCGGCGGGGTGATGACTGATGCCGCCCTTGCACCGCACAAAGAGCATCGACACCGGACAGATCGCCGAAAGCGCGGCCGCGTCATGGCCCGCGCCGCTCGGCAGCGTCAGCACTTTCGCCTGCCCGGCCGCCACCACGGCCTGCCAGATTTTCACCAGCTCCGAGTCGCACGCCACACTCGCTGTCTCCTGCACCGGCGCCCACGTCGTTTTCACCCCGCGCAATCGCGCAATCGTCGCCACCTCTTTTTGCAGTATCTTCACCGCTGCCACTCGCCGCCGATCTTCGAGATGCCGCACGTCCACGCTCAGCGCGACCCGTCCGGGAATGACGTTGCTCGCACCGGGTTGCGCGTCGATCTGCCCGACCGTCGCCGTCGCGCCGCAGCGTTCCACCGCGAGGATGAACTCCGCGGCCGCGCAGAGCGCATCGCGCCGCATCGCCATCGGCGTCGTGCCCGCATGTCCGGCCATGCCGATGAACTCCACTCGCGCCCGCGTCTGCCCCGCGATCCCGCTCACCACGCCGAGCGCGAGTCCCGATTTCTCCAGCACCGGCCCCTGCTCGATGTGTACTTCCGCGTAAGCCAGAAACTCCCCGCGCGGGCGCCGTGCCCTTTCGATT
>JANPHH010000644.1:0-21806 GCA_031424375.1 Chthoniobacter sp. | reverse complement strand
CGATGCCGCCGGACAACTGCCGACCGGCGAGGCCTTCCAGGATTTCGCCGGGTTCCAGAAACTCCTGCTCGCCAGTCAGGACCGCGTGGCGAAATGCGTGACGGAAAAGCTCCTGACTTTTGCCACCGGCCGGGCGATGGGCTTCTCGGATCGCAACGAAATCACCCGCATCGCCAGCGCATCGAAGGCGAACAAGCACGCCCTGCGCGACCTCATTCATGAAGTCGTGCAGAGCGAGATCTTCCGGAGTAAATGATCAACGTTAGCATCCGATGAAAAACCGCTACTTCCCCTGTGCCGGAGCCCGCGCTTTGCATGCGCCGACCCGCCGCGAATTTCTCTACAGCCTCGGTGCGAGCGTCGGCAGTCTCGCATTCACCTCGCTGCTCGCAGCGGAGGAAAAAAAGAATCCGCTCGCGCCGCACGCAGGGCATTTTCCCGCGAAGGCGAAGAACGTGATCTTCCTGATGATGGAAGGCGGGCCGTCGCACATCGATACCTTCGACCCGAAGCCGAAGCTCGCGGAGATGCACCTCCAGGAGTTTGTGCGCGAGGGAAAGCAGAAGTCGGCGATGGAAAGCGGGAAGCGCTACTACGTGAAGAGCCCGTTCGCCTTTGCGAAGCATGGGCAGAGCGGCGCGGACATGGCGGACAACTGGACGCATCTCGCGGGTGTCGCCGATGAGATCTGTTTCTTCCGCGGCTGCAATGTGGACAGCGTTAATCATCCGACGGCGATGTATCAGATGAACTGCGGCAACCGTTTCGGCGGTGACCCCGGCATCGGCGCGTGGGTGAATTACGGACTCGGTTCGGTGAATCAGGATCTGCCCGGTTTCATCGTGCTGCCGGAGATCAGCTACCCGCAGGGCGGTGCGGCGAACTGGAGCAACGGCTACCTGCCCGCGAGTTTCCAGGGCACGCCGCTACGCGCGAAAGGCTCGCCCATTCTCGATCTCACACCGCCCGCCGGAGTGTCGGAGGAACGGCAGCGCAAGAACCTCGACCTCATCGCCAAGCTCAACACCGCGCACGCCGCGCAGCATCCCGGCCATGACGAACTCTCGGCGCGCATGGACAACTACGAGCTCGCCTTCCGCATGCAAATGCAGGTGCCGGAGACGCTCGATCTTTCCAAGGAAGACGCGAAGACGAAGGATCTCTACGGCATCGGCCAGGACGCCACGGATGCCTTCGGCCGCAAGTGCCTGCTCGCGCGCAAGCTCATCGAGAAGGGCGTGCGCTTTGTGCAGCTCTACAACGGCACGTGGGACAGCCACGACTACATCGAGCGCGCCCACGGCAATCTCGTCCGCGGCGTGGACCAGCCGATCGCCGCGCTGATCGCGGATCTGAAGCAGCGCGGCCTACTCGAGAGCACCCTCATCGTCTGGTGCGGCGAGTTTGGCCGCACCCCCGACAACGGCGTGCGCGGCGGCACCGCCTACGGCCGCGACCACAATCCGAACGCGATGACGATCTGGCTCGCCGGCGGTGGATGCAAAGCCGGACACACCATCGGCGCGACCGACGAACTCGGAATGCAGGCCGTGGAAGGAAAGGCGCACGTCCGCGACTTCCACGTCACGCTCCTGCGCCTGCTCGGCCTCGACGACAACAAGCTGACTTACTACCACGCGGGCCGCTTCAAGCAGCTCAGCCAGTTCGGCGGGACGTTGATCAAGGATCTGATCGCCTGATGACGTGAGTTAGCTTCGCGCAGTGCGGAGCGTGAGGTGGATGATTTCGGCCGGGGCATTGGTCCGCAGCGGGAACCAGTTGCCGACGCCGTTCGAGACGACGAGCGCGCGGCCGGCTTTGGTGGAAAGCCCGGACCAGTATCGGAAGAGCCACGGCCCGAACCCGGTGTGCTCCGAGAACATGAGCTGCCCGCCGTGGGTGTGGCCTGAGAGGGTCAGGGGAATCTTCTCGGCGAAGTCGAAGGCGTGGGGGTGATGGGCGAGCAGGATGGGAAATGCGTCGTCCCGGCGTTGAGCGAGGAGGCGCCGGGTGGAGAAAGCGATGGCAGCATCGCCATGCTGCTCCGCACGCGACGGACCCGCCTCGGGCGCGCCCCATGGCAGGCCGAGCAATTGGAGCCGCGCGCCACGGATGTCGAGTAGCTGCGATTCGCCGATGAGCAGGGGAATGCCGGCCGCGCGCGTTTCCCGAACGAAGGTGTCGGCATTTTCGATCAGGTCATGATTTCCCTCGCACATGTAGGTGCCATGGCGGCTCCGGAACTGAAGCACGAGGTCGAGTGCCACCGGGAGATCGCTGAGCGCGTAGTTGATCAGGTCGCCGGTCATCAGGACGAGGTCGGCGTTCAATTCGTTGGTGGCGCGCACGATTGCGTCGAGCACCTTCCCCTGGGTGAAGCGTCCGACGTGAGTGTCGGTAACGTGGGCGATGGTGAGTCCATCGAGTGCCGGAGGGAGTGCGGCGAGTGGCAGTTCGATCGGGCGCACGCGAAATTGCGAGATCTGCGGAATGGCCACGCTGGCCCCGCCAATGCTGAGTGCCGCGGGCGTGAGCGCTGCCACGCTGCCGAGGAATTCGCGGCGACTCATGCCGCTGGTGGGTGGTGTCCCGCGCTGCGTGAGACGCCGGACGAGCGCCGACACTCCGCGAACGGCATCCGCTCCAAGCCAAATGATCAGCGTCGGGATGAGAACGAGCAGATGCCAAATGTAGACGACTGCGAGCAGCGGAGGTGAAAGCAAAGCGTCCAGAACGACTCCCTGGGAGCGGCTGGCGAGGATGAGGGCCAGTCCGCAAAGCTGGGCGATGGAGAAGAGGGCGAGTGCTGCCTGAAAAGGCTGTGCCCGCCGGAGCATTCGATGCGCGCGCCACCACCACGCGAGATCGCCGATGACCAAAATGAGGACGACCGTCGCGATGAAACTCATGCCAGGGGGTCACTCATCCGCTGGACCTGGTGAAGCGGCCACTGCGCTCTGCCGGGAAGGGCTGTGGTCACGCGGCAGCAGTCGGTGCCGGCTGGCTGGCCGATTGGAGGATGACCAGCTTCGCGGGCGCGGCCACCTTCCGGGCCCGATGCTTCTTCCGCGGGCTCGCTTCGCCGAGCGCAAGCGCCATGAACTCCGCCTGGCTGCTCCGCCGATCGCTCTCTTTCACGGCGCCGGGGCGATGATAGGAACCGTCCGGGTTGAGCAGCCACGCCTTCGCCGAGTCGTCGAGCTGGGTGGCGAGGATTTGATTCACTACGCGGTCACGGAGCGCGGCGTCTTCGATCGGGAAGACGATCTCCACGCGGCGAAAGAAATTCCGTGGCATCCAGTCCGCACTGCCGACGAAGACCTTTTGGTCGCCGCCGTTTTCAAAATAGAAAATGCGGCTGTGCTCGAGGAAACGCCCGACGATCGAGCGCACGCGGATGTTTTCGCTGATGCCCGGCATGCCCGGTCGCAGGCAGCAGATGCCGCGGATGATGAGGTCAATCTGGACGCCGGCCTGCGACGCCCGGTAAAGGGCGACGATGATCTCGCGGTCGACCAGCGCGTTCATCTTCGCGATGATCCGTGCGGGTTTTTTCGCGAGCGCGTTTTCGGTCTCGCTTTTGATCAGGGACATCATCGCGTCGTGCATGGTGAAAGGGCTGATGAGAAACTTTCGAGCTCCCTGAAACTGGCAGATGCCGGTGAGCAGGTTGAAAAAATTCGTCGCATCATCCGCGAAGTCGGTGCTCGCCGTGAGCAGGCTGAGGTCGGTGTAAAGGCGCGCGGTGCTCGGGTTGTAGTTCCCAGTGCCGACGTGGAGATAGCAGCGGAGGCCGTCGTCATCGCGGCGGACGACGAGCGCGATCTTGCTGTGCACTTTGTGGTTCACGATCCCGTAGACGACGTGCACGCCCGCTTATTCGAGCCGCCGCGCCCAGAGGATGTTGTTTGCCTCGTCGAAGCGCGCCTTCAACTCGGTCACGGCGGTGACCTGCTTGCCGTTCTTCACGGCATTCATCAGCGCGCCGACGATGCGCGGATCGCCACCGGTGCGGTAGAGTGTCTGCTTGATCGCGAGCACGTTCGGATCGCGGGCCGCCTGCTCGAGGAAATCGACGACGCTGCCGAAACTCTCGTAGGGGTGATGAATGAGCACGTCGCGCTTGCGGACGATGCTGAAAATGTCGCCGCCATCACGAAGCGCCGCGGCGACCGGTGCGACGAACGGTTTGTCGCGCAGTTCCGGCGAATGGTCGCCTTCGTAGACCGCCATGAGCCGGGTGGGATTGAGCGGGCCGTCGATGATGTAAAGGTCGTCCGTGGTCAGATCGAGTGTCTCGAGCAGGTAGTGGTAAATCTCGGGGGGGCAATCGCGGTCGACCTCCAACCGAACCGCGGAACCTTTGCGGCGGTTGTGCAACTCCTGCTCCACGGCACTGAGCAGGTTTCCCACGTCTTCCTCGTCGATGTAGAGTTCACTGTTCCGCGTCACGCGAAAGTGCCAGAAACCGAGGATCGTCGTGCCTGGGAAGAGGTCCGCGAGATAGTGCCCGATCAATCCACCCATGAAGAAGTAGTCGCGCCGATCGTCCTCGCGCGGCAAGGCGACCAGCCGCGGCAGCACGCGTGGCACCTGCACGACCGCGAGACGCCGCTGCGTTTCGCCATTGCGCTCGATCTCGAGTTGCACGGCGATGTTGAGCGACTTGTTCAGGAGCTGCGGAAATGGATGCGCAGGATCGATGCCCAGTGGCGTGACCACCGGCCGGACGCGACGGTGGTAGTAGTCCTCGAGAAAGTCGCGATCTGCCGCGTTGATCTTTTCCCAGTTGAGAAAGCGGATGCCGTTTTTCGCGAGTCCGGGAACGAGTTCGTCGCGCCAGCAGCGGTATTGCTGGTCGAGCATCTCGCGGACGCGCTTGTTGATCGCGCGGAATGTCTCGGTTGCCGTGCGTCCGTCGACACTGCGTTCGACCACGTCGCTTTCGATCTGCTGCTTCAGCCCGGCGACGCGCACTTCGAAGAATTCATCGAGATTCGAGCTCGTGATCGTGAAAAACTTCACTCGCTCGAGCAGTGGATTGGCATGATTCAGCGCCTCGTTCAGAACCCGCTGATTGAATTCCAGCCAGCTCAGCTCCCGGCTGAGAAAATGCGACGCGGTGAAGTTTTTCATCCTTCGGGCCGACGCTAGCGAGGAACACGACCGGGCGCAAAGTGACAATCGCACTTTCCTCCCCGCACCAACCCCTCAAAAAAAATCGAGGGGGCGGGAGTCCGTCGAGTGGCGACGATTGTCGCTGGTTCACTCGGTGGAAGGCCCGCCCCCCCGAACCACCACCAAAATTGTTCTGAAGTTACCGGAGCACGGTTTCCGCGCGGAGACCGTATTTGTGCGGATCGACGGAGAGCGCCATCATCACGCGCTCGGCGGCGTTGCGGTAATCGAAGTTGGCCGCTCTGCCGAGACCGGGGGCGTAGACCTGGCCATCCATCCCGGAAAGCCTGCTGCCACCTTCGAGGTCAAATTCGTAAATCACCGGGCCATTCTGGCCGGCAATCTCCTTGGCCGCACCGCTGGCGACAGACTTCTTGGCGTCGGAATTGGGATTAGACGCGTCCAGATCCGTCACGCGGACATGAATGCGCACGTGCGAGCGGCCCACGCCGAAGGCCCCGAGCGTGGTGGCCCGCAAGATCGGGCTGCCACCGTGGACCCATTCCAAATTGCTTTCCACCAGCCAGCCGGTCGTTGCCTCTTCGTTGTGCTTCAGCACGGCAGCGGGCGCCAACTTCTCGAGTTCTTCCTTGAGAGCGAGGTTGTATTCGGCCGGTGCGAGCGAGCGACGGATCGGCCTTTCGCCGACGTGGCCGTGATTGCCTTTGAACCGCGCGCCGTCGTCCAGATAGCTCCGGATGTAGATCGCCTTCGGGCTGGTAGCTCCACTGGCCACATCGGTATGCGCGACCTTGACGGAGGCGCATCCGGACAAGGCGAGGCCGGCAGAGAGAAGGAGGAGGGCGTTTTTCATGGCGAAGAGGTCGTAGTGGGTCGACGCCCGGTATTGCAGCTTCCATGCCCACGCCGCAGAGAAAACGGACGATGAGAGTTTTGATCGCTGGAGCGGCGCAGCGCGAAGCCCCGCGGCGCCTGGCACAGACGCCCTGCAGGGAGGCTCAGCGATGCTGGCTGCGCCGCCGCTTGGCGTGCTGCTTCTGAAAGAGCGGCACGAGCTGCGTATCAAAGTAAGCCTGCGCTCCGGTGAGTCCGCCGGTGCGATAGGCGTCGCCGATCCGGGCCTCGATCACGCTGGGCGGCCCGAGTGCGGAGAGAAATTGATTCGACGTGAGATCGCGGAAAAGGTCCGCCCGCGGCGTGGCGAGTGGTGCCTCGTGCTGCATGATCCACTCGCGGGCGAGGAGCGTGAGCAGCGCATCGCCGAGCCAGCTCAAATCGCGGACGGCGACGGGATCCGTGGGGTCGAAGGGCATCGTGGGCGCCGACGGTTACTGGCCGGGCAGCGAGATGCCGCGGATTTTTTTGAAGAGTGACACGGCGTAGCTGTCGGTCATGCCGGAGACGAAATCGATCATCCGGAGCATTCGCTGGTAGGGGTTGGGATCGGGTTCGCGGTTCGGGCCGATGGATTGCTCGGGGACGAGGCGCAGGAGCTTCAGGCTGCGCGGCGAGGCGTGTTTCGCGCGGCGGGCCACGTCGCTGACTGCGCCGACGAAGTCATCGAGCAACCCGCCGAGGACCGCGAACCCGGCGGCCTCGATCTCCACGCCGCGGGTGGTGGCGTAGATCGTGGCGATGGAGCGCAGCTTGATCGCTTCGAGTTCCTGGCCGGCGGGAATGTGATCGATGAGCGGGCGATCGAACTCGCCGCTCAGGATCGCACTTTCCTTTTCCAGAAAAACGGCGGCGGTCTGCTCCACGGCGGCGCCGATGGCACGGGCGCGGAGGAATTCGATGCGCGCCTTTTCCTCGCTGATTTTGTCCGCGCGGTCGCCGGCGCTCGGGTCGCCGATCACGCGGACGAAGGCGTCGCGCACTTCGTCGTAGCTGAGATAGCCGAGGCGGAAGCCGTCTTCGAAATCGACGAGGCGGTAGCAAATGTCGTCCGCGGCCTCGACGAGGAAAGCGAGCGGGTGGCGCGTCCACCACGCATGCAGCGGGGTGCGGCGGATGAGGCCGCAGCGGTCGGCGACTTCGGTGATGAATTCGCGTTCGCTCTGAAAGAAACCGAACTTCTTCGTGCTCGCGCCTTCGTGAATCCGGCCCTTTTCGGGGACGAGCGATTCGATGCTGTACTTCGTGTAGGCGCCGAGGGTGGCGAGGGTCAGGCGCAGGCCCGGATTGTCGGGCATCTGCAGACGGGTGAGGACGCGAAAGCCCTGAGCGTTGCCCTCGAAATTGGCGAGGTCCTGCTGCTCGATCTTGCGCAGCGGGGCGCGGGCGTCCGCGGCGACGGGCGATTTTTCAAACCACACGCGAATGGCGTCCTCGCCGGAGTGCCCGAGCGGTGGATTGCCGAGATCGTGCGCCAGCGCGGCGGCGGAGACGATGGCGCCGAAGTCGGAGGCGTGAATGCCGGGCAGTTCGCCGCGTTCGCAGATGGCGGTGCCGACGATGGTGGCGAGGGAACGGCCGACGCTGGAGACTTCGAGGCTGTGGGTGAGCCGGGTGCGGACGTAGTCGTTGTCGGCGAGCGGGAAGACCTGCGTCTTGTCCTGGAGCCGGCGGAAGGCGGAGGAGAAGATGATGCGATCGGAATCGCGTTGAAACGGGGAGCGCTGCGGCTCCGCATCGGCCGAGCGTTTGGCGCCGAGTCGATCGGCACAGAGGAGCTTGGGCCATTGCATGGACATGGGAGCGAATCATTGCCGCGCCGGGCACTCCGGCAACTTCAAATCGCTGGCGGATGAGCGGAACCACGCCAGCAGCCGCAGGTATGCTTCCTACGCGAATGACTCGACGGCTGCGTGAAGGCCTGTCTCAATGCAGACCATTCCCTCTATGAATGCTCGATTCGTCCTGCCCGCTCTCGCTCTGTTGGTCGTGGTTCTTGGCGCGGGTTGTGCCAGCAGCGGTGCGGTGAACCCGCAGATCACGGCCAAAATCAGCTCAGTCAATCGGAGCGAGAAAGCCTTGCTAGTGGTCTATCGTGTGCGCACTGCCCAAGGTAGGGCGTGGCATCCGACAGTAACCATGAACGGCGCCGATCTGGTCAGCCTCGGCAATGGAGAAACCTTTGTCGCCAGCTTGGACGCTGGCCATTACCGTTTTGAGATGGACGACAAAAAGTCCAGCGCGGACGTAATACTCAAGAAAGGTGACACCCTGTATTTGAGGGTCGATTTTTTCTGGGGCGTCTGGACGGGTGGCGGGAAGTTGGTTCAAGTCGCCAGCGAACAAGGCGCCGCGGAAGCCGGCGGGCTTCAGCCAGTCGGCTCTGACGGCATTGACGATCCGCGGTTCCGATAACCGCTCAGCAAGACGCTCAGGTGTGGCTGGCGGAGCGGCGGATGAAAAGCTGGAAGAGAAGTTCGACCACGAGCAGGGCTACCGCGGCGAGGATGAACCAATGGAAGATCGGTTTGCCGAGCACGAGGTCGCCGAAGTCTTCGCGGCCTGCGACGAAGTATCCGCGCTGCCCGCGCTCGCCGAGTTGCTCGGGGAGCAGCGCGCGGTCGATGGGGCGGAGGTCGCTTTCCTCGCTGGTCGGATTGACCGCGTAGGCATGCAGCAGCTTCGCACTGCGCATGGTGTAGAAGCCGGGTTCGTCGGGAGTGAAGGTGATGCCGAGCCGCTCGCCCATCGGTTCGGCTTTTACGTCGAGCGCGGGACCGGAGGGTTTGCGCAGCGGAAAGTCGCGCAGTTCGTTGCGCCAGATTTCGTCGCTGATCGGCTCGCCGAGGGTGGTGGAAGCGGCGTGCGGTTCCTCGCTGGTCAGATTCTTCACCAGCTCCTGCATCCACGCCGGGAAGATGCGCTGGCGGGCGAGGTTGGAGGAAAATTCGCCGACGCTGAAATTCATCAGCAGCAGGGTGCCGAGCCCGTGATTCATCGTGGCCATGGCGGGCGTGTCGTCGGCGTAGGAAAGGAGCACACCGCCGGTGCCGGTGGCGCTCGCATCGTAGAGATCGTAGAACTCAAGCAGCCCGAGATTTTGCCGCTGCGGGCCGCGGAAGAGGCGGAGAAAACGCGATTTGAAGTCGCCCTTGATGATCTGCTGCGCGGCGGTGCCGATGTTCTTCGCCACGCGCCGCTCGCGGAGGCGCAGGGGCATCGGTGAGCCCATGGCCTTCTCGAGTAGGGCAAAGTTCGCCGCGTCGTGATCGCCATCGAGGAAGTAAACCGCGCCGCCGCCATGAAAGAGAAAGTCGGCGAGGAGCTTGCCGGAGGCTTCGTTCAGCGGGCCGGCGCGGGTGAAGAAAACTTTCTTCACGGCGGCGAGCTTTGTCGCGGTGAGGTCGGCGGCGAGGATCCGCTCCGGCAGCAGCGAGCCGGCGAGGTCTTCGTAGGGATTCAGTGCGGTGGCGAGGAAACGGGTGGCATCGTGCGCGGTGTCGGGCGCGTCGGAGACGATGAGGATTCCTTCCTTTTCCAGCACCGGAATGGTGAGGGAAAATCGGTCGTCGGGCGCGAGGTCGTCGGGCGTGAGGCTCAGTTCACAAAGGTGCAGGCCAGGACCGCCGGGCGGCACGGGCAGCGTGACGCGGGCGGTGGACCACGGCGCGACGCTGATCTCTTTCTCGAAGGTGGACCGCGCATCGAGCACCACCTTCAACGAATCCTGAAGCGGGCGATCGCTGAAGTTGCCGATCTCGGCTTCGATCGTGACGGTATCGCCCGCGAGGATTTGCTGCTGGCTGATCGTGGCGCCGAGGATGGCGTGGTTGTCGCGAGTGGGCGGGGCGACATCGACGAAGAAAAGGCGCGCTGCGGCGGGGAGCGTCGTGAAGTCGACCTGCGCCCAATTGCGTCGCTGGAAATCGGAGAGGTAGTAGACCTCCGGTCGCGCGGCGGTCGCGAGCAGGCGGGCGGCGAGGGCGTTGGCTTGGGTGAAATCGGCGCGGGTCAGGCCGGCGGGAGTTTCCGCGACGTAGCGCTGCGCTTCGGGAAGCCGGGCCGACATTTCGATGAAGCAGGAGGCCGGCGATTGGCCGGCGCGGATGACATTCACCGTGTCGTCGGTCCCGAGCGTGGCGAAGATCTTTTGCGCTTCGGCGACGGCGCGCTGGCGGCTGGTGATCCCGCCGCCGCGGTGCTCCATGCTCAGCGATTGATCGATGATGAGGACCACGGAGCGGCCGGCTTTCGCATCCGTGGCGGAATCGAAGCGGCGGAGCAGCGGCTTCAAAAACGCGAGGAGGAGCAGGATGAGAAATGCAGTGCGGAGCAGCAGCAGGATGAGATGGCGCCAGCGGAAGATGCGCGACCGCTGCGCGATGGATTCGCGAATGAGCTTGATCGACGAAAAGGAGAAGAGGCGCGGGAAGCGGAGATTGAGCAGGTGAATGATTAGCGGCACGCCGACGAGCAGGGCGAGGCTGGGGAGGAGCGCGGGGTTGAGGAAGTTCATCGCGGGGGGCGGCACGTTCCAAAACCTGTCATCCTGAGCGCAGCGCCGCGGGGCGAAGGCGGTGCGGCGCGGAGTCGAGCCGAGTCTGCGAGACAGCCGAAGGCAACGACCTCTAACTTCACCTGGGCGGAGGTGGTGCCTCGCGGATCGCGATGGGCTCCGCGCGGGCGGAAAGAGTTAGAGGTCCCTCGACTGCGCGCCGCGCCGCACACCCCGCAGCCTCCTTCGCCCCCGGCCGGCCACCGCGCGGCGCTTCGCTCGGGATGACAGGATTTTTCTACACCTCGCGGACGAGCGGTGTGGCATCGGTTGCCGAGGCCGTTGGTGGCAGGCGTGTGGGAGGTCCACGAAAGGACACAAACCGCAGATTCCGCTTTCGTGCCTTTTCGTGTCTTTCGTGGACCTGAATTCATGGCGTGCGGCCGCGGAAGCCGAGGTAGGCCTCGATCGCGTCGAGATAGGGGCGGCTGGTGTCGATGAGGCGGTGCTGGATTTGCCGGAGGTCCGCTTCGCGGGCGAGGTCGGCGATCGTGCGCTGCATGCGTTCGCGGTAGGCGGCGCGGATTTCTTCGGGATCCACCTGGACCATCTCGGCGGTTTCGAGGTCCACGAATTTGGCGGCAAACGCGGGGAGATGCAGTTCGTCGGGGTCGGTGATTTGGAGAAGCAGGACGTCGAACTTGCGATGGACGAACTGCGCGAGCGCGTCGAAGAGGGCGGCGGTGTCGTCGAGGAAATCGGAGAGGATCACGAGCCGGCCACGTTTCTTGAAAAGCGCCACGCATTCCTCGACCGCCGTGGCGATGCCCGTTGTCTTCGCGGGGCGCACGCGCTCGAGTTCCGTGACCACGCGGTGCAGATGTTTCCGGGTGCCGCCGGGCGGGATGAATTGCGTGACCTGCTGACCGAAGAGCGCGAGCGCGGTTTTGTCGGCCTGCGCGTTCATGAGATAGGCGAGCGCCGCGGCGATGCGCGCGGCGGTGTGAAATTTCGTCGGTCGGCCCGCGCCGGCGTAGCGCATCGAGCCGCTCGTATCGACCATGAGGTACGCGGTCATGTCGGTCTCTTCCTCGAACTGCCGAACGTAAAGCCGTCGCGTGCGGCCATAGACGCGCCAGTCGATCCGCCCGAGGTCGTCGCCGGCGACATACTCCTTGTAGTCGGCAAACTCCGCTGCCGAGCCGCGGTCGGGCGACTTGTGTTTCCCGGCGTAGTAGCCCTCGACGACCGTCTTGGCGAACATGAGTAGATTCTCGAACCGGCCGAGTTCCTCGGTATCGAGAATCGGCAGCGCGGGTGCGACGCTCGGCGCGCGCCGGGGAAGTGGTGGCGGCTTCGGCATCGAGAACCGAGCGCCTTAGTAGTTTGCCTCGCGCACGGTCTCGACGAGTTCCGCGACGATGTCGCGGGACTTCCTCCCCGCGCCAGTCGCGCGGTAGTTGGTGATCACGCGGTGCTGGAGCACGGGCAGTGCGACGTCGCGCACGTCGTCGGTTTCGGCGGCGACTTTGCCTTTGAGCAAGGCGACCGCTTTCGCTCCGAGCACGAGATACTGCGAAGCCCGCGGGCCGGCGCCCCATTCCACAAACTCCCGCGTGACCTGCGGCGCCTGCGCGGCGGCGGGGCGTGTCGCGGCGACGAGGCGCACGGCGTAGTCGATGACGTGATCGCTGACCGGCGCGGCGAGGACGAGCTGCTGCACGGCGAGGATGTCGTCGAGCGTCACGACCTGGCCGAGCGTGGCGGCGACGCGGAGCGTGGTGCGGCGGACCACTTCCACCTCGTCTTCGTGGGTGGGGTAGTCGAGGTGGAGCGAAAACATGAAGCGATCGAGCTGCGCTTCCGGCAGCGGGTAGGTGCCTTCCTGCTCGATCGGATTCTGCGTGGCCACGACGAGAAACGGATCCGGGAGCGGCCGCGTCTGGCCGCCGATCGTGACCTTGTGCTCCTGCATGGCCTCGAGCAGCGCGGCCTGCGTCTTCGGCGGGGTGCGGTTGATTTCATCGGCGAGGAGGAGGTTCGCGAAGATCGGGCCGGCGAAGTATTCGAACTCCAGCTTGCGGTCGCGCTCCTGGAGCAGCTCGGAGCCGAGGATGTCGCTCGGCATCAGGTCGGGGGTGAACTGGATGCGCTTGAAGCTGAGGGTGAGCGTCTCCGCGAGGCTGCGGACGAGCAGGGTTTTCGCAAGGCCCGGCACGCCGACGAGGAGGCAGTGGCCGCGGGCGAAAAGGCTGACGAGCAGCAGCCGGATGATGGCTTCCTGGCCGACCATCACCTTGCCGAGCTCCGCGGTGATGCGCGTGTAGACTTCCTTCACGGCCTGAGGGGAAAGTGCGGTCATGCGAATAGGGTTCCTGCGCGCGGACGCTACCGAGCGCCGCGCCGCGAGCCAATGAGATTGTGACCGGTTGCGCCGGGGAAGCGGCGCGGCTAGAAGCTTCCGAACATGCCTGCCGACATCGTCACCATTCGCGACCTTTCCAAGATCTATCGGCAGGGCGAGATCGAAGTCACCGCGCTCAACCGCATCTCGCTGACCATCGCGCAGGGCGAGTTCCTCTCGCTGATGGGGCCGTCCGGCTCGGGCAAATCGACGTTGCTCCACATCATCGCCGGCATCGATCGCCCGACCTCCGGCGAGTGTGTGGTGCAAAACGTGCGCGTCACCGAGCTGAACGAAAGCGCGCTGGCGGATTGGCGGAATCAGAATGTCGGGTTCGTGTTTCAGACCTTCAATCTCATCCCGGTCCTGACCGCGTTTGAAAACGTGGAGCTGCCGCTCTTGCTCATGAATCTTCCGACGAGCCGCCGGCGCGAGCTGGTCCAGACAGCGCTCGATCTCGTGGGGCTCGGCGACCGGGTGAAGCACCTGCCGCGGCAGTTGAGCGGCGGTCAGGAGCAGCGGGTGGCGATCGCGCGGGCGCTGGTCACCGATCCGAAACTGATCGTGGCCGACGAGCCGACCGGGAATCTCGATCACCAGTCGGCTGAGGATGTGCTGCAGATTCTCAAGACGCTGAGCCAGGAAGCGGGCAAGACGGTGATCATGGTGACGCACGATCCGCGCGCCGCGGCGTATGGTTCACGAAATATCCATCTGGAGAAAGGGGAGCTGCTGCCGTGATGGGCGATTGCTTAGAAGAGCGGAGCGGGCGGATGAAACCGTGCGTCGTCCAAACAACCCCCGCCCGCTGGCCGACCCCCGCACTCTGTCATCCCGAGCGGAGTGTAACGAAGCCGAGGGACCTCGGATTGCGCAACCACCGCTGAACGATGAAAGACTACTTCGTTTACATTATGGCCAACCGCCTCCGCACGACGCTCTACATCGGGGTGACGGGCAATCTCGTCCACCGCGTGTGGGAGCATCGGCAGGGCGTCATTCAGGGCTTCACCGAGGAGTACCGCTGCCAAGATCTGGTTTACTTCGAGAATTGCCCGGATGTGCGCTCTGCGATCACGCGGGAGAAGCAACTCAAGGGTTGGCGGCGGGTGAAGAAGGATGAACTCGTGCAATCGTCGAACCCGGGATGGCGGGATTTGGGGGATGAAATTTTGGACCCGCAAGGTGCAGCCCGGGGTCCCTCAGCTTCGTTACACTCCGCTCGGGATGACAGTGGGGAGAGGGTGCTTCGGGAAAAATGCGGGGAGACGTTGGTGCGGGAAAAATGCGGGGAATGGGCGGCGCGGGACGCGAGTGGGGAGCGGGTGGCTCGCGATCGAGGGGTTCCACCGCCAGTAGGAATGATTGAGCGGCAGGGAGCCAAGCTATGACCATCGTCGGCTTCATTGCCCGGAATGCGCTGCGCAACAAACGCCGAGCGCTGCTCTCGGTGCTCAGTGTGTCGGTGAGTCTGTTTCTTTTCGTCACGCTGCTCACGCTGATGCGCGAACTGACTTCGCCGCCGGAGGACATCGGCGCATCGCTGCGGATCGCCGTGCGGAGCAAGGTGTCGATCGCCGATCCGCTGCCGGCGCGGCAGTTGCCGCTCATCGAGAAAATTCCGGGCATCGAGGCGATCACGCCGTTTACCTATTTCGGCGGGAAGTTTCGCGACGAGGAGGTGCAGTTCGCGCAGTTCGGCGTCGACCCGGAGCGGTTCCTGAAGTTGTTCGTGGAGGCGCGAATTCCCGAAGATCAGCTCGCAGCCTGGAAGAAGGAGCGGACGACCTGCATCGTCGGGCCGGAGACGGCGAAGAAATACAACCTCAAGATCGGCGACCGCATGACGCTGACCGGGACCTTTTACCCGTGCGATCTCGAGCTAAAGATCGTCGGATTTTACAGCGGCACGATCGACGACCGGAGCATCTTCTTTCACCAGAGCTACCTCGATGAAGCGCTCGATAACTGGGGAAAGGTCGGCACCTGGTGGATCCGGGCCGCCTCGGCTGACGTCGCGCCGCAGATCATCGAGACGATCAACAAGACCTTCGAAAACACCGCGAACCCGGTGCGTGCCGAGACCGAGCGGGCGTTCCAGATGTCGTTCGTTTCGATGTGGGGGAATATCAAAGTGCTGATCGGTTCGATCTGCGCGGTGGTGGTTTTCACGCTGCTGCTGGTCAGCGCGAGCACGATGAGCATGGCGATCCGCGAGCGGTTCCGGGAGCTGGCGGTGCTGAAGGCGATCGGCTTCCGGCGGCGCGAGCTTTTCGCGTTCATTCTCGCGGAAAGCATGATGCTCTCGCTGCTCGGTGCGCTGGTCGGCGCGGGTGGCGTGTGGGTGCTCTCGCACACGCTGAATTTCGACCGGCTGACCGGCGGATTTTTCCCGTTCTTCGATGTCACGCCGCGCATCGTCGGACTGGCCTTTGCGATCGCGGCGACGATCGGCATCGTGGCGAGCCTCGCGCCGTCCATCGCGGTGGCGCGGACGAGCGTGGTGGAGGGGCTGAAGACGCTCGACTGAGTGCCCGGAAGTTTGTCCGCAGATTCCACAGATTTTCGCAGATGAAGAGCCGGGCAATCTGCGCGAATCTGCGCACTCTGCGGATCACATTTTCCAACGCCTGGATGCTATCGCGCCGCCTGATCACCCGGTTCGGCGGCTGCTTCGTTGCGCTCACGCTGCTACTCGGGCCGCTCGCCGCTGCGGAAAAACCGGCGTCCGATCGCGTGGAATCCGCGCTCGCCGAGGCCGAGCGGTTCGCCACTGCGGGGAAGTGGCGCGAAGCGCTTGCTGCGGGAGATCGCCTGCGGAAAGCGTGTCGCGATCTGCGCGGGGAATTGCATCCCGACACCGCGCTCGCTGAGCTTTTCCTCGGCGAAGTCCGCAGCCATCGCGGCGAACGGAGTCTTGCCGAGGCGCACTTCCGGCGGGCCCTCGCGATTCAGGAGCAGGTGCTGCCGCGCGATGCGCCGGAACTCGTGACCACGCTCACCCGGCTCGGCGCGGAGCTGAAAGAGCAGCGGCGCCACGCCGAAGCCGCTGGTTTGCTCCGCCGCGCGCTCGAACTGCAAACCCGCCTGCATGGCGAGGACGAGGGAACCGCCGTGGCCTGTATCAACCTCGCGCGGGTGCTGCGGCATCAGCGCGAGTTTTCCGCCGCGGCCGCTCTGCTCGATCGGGCGCTGGTGATTCAGCGGAAAGAACTCGGCGGCAGTGCACCCGAAACGCTCACCGGCTTGCGGGAACTCGCGTTGCTGCGCGAAGCGGCAGCGCAGCTTCCCGCGGCGGAACTCGCGGCGGCGGAGTGGACGGCGGGCGCGGAGGTGCAATACGGTGCCGAATCCGTCGAGCATTTGACCGCGCTTCTGGAATGGGCGCGGTTCGCTGCCGTGCAGGGAAACGACAGCGCCGCCGAGAGCCGCTATCGCCCGGCGCTCGCGATCGCGGAGCAAGTTTTTGCGCCCGACGCGCCGGAACTCGCACGGGTGATCGCGGCACTCGGCGGGTGCCTGCTGAATCTCAACCGTCCGGCAGAAGCAAAGCCGCTTCTCGGACGGGCACTCGAGCTCCGGCGGAAGCTTGCCGGTGCCGATGATCCCGACTCGGTGGAAAGCCTTCTGCAACTCGGCCGACTCCATCGCCTCCAAAACGATTTTGCGGCGGCGCGACCGTGTTTTGAACAGGCACTCGCGAGCCGTGAAAAGACGCTCGGGCCGAATGCTCCGGCCACGCTGGAGAGTCTGGCGGAACTCGGTGACCTGCTGCGATGGGCGGGTGATTTCGATGGGGCCGCCGAGCTGCACGAACGTCGCCGCTATCGGCTCGAGGAAACCACGGGTCCGGACAGCGCGGAGACGGCCGCCGCTTTCCACGCGCTGGCGATCGTCTACGAATCTGCAAAGCGCTGGACGCAAGCCACCGGAGCGGCGCTGCGCAGTCTGAAGCTCACCGAGCAGCGGCATGGCGCGGCGGCACCCGAGACGCTGGATGAATTGCTCCTGCTCTCGCGCATTTGCGAAGCTGCCGGCGCGCTCGAGCCGGCGCTCGCCCAATACGCGCGTCTCGCAGCTTGGTTTGCGCAGCATCCCGAGGCTCCGGCGGAGATCCGGGCGAAACTGCAACGCTCTCATGCGATCGCGGCGGCCCGGGCAAACCGAAGCGACGCAGAAGAACTCTTCCGCGAGTCGCGGCGGATTCACCTCGCGGTTTTCGGCGCCAGCCACCCGGAGACACTGCGGACGCTGAGCGATCTTTGGACGTTCTATGTCCAAACGCTCCAGTCCGCGCGGGCTGTCGAGGTCGCGCGGGAGCTTGCGACAGAGACGGAGCGTGCGCTCGGCTCGGATTCCCCGGCGGCGGCGGAGGTGTGGGAAAGATTCGGGCAACTTCAGATCACGCTCGGCAATCGTGAGGCGGCGATGATGGCGATCCGGCGGTCGCTGGCGAGTCGCAGTCGACGGGCCGGGGAGCTCTCGCCGGAGACGCTCGACGCGCTGCGGCGGACGGCCGTTTTTTTTGAAGACGTGCGCGATTTTGCGCGGGCGGCAGAGTTGCGAGCCGATCGGTTGGAACTCGTGCGGCGCAAGTTTTCGGCAGGGAGTGCGGAGGAGGCAGCGGCCGCGGGCGAACTGGGGATGGACTATTTTCGGTTGCGCGATTTTTTGCCGGCGCGCGGGATGTTCGAACATCAGCGTGCGCTGAGTGGAAACGATGCGGGGCTCGCCGCGTTCGCGACCGCCCGGCTCGGCGACGTGGCGCTGGCGGCGGGTGATTTGGCCGCGGCGTTGCGGGAGCGGGCACGTCTCGTGACCGAGTGTGAACGGCATTTTGGCAAATCACATTCCGAGCACGGGCGGGCGCTGTTGCTCCTCGGCGAAGCGCAGGTCTCCGCCGAAGACATGGCCGGCGCGGAAAGCTCGCTCGGCGCGGCGCAGCGCATCCTCGCGCTGGCGCGGACCGACGATCCGCTGCTCACGCGCGTGGCGGCGGATCGGGCGGTGGTCGCGCTGCGGCAGGGGCGGGAAGATGAGGCCCGGCGGTGGACCCGCGATGCGTTGAGTGGCGCGATGGTGCAGGACGAGGCGATGGCCGAAGCGCTCAGCCGGCTCGGCGATGCGTGGATTGCGCGAGGTGATGAAACGACCGCCGAAAGCGCACTCGCCGGCGCATTGACAATCCTGACGCTGATCACTGGGGATCACGATGAGCCAGCGCTCGCGCTCCTCCAGCGAGTGGGACGAATGCGAATGAAGCGGGGACGACCAGGAGCGGCGGAGTTATTCGAGCGGGCACTCGCGGGTGCCGAGGGGCTTTACGGGCGGGAGTCTGCGGAAGTGGCGGAACTGCTCGGTTGGGTGGCGCTGGCCCAAAATGCGGCTGGAGCCCACGAGAACGCGCTGGCGACCGTGAGCCGCCGAGTGGCGGTGCTCGAACGTAATGCGACTGCAGGTGCGGCGATCCTCGCCGAGGCACGTTGGATGCAGGCGTGGCTGTCGTGGCGGTCGAGTGGCGCGGAGCCGGCGTGGGCGGAACTGGCGGACGGGTCGACCCTGCGATGGCCTTGGCTGGCGCTCTGGCGGGGCGCGTTGGGTTGGTGAGGTCGAAAAGACATCCCGATCGGAGTGGAGGCGAGGCACCTCGGATGGCCGGAGCTCGCGCGACGCTCCGCAGGCCGAGGTCCCTCGGCTTCGTTACACTCCGCTCGGGATGACAGGCTGTTTCGGAGTGCGGTCCCCACGGAAAGCAATGGCACGAAACGAACAGGAGCGCGGACTCTCGCCCGCGCTCCTGTCGTGTTCAGGGAATGAAGCTCGTGCTTACCGCTGCACGCGCGCGGAGCCGCCCTTCGCGAAGGCGCGCACCTGATCGACTGTGGCCATCGTGGTGTCGCCGGGGAAGGTGGTGAGCAGCGCGCCGTGGGCGTAGCCGAGCTTCACGGCTTCCTCGGGCGTTTCGCCATTGAGGAGGCCGTAGAAGAATCCGGCCGCGTACCCGTCGCCACCGCCGATGCGGCAGATCACGTCGAGGTTGGTCTCCGGAGCGTTGTAGACCTTGCCGTCGATCCAGGCGACGGCGCTCCAGGTGTGGCGGTTGGTGGAATGGACCTCCCGCAGCGTGGTGGCGACCACTTTCACCTGCGGATGCTTCTTGGTGACGTTGTCCATCATCGAAATGAAGGCGCTGGAATCCATCTTCGACGTGGCTTCGACCGAAGGGCCCGGGATGCCGAGACCGAGCTGGAGGTCTTCTTCGTTGCCCACGAGCACGTCCACGTTCTTGACGATGCGGTCGAGGACTTCGACGGCGCGCTCGTGGCCGCCGATGATGTTCCAGAGTTTCGCGCGGTAGTTGAGGTCGAAGGAGACGATGGCGCCGGCGGCTTTCGCGGCCTGCATTCCCTCGATGATGACCTCGGCCGTGGTGGGCGAGAGCGCGGCGAAAATGCCGCCGCTATGGAACCAGCGGACGCCGCCGGCGAAGATGGCTTTCCAGTCGAAGTCGCCCGGCTTGAGCTGGCCGGCGGCTTCGTTGCAGCGGTTGTAGAATACGACGGGGGCGCGCACGCCCTGGCCGCGGTCGCTGTAGACGGTGGCCATGTTCGGGCCGTGGACGCCGTCGTGTTTGAAGTGCTTGTAGAAAGGTTTCACGCCCATTGCGCGGACGCGCTCGGCGATGAGGTGGCCGATGGGGTAGTCGACCATCGCGGTGGCGACGCCCGTTTTGAGCCCGAAGCAATCCGAGAGGTTCGCGGCGCAATTGAACTCGCCGCCGCTGACGTGGATGTCGCAGTGCGTGGCTTTGCGGAAGGGGATGATGCCGGGGTCGAGGCGGTGGACGAGCGCGCCGAGGGACAGGAAGTCGAGCGCACCGCTCGCGGGGATGTTGAGGCCGTAGCTCATGGAGTAGTCAGGGATGCAGTTGGGTTACAGGTTTTGCCGAATCCCCCCGAGCCGGGACGCCGAAGCGGGACTCCCCAGCGCCGGGCGGGAGTGCCCGGAGGAGCTGGGGCCGGTTTCGAGGGGCGGTATGAATGGCAAAAGGTCTTTCCTTTGTCTTTGAAAAAATCGCGCTGTTTCGTGGTTCGGCGGAAAGCGGGACAATTTTCTCGTTCCCGCCGAAAAGATGTTGTTTTCTCGACGCGCGATGAATTCGGAACTGGTTCTCTCCATCGATCTCGGCACGACGTCCACCCGGACCGCACTTTTCGATGCGGATGGGCACCGCGTCCCGGCGACCGGCGCGCAGGAAAGCTACGAGCTGGTCACCACGCTCGATGGTGGCGCGGAACTCGATCCCGGCGTGCTGCTGCGGGCGGTGATGCATTGCCTCGATCAGACGCTGCAGGCGCACCGGGTGGATCCGGCGCTGCGCGCGCGGCCCATCGTGGCGATCGGCGTGTCGTGCATTTGGCACAGCCTCGTCGGCTGCGATGCGAAGGGGGTGTCGCTCACGAACATCATGACGTGGGCCGATTCACGCGGTCGCGAAGAGGCGTCGAAACTGCGGGAGCGTTTCGACGAGCGGAAGATGCATGCGCGCACCGGCTGCATGCTGCGCGCTTCATTCTGGCCGGCGAAGCTGCGCTGGCTGGAGCGGACGCATCACCGGAAATTCACCGCGGTCAAGCAGTGGCTCTCGCCCGCGGAGTGGCTCCAGCAGACGCTCGCCGGGGAAGCGCGCTGCGGGCTGGCGATGGCGAGCGGAACGGGGCTCTTCAACTCGACGAAGCTGACCTGGGAGCCCGACCTCGTGAAATTCTGCGAGATCGACGCCGATCATCTGCCGGAGGTGAGTGACGAGCCGACCCCCGTGCGTGGGCGGCTCGCGCAGCAGTTTCCAGAGCTGAAAGACGTTCCCTGGTTCCCGGGGATCGGCGACGGCCTCGCGAGCAACCTCGGCTGCGGCGCGAACGCTCCCGGCTTCGCCGCGATCAATGTGGATGGAACGGCGGCGGTGCGCGTGCTCCGCGAAGGCAAGGACGTGCAGGCGCCGTTCGGCTTGTTCTCCTACCGGGTCGCTCCGCAACGCTATCTGATGGGGGGCGCGATCAGTAATTCCGGCAACCTCCGCGCGTGGTGCGGCCGGGAGATGAAGCTGCCCGACGAGGCGGCGATCGAGGCGGAATTGACGCGGCGACACGCGCCGGAGCACGGATTGGTGGTCCTGCCGTTCTGGTCGTCGGAACGCGCTCCCACCTGGGATGAAGACGCACACGGAGCGATCCACGGGATCGGCCAGCAGACCACCGCGCTCGACCTTTTGCAGGCGCTCACCGAGGCCAGTTACCACCGCCTCGCCCGGATCGCCGCGCTGCTCGCGGAAGGAAAGCAGGACATCTCGAAGATCATCGTCAGCGGCGGGATCGAGCGTTCCGCCGCGTCGCTCCAGCGCCTGTCCGACGTGCTGGGGGAGACGATCTATGCCAGCGAGGAAAGTGACGCGACCCTGCGCGGCGCGGCCGTCCACGCGTGGGAGCGGCTCGGCTTCACAGCCCCTCCGGCGCGGATCGGGCGCGCGGTGCGCCCGCGGGCAAAGTGCGTGAAGCTCTACGCGACCGAGCGCGAGAAGCAGCGCCGGCTCGAGGAAGCGCTGGCGAACATGCCGAACGGCCTTGCCTGACGCGGGTGCGACCTTCGCGGGCATCCCGGACAGGAAATTTCGGAGATGCACGCGGGACCGCTCGTCGCTTAACTCTTCACTCCATGTCCCTCCGCATCCTCGCCCTCTCTTTCGTCGTCGCCAGCGCGCCGCTCTTTGCTGTGGAAAACTGGCCGCAGTTTCGCGGTCCGAGCGGTGACGGCCACAGCGATGCGACCGGGTTGCCGGTCACTTTCGGGGAAGGCGATCACGTGAAGTGGAAGACG
>JANPHH010000643.1:0-2041 GCA_031424375.1 Chthoniobacter sp. | reverse complement strand
ATCCGCGTCGAAGTCCTTGAATTTCCAAGGCGCGACATAGCTGCCCGCCGGTCCCGGTCCCGCCGTGTGCGGCAGGTCCACATCGAAGCCTTGCTGCAACGGCGAATACGGCTCCGGCCCGAGATGCCATTTTCCAAAATGCCCGGTTGCGTAACCCGCGCCCTTCAGCGCTTCGGCCAGCGTGAAGTAGGTCGTATTCAGCCGCGTCACCGGATTCGGTCCGATCGCCTTGCTCGTCGGCGGAGCCTTTGTGCCCGTCGTCGCTTGCAGGACGACTTGCGGCAGATGGCAATTCGGCGTGGTGATGCCCGTGCGCGCCGGACTGAGTCCCGTGAGAATGCTCGACCGCGTCGGCGAGCACAGCGGACTCGCCGCATAGGCATGCGTGAAGGTCATCCCGCGTTTCGCGAGGCGTTCGAGATTCGGTGTTTTGTAGTATTTGGTGTGCCCGTAGAGCGGCGTGTCCGCCCAGCCGAGATCGTCGGCGAGGACGAAGATGACGTTGGGACTGGAACCCGCCGCGAGCGAGGTCACGATGAAACCCATGAGGGCGAGGACGACGGAAGTGGTGATTTTCATGATCGGGGCTAGTGGGAAACGGAACCTGCCATCCGGCGCCTGAAACTGATCTCGCCAAAACGATGGCGCGCCTCGCTCCATGAGGATTCGTGCTCCGGCTGGATCGCATCGACCTCGCTCGATTCGCGCGCCACGCGGCGGTTGTCGGCGAGCGAGCCGAGTTCACCGCAGGCGCGCGCCTGGACGAGCACATTGCCGAGCACGGTCGCTTCGACCGGCCCCGCAATCACGGTGCGGTTGCAGGCGTTCGCAGTGAATTGATTGAGCAACCGGTTGCGCGAGCCACCGCCGACGATATTCACCGTGCCGATGAAACTGCCGGTCAGTTCCTTCAGCCAGTTGAGCACCGTGGCGTATTTGATCGCGAGGCTCTCGAGGGCGCACCGGACGAATTCGCCCTCGGTGCCCGGCACCGGCTGGCCGGTCTCGCGGCAGAATTGCGCGATCGCTTCGGGCATATCGGGCGGACTGAGAAACGTGGGATCATCCGGATCGATGAGCGAGCGAAAGGCGGGCGCACTTTCCGCCGCGAGAACGAGCGCGGCGTAATCGCTCGTGCTGCCGCGTTTTTCGAAGGACCGGCGGCATTCCTGCACGAGCCAGAGACCCATGATGTTCTTGAGCAGACGATAGGTGCCATCGACGCCGCCCTCATTGGTCAGGTTCAACTCGAAGGCGCGCGCCGAGAGATCAGGCTCATGCAGTTCAACGCCGAGCAGAGACCAGGTGCCGGAGCTGATGTAGGCGAGCCGCCCAACTCCCTCGGTCGCAGCGCCGGGCACTCCGGCCACCGCCGAGCCGGTGTCGTGCGTCGCCGGGGCAATGACCTCCACCCCCGCGTGAAGCCCGGTGCGCTCGCACACCCCCGGAAGCAAGCGCCCAAGCCGCGCGCCGGGCTGCACGACTTCGGGCAGCATCGCGGTGGGCAGGCCGAGTTTCTGGAGGAGGTCCACGGACCACGTCTTCTTTGTTGGATGAAAAAATTGCGTCGTCGTCGCGTTCGTGAACTCCCCCACCCTCGCGCCGCACATCTTGAAATGCAGGTAGTCCGGGATCATCAGCAGCCGATCCGCCGAGGCGAGCACCGCCGGGTCGCGTTCGTGCGAAGCGAGGAGTTGGTAGAGCGTATTGATCTCCATGAACTGGACCCCGCTCGCCGCGAAAATGTCCTCGTACGACACGCGGGCCTTCACTTTCTCCAGCATGCCGTGCGTCCGGGCGTCGCGGTAATTCCACGGCGTTTCGATCAGCTCGCCCGCTTTGTCGATCAGCACATAATCGACGCCCCACGTATCCGCGCCGACCGACACGATCGCGTCGCCGAACCGCTTCGCCGCCATGCCGAGTCCGCGCTCGACCTCGCCCCAGATGCGCGCGATGTCCCACCGCTTTGTGTCGCCGATGGGCGTGATGCCGGTGGGGAAACGGTGGATTTCTTCGAGCCGCATTTTCGCGCCGTCCC
>JANPHH010000642.1:0-8776 GCA_031424375.1 Chthoniobacter sp. | reverse complement strand
CGGCACGAGTTGGCTCGATACGCACGCGAAGCTCGTGGACTACGTGCAGGCAAATCGCGGCCCCATCGACATCCTGCTCGTCGGCGACAGCATCACGCAGCAATGGGGCAGCCCGCTCGACAAAGGCGTGCTCAATGAGTCGTGGAGGAAACATTTCGCGAACTACAAGACGATCAACATCGGCATCGGCGGCGACAAGGCGCAGAACGTCCTCTGGCGCCTCGACCACGGCGGTGTGGAGGGACTGCAGCCGAAGGTCGTCATCGTGATGATCGGGAATAACAACATGTTCTTCGCGCCCGAGACCGGCGTGGAGGCGGCGGCGAAAGGCGTGCAGATGGTCGTGGCAAATGTGCGCGAGAAGTTCCCGCAGGCGGACGTCATCGCGGCCAAAATGCTGCCCTGCCACGCGCCCGGTAATGCCTTCTACGAAAACCTCAAGAAGACCAACGCCGTGCTGGACACGCTGCAGCTCGACAGCGATCCGAAGGTGCATGTGTTCGACTTGTGGAACGATCTCGCGAACGCGGATGGAACGATCAAGAAAGCGTTCTTCACTCCCGATGACATCCATCTCTCGCTCGCTGGCTACGCCGTGTATGCGGAGCGCTTGAAGCCGCTGCTCGACCAGTTCCTCGGTGGAAAAGGGCTCGGTGGCAATGTCATCATCCCCGCGAAAAAGACCGGCGCCGCGGCTCCGGCACCCGCGTCTGCTCCCGCCGCAGTGATGCTTCAGCCCACACCGAAGACCGCCGATGGCAAATCGCTCGTCTATCCCTACGCGCCTTACAACGAAAGCAAGCTGGACCCGCAGCTCACCGGCTGGCCTTTGAGCGAAGCCGAAACCGTATGGGTGACGCAGATGGAATACTCCCGCAAGCCCGGCCACGAAGTGCAGAGACATCTTCCCGAAATGTGGTTCGTCACGCCAACGGCGGGACATTGGAAAGCAAAGGATGGTAGCGAGGCCAACGACTGGCTCGCGCATCACGCCACGAACATCGCCAACGTGAAAGCCGCAGGCAGCCACATCGACATCGCCCTGCTCGGCGACAGCATCACGCAGCATTGGGGCGGTGGCTGGGACGGCACACCGTTCAACGCCGCGTGGCAAAAACACTTCGGCGCGATGAAGACCGTGAACCTCGGCATCGGCGGCGACCGCATTGAGCACCTCCTGTGGCGGCTCGATCACGGCGCGCTCGATGGCGCATCGCCGCAGGTCATCATCCTCATGATCGGCGTCAACAACGCCCCACTCGTGCAAGCCAACGGCGTCCCCGTCACCGCCGCCGCGCACGGCATCAAGCTCTGCGTGGAGAACCTCCGCCTCCGCTGCCCGCAATCGCTGATCGTGCTCGTGAAAATCCTGCCCGCATTCGATCCGAGCAAGGAAGCCGGGGCCAAAGTGCGCTAGATCAACACCGCCCTCGACGCTCTCAAACTCGACGACGACACACGCGTCCAGATGCTCGATCTCTGGAAGGACTTCACCAACGGTGACGGCGCGCTGAATGCGGAACTCTATTCCGAAAAACATCTCCACCTCGGCCTCAATGGCTACCATGGCTATGCGAGCAGGCTCAAGCCGGTGGTGGAAGCGTTGCTGAAGAGGTGAGGCGCAAGAGCCAACTTGATTTGGCGTTTCGGATTCACTCGCCAGTCCCCGTTCTTCTGTCGATGAATCCAACCCTACGATGAAGCCTCTCATTCTCTCACTGCTCCTTCTCCTCACCGGCATCGCCCAAAGTCATGAACCCGGTGCACCCGCGCCCGCAGCCAGCGGATTGAAAGTGCTCGTGTATTCCGACACCGGTTATTATCGCCATCCCGAAACGCCAAGGATTAATCGGTGGCTCGTTTTGCTCGGACACGAGAATGGCTTCGAGGTGGACGTGACGGAGCATTGGAAAGATATGCGTGCCGAAGAACTCAGCCGCTATGACGTGCTCGTGCTGAACAACGCCAACGAACTCGACAAGGTGCTGCCCGAGGAGCAGCGCAAATCGGTGGAGGAATGGTTCACCAAGGGCGGGCGAGGCATCGTCGGCCTGCACGCGGCGCTGGTCCACCAGACCAAGTGGCCGTGGCTGAATGCGCTCGGCGGTTGCGATTTCAACAGCGATTCCGACTTCAGCAAAGCGAGGGTCACCCTTGATCCCGCCGCAAAGGAACATCCATCCGTCAAAGGCCAACCCGCCGAGTTCTGGATCGAAGCCGACTGGACCAATCACGACCGCTCGGTCACCGGATTGCCCGGCTTCAACGTGCTCATGCGCGTAGACGAGACCACTTACACGCCCGTGCGTGAGTATTTTCAGACCCGCAACGGCAAGCCTATGGGCGCGGATCATCCCATCGCCTGGACGCATGAGCCTGCCACCGGCGGTCGGTTCTTCTATACAGAGTTTGGTCACGACCTGCGCTCCCTGAGCACGCCTTTCGTGCGCCAACACATCGTCGAAGCCATCAAGTGGGCTGGAAAGAAGTAAGAGCGGGTCATGGGCTTGGCCTCCGGCCCACGGAATACATCTGAAAACAAAGCGACCGTAACCTTTTGGCGGCCTGCGTCACTCCTCGCGCTGGCGCTCATCGAGACCGCTGGCGGCCGGGTGCTGGACGAGTGTGCGTGCGAGCTCCGTCTGGTTGAGACCGTCCGTGCGCAGCGCTGTGAGCGCGCTGCTTTCTTCTGCATTGAGTGGCCGGTAAATCATCGCCATCCTCCTACAAGAGTTCTCCTCCACCATGATCGGCGTGTTGCACTTACTTTCTGAATTCGCGCCTTTTCCTGGGGATCGAGGGCGCACTGCCTTTGGCTCGAAGCCTGCGACAATCGGCCTGTCTCGTGACGCCAAATGAGGGATGGGACGAAGTCGCTGCGTGATTTCCCCGCTTGTCCGTATTGCTCCGGCGCAGTCTGCGAACCATGGTTGGAGAATATTGAGGACCGGCGCGGCTGCGCACCCGGCCGATGGGCCTTCCATCGCTGCCGCGACTGCGGATCGGCGGTCTTGTTTCCCCAACCCAAGGCGAGCGAGCTGAGCTCATACTACCCGCCGGTGTATAACTTCGCTCCCGATCTGGCAGGCGACCACCGCTGGCGCCGGGCTTTGGCGTGGGTCGAGGATCGGTGCTTTTATCGGCCACAATATGAAACCCAAGTCCGCTTGACCTTGCGTGGCATCGGCTGGCGCGACCGCAAGGTGGGGAGGATCCTCGACGTGGGATGCGGGCGGGGGTTGCGCTTGAATTTGCTGCGCGGCCGCGGATTCGATGTGCAGGGCATGGACTTTCAACCGGAAATCGTCAGCTACGTGGAAAAGACGATGGGGATCCCGTGTGTTGCCTGCGATTTTGAGCAGTTGCCGCAGCATTTCCGCGCGGAGTCTTTCGATCTGGTCACGGCGTTTTGTGTCCTGGAGCACGTGCCGGATGTCCAGGGAGTGCTGCGCATTTGCCATGACCTCCTGGCGCCCGGCGGCTGGCTGGTCGCGGCCGTGCCGCTGGTTGACTGTCCGCAAGCCACGATCCTTCAATCCCGGTGGGCTCAGGTGGTGGAGGCTCCGAGGCACGTGACGCTGCCCTCGGCGGAAGGAATCCGCAGGGCCTGCGTCGCCGCGGGCTTCGAAGAGGTGGTGGTTCGGCCGGCTTCGGTCCTGACTTGCGCCGGGTATATCGGGCTTTCCGTGGCGCAGGGGAGCAGCACCATGCACATGTCCGGAAAGGGCGGCGGGCGGGCGTTCGCCGCGCGCGTATTCGGGGCGCTCGTGACGCTGGCGGCGATCCCCTGGTGTCTCGCCGAGAACCATCTGTGGAAACGCCCGGCGGAAGGGCTGGTTTTTGCGCGGAAGCCCCGTTCGACGCCGGAGCTTCCGTCCGCTTAGGATCATCATGCGAATCGCCCTGATCTACGATGCCGTTTATCCGTGGGTCAAAGGCGGCGGCGAGAAGTATCTCTATGAGTTGGCCGTGCAACTCCGCGATCACGGACACGAACCACACATGTTTGGCATGCACTGGTGGGATGGCCCCGATAGCATCGTGCGGGAAGGCATTCACTACCACGCCTTGTGCCGCGCGGCGCCGCTCTACCAGGCTTCAGGTCGGCGCAGTCTGCTGACCGCGCTGCGATTTGCCGTGGGCGTGTTGTTGCGATATCCCAAGCATCGCCGGAAGGATTTTGATCTGATCAATGTAGTCGCCTTTCCCTCGCTGGCGGTGCCGGCGTTCTGGCTGGTCCATTGCCTGTTTGTCCGCCGATGCCCGTGGTTTGTCACCTGGTTCGAAGTGTATGGCCGGACTGCTTCGCAGAAACATCTGGGACAGTGGGGACCGGTGGCCGCGCTGGCGGAACGCGTGTATGCATGGCTCGCCCCGGCCAATTTGTGCATTTCGCCGACGACCGCCCGGCGTCTCCAAGAATTTCACCACGTCAGCCCGCGGCAGATCACGGTCATCCCTGCCGGCTTTGAAAGACCGGCGGAAATGGAAGGGGCGGTGGCGAACAAGAGGCGATGGAGCGTCGTGGTCGCCGGCCGTCTGGTGTCGGACAAGCGCGTGGATCTGGTCATCCGCGCCTGGCCACACGTCCTGGCCCGGTTGCCCGAGGCGCAGTTGCATGTGATCGGCGACGGACCGGCCCGGGCCGCTTGTGAGCAACTGGCTGCTGGCGAAGGCGTGGCTGGCGCCGTGTGCTTTCACGGGCAACTCGCGGACTGGCACGATGTGCTGCGGCAGATCGCTTCCGCCGCATTGCTGCTCCAGCCGTCCCCGCGCGAAGGCCAGAGTCTGGTCGTCTTGGAGGCCATGACGCTTGGCACACCGGTGCTGGCCGCGGACGGCCCCGAGACTGCCGTCGGCGATTTCATTGGAAGTGACGCGGCGATGCCACAAGCGCTGCTGCCGGTCGAAGCCGGTCCCGAAGCCTGGGCCGACCGGATCGTTCAGTTACTTACGGATGACGCGTTGGCCCAGCGACTCGCTGAACGTGGTCGTGCGGCAGCCCTTGGCTGGAAGGAAATCATGCCGCGAACTTTGACGTTCTATCAAACCTTGATCCAGAAACCCTGAAATGCTCCCACCCACTCGATTCGGCACAGAGGTTGGGAACCGGGTCACTGTCGTTTTAGAAGCTTGAACTGACGAACGACCCGATCTTCGCGAAAGCCTGGAGGTGCCGGCTCCCGGTCGGCGGTGATCAGCCACTGAGTGGCGACGGCAATCTCCTCGGGCTGTTGATAGTTCACGAAGCGTCGGTCGGCTTGCACTCGGAGCATCGACTCGAGGGCTGGTGAAACCCGGTACAGTTCTGTGGTCTCTAACTCCGAGTGCAAGGGGGCGGTCACCTCAGCGAGGATGGGCCAAAAACGGTGCAGGCGCATGTTCTTCAACTCCCAGCCCCAATACCCCAGGGACACGGCTGTGTGCGCCACCAGCAACACGCCGAGAATTGTCCCAGGGCGGCGCCGCCGTTCCAGAATCGGCCAAGTACTGGCCCAAAGCGCCGGCAGGATCGGCACGAGGTAGCGGGTGCCGGCATCCCAAGGAATGATCGCCACGAAAGCCACGTACACGGGACACATCAACAACAACGGGTCCTCATGTTGCCGCACCAAGCGCCACCATCCCACGGCCAGAAAAATCGTGACCACGCCGTAAATGAACGTGTTGATGTTCAGCCAATCGCCTGCTTTCGCATACGCTTTGTACATCCCCGGCAAGAGCAACCGGCCGCATTCACTGCTCTCGCGGCGGATGCCTTCGGCGACTTGCTGCCAGAGCGGGTGATGGTCATCCACCAGCGACTCGAAGCTGGGCTTGGAGGTATGATCCATCTGCATCAACCTGGCTTGGTCCCAGGCCAATAGCGCCAACAAGGCGAGAACAACCGGCAGGCCGACCGCGACACTGATCGTCATCGCGCGCCGCCACGAATCTTTGCCACGCCACGCGCGAAGGAACAACGTCAACACCAACCCAGCCGTCAGAAACACTCCGAGATGGCGCGTATAACAGGTGAAGACCAGCAACAGCACCGCGAGCGCGGTCCAGCCGGCCGTCCGCGCCGGCGAGCGGCTGTTGATTACCCGATACAACACGTGTGCGGTCCCGAGCAACTCGACCATGAATGCGGTTTCCGACAGCACATGCCGATGTACCTCCAGGAAGCCGGCATTGGCCATGACGAGCGCCGTCAACGGACCTGCCGCAGGGATGTTCAAGCGGCGCAACCATGAAAAAATTCCGACGGATGCTCCCAGGCCGAGTGCCCAGTGAAACAGCGAGATCAACAAGAACGGCCGATCTTGGACCCAGAAAAATGGAGCGATCAGCAACGGGTATCCGGGTGGATGACCCAGATGGGGCGTTCCGAGTCGCAGCACCTCACCGTGAGAAAAATGTCGCGCGATGGAAAGATACTCTGACGCATCGGGCCCCGGGTCCCACCACCACCGAATTTGCAACGCCAGCAGCACCGCAATCGCTGCAAACCAGGGCCAGGCTCGCTGACCTGCCGCGCGGAGCCGATCTTCCCATGATTTCTGATGCTCCATGCGGAGAGCCGTTAACACGTCAGCGATTTCTGTCCACGCCGCCGCTGATTTTTTGCAGGAGAGCGCGGGCGTGAGCTTCGATTTGCGTGTCGTGGAAGGAGAACATGCCGCGTCCGTCGTCCGGCAAATAGTTACGGTTTTGCCAGGCCACGTATCCGCTGTGGCCGAACACGCCGAGGAAGTGCACCGCCACGGAAAGAGCCACCAATGCGACCGCGGCGCTCCGCTGCCAGGGTCGTCGCAGCGCCACATAGGCAAACCCGAACAACAGGCACGCCACCGGCATGGTCTCGCAGAGATAGCGTGGCCCAAAACACCAACCGCCCCTCCATTCGTGCCAGCGGGCATAGAAAAGCAACGTCGCGATCGAGGCCGCGATCCAGGCGACCAGAAGACCGCGCGTGCGGCGGGTCGCCTCCTCGTTCCCAGACAGCATCCGCCACACGCCGGCAAAGCCCAAAATTAGTGCGGGCGAATAGACCAGCACTCCGCGCGATGGGGCCAGGAGCAGCCCGAAAAATCCCAGCCATGGGGGTGGCGATCCGCTCCAATTCTCATTCAAGTAACCGCCGAAAATCGGGTCGCCGAAGTTGGTCCAGTTATCGTGTAACAACGCGATCGCTGGTGGAATCGCGCCGGTCACGACCGCGATGAGCGCCCACCCACGTCGCTCGAAGGCAAGGGCACCGAGGGTGGCGAGCGCGAAGAAAATCGTGCTCGGCCGAGTCGCTCCGGCCATTCCCAGCGCGAACCCGACGGCTAAGTATGAAGCCGTCGATGGCTCATTCGATCGGGTGAGAAAATAGAGCGCGCCGCAGAGCCAAAACACCGCCGGCCCATGCATCCAGAGCGCCTGACTCGCCACGCTGTAGAGGCAGGTTCCGAAGGCGAAAAGGACGGTGGCAGGCCAGGCCGCCGCCGGCACCAACCGCCGGCAGATCAGAAAGAAAAGAGCGGCCGCGCCGGCAACGAAGACGGCTGCGACTAACTTGCCAAGGTGCAGCATGGGACCGGCGCGGAACGGTGACTCGCGGAAGACGGCGACCGGAGCGACAAAGGGCAACGCCGCCCAAGCGCTGCCCGGCGGATACATGGAGCCCCATGAACCATCCGCGCGCACGCGGATCGCGCCGCCCAGGTATCCCTTTAGCTGGGAGTATTCCTGCAAGTCGGACGACGCATGCCGCACCAGCGACCACGCCGTGTACGGCGCAGGAACGCAGTCGATTTCCGGTTGCGGCCGCCCATTGGCCATAAAGACCAACAGGCACAAAAGGAAAATTCCCGCAGCCGGGTATTTCATCGCGAGTCGCCTGACGCGCGCATGGAAAGGCAGTTGTTCTGCCAGGATTTGTTGACCGGCCCTGCGACTTTCTGAACTCGTAGAGGACATGAGGTTGTCGAGTCGCACGAGATCCCAGGATTCTGAAAACGATGACAACCAAAAACACTCTGAACGCGAGCGAACATTTCGAACAGATCAAACCGGGCATCGAAGCGCTTGCCCAGAAGTATCACGTCAGTCGTCAGGTCGATGCCGCCACGCGTTAGGCGGCGATCGCACGCCTGATCATGTGGCGTCGGAACTTTACTACTCTACCGCACCACCCTGGCCGTCGGGTCGGGGCGCGGCGCAGGTTGAAGCGAAACGGCGGCGCTACTTTAGCCGCGCTGGGATCGAGGTTGTCTCGATGACGTAACGACAAATGGCCTCGAAGGTATGATGCCTCAAGACATGGTCGCGCCCCGCGGCAGCCATCGTTCGAAGGCGATCACGATTCGCCAACGCCTGTCGCACCACGGTGGCCAGATCATCCCTTTCGGCATCGTAGTAGAAGCAATGAACTCCGTCTTCGAGGGGGTGATGGCGAATCATCGGCGCGCGGTTAATGACCGGCACCGAACGGCACAGCGGCGCCTCGTAGTGGCGGAAACACTCCTTGCCATAACCCTCGGGAGACCAGACGAGCCACGCGCGGGCACATCGTTCCATGTATTCCGCCAGCG
This sequence comes from Chthoniobacter sp., assembly GCA_031424375.1. Taxonomy (GTDB): domain Bacteria; phylum Verrucomicrobiota; class Verrucomicrobiia; order Chthoniobacterales; family Chthoniobacteraceae; genus Chthoniobacter. The sequence goes on along the minus strand of JANPHH010000642.1, from coordinate 215 downwards.
GCATCCGCTCCCCGATCTCGACGCGGAGACCGTCGCAGCGCAGGGCCAGCAACTGATCGATGCCGCGCCGCCGCGCGGGAGGAAAATCAACCCTGCCCGAAAAGAAGATGTCGGTCGTTTTTTCCAAGTCCGCGGTCGGTGCAGCCGCGACGCGTTCCGGACTTAAGCCCAGGGGAAGGGGATGCACCTTGCCGGGAATGCCCGCGCGTGCCCGG
>JANPHH010000641.1:0-10689 GCA_031424375.1 Chthoniobacter sp. | reverse complement strand
CTCACTTTCGACGACCTGAACGAGGCGCTGCCGGACAACGTCAACGACCCGGACGAGATGGAGGCCATCATGGGCCGGCTCCGCAGCATGGAGATCGAGATCATCGAGGCGTCGGATGTGGATCGTTTTAAGGACGGAAAGAAAACCGAGGACGCGGAGGAGGAGGAGGAGAAGCCCGAGGCCAAGCTCGACATCCTCGACGACCCGGTGCGGATGTATCTCAAGCAGATGGGCCAGGTACCGTTGCTGACCCGCGAGCAGGAAGTGGAAATTTCCAAGCGCATCGAAGAAGCGGAACTCAACGTGCAAAAGCACATCAACCGTTTCGGTTTCATCGCCCGCGCTTACCTCGATCTCGCCCAGAAACTGACCGAAGGCCGCGAGCGTTTCGACCGCGTGATTCTCGACAAGAAGATCGAGAGCCGCGAGCGCTACATGAAGCTCCTGCCGAAGCAAATGAACCAGCTTCAGCACGCCTCGGATAATTGCAGCTCCACTTACCGGAACTATGTGGCGCACGGCGGCAAGAACCACGACACCAAGTCATATCAGGACTTCGAAAAAGCCCATGCGGCGATCCAGCGGCAGTATCCAAAATTTTTCTTCAAGCAGAAGGTCACCGAGGAATTTGTGCATCTCGCCGATGAATCAAACCGCCTGACCACGCAGTGGAGCGAGGAATTGCACAAGCCGAAGAAGGCGGCGAAAGCTGCGCACCACGGGCACGCGCCCATCGACTACGCAGCGAAACTCAAGGACCAGCAGATGAGGACCTGGCTGAGCCCGGAGGAGTTCTTCGCCGAGTATATGGAGCTGAAGATGTGGCTGAAAAAGGCGCTCAAGGCGAAGACCGAGATGGTGGAGGCCAACCTGCGGCTCGTCATCTCCATCGCCAAGAAATACACGAACCGCGGCCTCTCGTTCCTCGACCTGATCCAGGAGGGCAACATGGGCCTGATGAAGGCGGTGGAAAAGTTCGAGTATCGCCGCGGCTACAAATTTTCGACCTACGCGACGTGGTGGATTCGCCAGGCGATCACCCGCTCGATCGCCGACCAGGCGCGGACCATCCGTATCCCGGTCCACATGATCGAGACGATCAACAAGCTGATGCGCGTGCAAAAGCAGCTCGTGCAGGATTACGGTCGCGAACCGACCCCGGAGGAGGTGGCGGACGAAATCCAGCTCCCGGTGGAGCGGGTGCGTGCCGTGCTGAAGATGGCGCAGCAGCCGATCTCGCTCCAATCGCCAGTCGGCGAAAGCGACGACACGAGCTTCGGGGATTTCATCGAAGACAAGGGAGCCGAAAATCCGTCGGACATGACGGCGATCGTGCTCCTCAAGGAGAAGATCAAGGACGTGCTCGAGACGCTCACCGAGCGGGAGCGGCAGGTCTTGGAACAGCGCTTCGGTCTCGTAGACGGCTACAGCCGGACGCTGGAAGAGGTCGGCCGGCAATTCAAGGTCACCCGCGAACGCATTCGGCAGATCGAGGCCAAGGCCCTGCGCAAGATGCGTCATCCGACGCGGATTCGGCAGCTCGAAGGTTTCCTGGAAGCGCACGAAACCGCCTGATGGCGGCAGAAATGCGACCCCTGCGCGCAACTTTCCCGGCTCCCGTGCGTTTCACCGCGCACCGATGAACTCCGACGAACACGACAACCTGTGGAACCTGCTCGGCAAGGTGCGCGAACCGCGCGTCTCGCCTTTTTTTGCCCGGAACGTCGTCCGCGCGATCCGTGAAGGCAGCACCCCAGCGGGCTCCGCGTGGGAGTGGCTGTGCGCTCGCTGGCGGTTGGTAGCGATCAGTGCTGCGGCAGTGGCGGTCGTGTCCGCGATGTCGATCGAGTTCGCCCAACGTCCCGACCCCGTCTACGTGCTGGCCAGCCGGGTATCTGCGAGTCCGGATCTTCAGGTGATCAGTCATCTGGACGAGTTGCTGGACTCCGAGCAGAATTCCGTATGGCTCGACGGCTCCACTTACTGATTTGTCTGTCGGTCTGCGCCGCCGGCTCGTTCGCCCGCGCTGAAACGCCGACCCCGCCGCCCGGGACTTCACCCACAAAAAAGGCCGACAATGTGTGGAAGAAGGGGCGCAAGCTGTCCTTCGATGGTACTCCTACCCCGGAGTTTGATAATGTCAGCCGGGCTCTCAATGCGCTGACTCCAGCGCAGCGAAAACGCTTCGAGGAGAATTTCATCCGTTGGGCGAATCTCGCGCCCGACGAAAAGAAAGCCCTGCTCGACCGGGAGCAACTCCGGAAAAGAATGATGGAGAAGGAAGTGGAAATGGCGCTTCAGGAATCCGGTCTCCAGCTTGCAGGGGAACGCCGGCAGGTCTTCGTGCAGCGCTACAGCGAAGAGCGGCGGAAAATTGAGGAACAGCTCCGCAAGGAAAGCAACGAGAAGCGCAAGCCGCTCGTGAGGGAATTGATCGGGCGGCTCCAGACGGAATTCTCCGCGGCGCCGGTCACGGCCCCCGCCGCCGTCGCCCCGGCCCAATAAGGCACGGCGGCCGCCGCCGCATAATCGTTGCATTTTGCTCCTTGTTGGGCAGGTTCCCGAGGATTCTACTCCGCAGCTCTTCCGCTCTCGGACTTTCCCCGGATACCTTTCATGAACCTGCGTCACCATTCGCAATCAGCACCCGTCAGCCACACTCCTACGGCGAACGGCCCGGGCCATTGAACTTGGAAGCCACAACTTCGCCACCTTCGCACGCCACACCGGGCCGCGCCAAAAGCGGAGCCGAGGCCTTCCACTGGCCACTCTTGCTGGCCCTGCTCCTCCTCTGGCTCGCCCCGCTGACGGGACTCTCCGTCCACTGGGATCTCAATCCGGAATACCATTTCGGATACTTTGTTCCCCTGCTCGCGGGCTATGCAGCCTGGCATCGTTGGAAGACCCGGCCCCAGCCCGGTGAACCCATCCGCGCCGGCGTCCCATTGGCGATCCTCGGAACGGTGGCGGTTTTTCCCCTCTGGGTTCTCGCCCAGCCGAGCCCGGACTGGACACTGCTCAACTGGGTCTTCACCGGGATCGTCTCCGCCGTCACCCTTGCCACCATCGGGAGGATCGGCGGCTGGCCTTGGGTGAAATATTTTGCCTTTCCGGTGGTCATCGTTTTCACCGCGGTGCCCTGGCCGGATTTTGTGGAAGGTCCGCTGACGCAAGGCCTCATGCGCCTCGTCGCCGGCGTCGCGGTGGAAGTGCTCGACCTCGTCGGCGTCGGCGCGCTTCAGCACGGCAATCTGATCGAGGTCGGCAGCGGCGTCGTGGGCGTGGATGAAGCGTGCAGCGGTATCCGTTCGCTCCATGGCTCGCTGATGGCGTCCATCGTCCTCGGCGAGTTCTTCCGGTTTGATGCCGTCCGCCGCATCGGACTCGTCGGCGTCAGCCTCGCCGTGGCATTCGCCACGAATGTCTTCCGGGCCAGCTTCCTCGCCTGGAATGCCGCCCATTCCGGCCTCGGCGCCGTCGATCGCTGGCATGATTCGGCCGGCTTCACCACGCTCGCCTTCTGCATCGCGTGCATCCTCGTGACCGCGCTCCTGTTCGATCGCAATAATCAGCCGCTGGCCGTCCCCGCATCCGTCGCGCCCGGGCAGACCCTGCCGCGCTGGTTCGCTCCGGGCATTTCCGCCTGGGTGGTCCTCGGTGCCATCGCGACCTTCGTCTGGTTCTACGACCCGAGCCCGGCACCGACCGGACCGCTGCGCGCCTACCCCGTCGGCGGGAGCGAGCGGGCGAAAATCAGTTCCACTGCGCTCGATTCGTTTCGCAGCACCGAAGCCGCTGCCTACCACGGGCCCGGCCCCGGGCGCAGCCAGTGGCTGCTCTATTTCTTTCACTGGGATTTCGGCCCGTCCTTCAGCCGCGTCGCCGCCTCGATGCACAACCCCGATCTCTGCCTCCCCGCCGGCGGGCGCGAGCTCAATGAGAATCGGGGCGAGAAGACCTTCACTGCCGCCGGTCTCGAGCTCCCGTTCCGGGCCTACAGCTTCCGGGAAGCCAGGGGAATGCTCTTCGTCTACCACGGCATCTGGCCGTTCACTTCCGCCCGGGCCGCCGGCCAGCATCCGCTCACCCGCCAGAAGTACCTCGCCACGTGGGAATCCATCGTGCGCCGCGAGCGGAGCATGGGCCAGCAGTCCGCCGAACTGATCATCTCCGGATGCGCCACGGCCGATGAGGCCGACGCCGCCGCCCGCGATCTCATTTCCCGCCTTCTCGTCCCGCGGGTCACTCCCGCCCACTCTTCGTAGCGCCTCCAACCCGCCAATCTTCATGCCCTGGACCGTCGGAACCTTTCATAAGCAGCGCTGGTATCACAGCCCCTGGCCATGGATCGGCGCCGCCATCCTCGCCTCCATTGCCTTTCTCGTCCTTCCCCACGCGCAGACCATTTACCGCGGCTGGATGGAAAACCGGCGCATCGGGCGCGCGGCCGAGAAGTTCGCCGCGGGCGACTACAAGGAGGCCATCATCGCCGCCCGGACTGCCCTGCAACGCAACCCCCACAGCTTCGAGGCGACCCGGATCTTTGCCCGCTCGCTCGAAGCGCTCGGTTCGCCGGAGGCGCTCGCTGCGCGCCAGCACCTCGACAGCATCGGGGGTGGCGACGCGGAAAACACGCTCGCGATCGCCGCCGCGATGTGGAAAGCCGGGAACTTCGCCGGGGCCGCGCGCAACCTCGCGGACCTTCCGCCGGAAGGCCGCACCGGCGCGAAGTTTCACGAGCTCTCCGGGCGTGTCGCCTCCCGGGAGAACAACGCCACCGCCGCCGCCGCGCACTGGGAAAAAGCTCTCGCTCTGGTCCCCACGAACACGGAATACGCACTCGAACTCAGCGCCGCCCAGCTCAAGACCTCGGACGACGCCGCGCGCGCCACCGCTCTCGATCGCCTCGCGAAGCTGCGCGCAAATCCCGAGACCTCCCTCGCCGCCCTCCGGATCCTCGTGGCAGACGCCACCGCTCGCCGCGAAACGCTCGATGCGCTGGCCCTTACCGCCGAACTCGCCAACGCTCCCGGCAGCAAATTCACCGACAAGCTGCTACGGCTCACCGTCCTGCACCGCTATCGGTCGAACGAAGCCAACGCCTATCTCGGTCAGTTGCAAAAGGAGTCCGTCGGCGAACCCCGCAACGTCTTCCTCGTCCTCACCTGGATGAACGAAAACGGCCTGGCCCTCGCGATTCCGGAATGGCGCGACTCGCTTCCCGTGGAGGCGTTCGATCTCCCGCAAATCCGAGCCGCGCTCGCGGACGCAGAAGCCCGTGCCTCCAACTGGACCCGCCTGAAGGAGACGCTGGAAAACGAGAACTGGAAGGAACTCGAATTCCTCCGCCATGCCTACCTCTGCCGCACCGCCGAGCGACTCGGCGACGAACTCAGCACCTCGGCCTCGTGGACCAATGCGCTGGCGGCGGTCGGTGGCCAACCCTTTGCGCTCGAAGTCCTCGCCCGCACCGTGCTCGGCTGGGGCTGGACGCAAAAAGCCGAAGACCTCATGTGGCGGCTGACCGAGACCGGCAAGGCCCCGCGCTGGGTCGCCGACCACCTCTGGAAAGCGGCATTCGCCAGCCAGAACACGAATCAACTCTACCTGGCCGCCCGGACCATCGCCTCGCTCGACCCGCGCAGCGTTCCCGCCCGCAACAACTACATCGCCCTCGCCCTCCTCACCGGTCACGACGCCGACTCCCCGCACAAGCTGGCTGCCACCCTTTTCCAGCAGGCGCCGACCGATCCCGTCGTCGCCTCCACCTATGGATTCTCACTCTTCCAGCAAGGCCGTGCCGCAGAGGCGGTTACGGTGATGAAAACATTTCCGAAAGAAAAACTCCGCGAGCCCAGTGTCGCGCTCTACTACGCCATCTTTCTCACCGGCGCCGGGCGCCTCGCGGAAGCGCAGGAGTATCTTCAGTATGCGGCCGGCAGCTCGATGCTGCCGGAGGAGCGGGCGCTCTTCGCCCAGGCCGGCGGCACCCCGAACGCGGCAAAATCCCCGCCCACCAGCGCACGGTAACCTGGCTAGAGCCATTGGTTCGCCGAAATGGATTTCCACTCTTCCCTTGTGTCATCCTGAGCTTGCGAAGGATCTCCCAAGCTACTGGAGAGATCCCTCGTTCCTCCGGATGACACACCCGAAAACGATTTTCGGCAGATGCTCTATCCGGGCAGCGGCACCGGATTGAAATCCGCCGCGTGATAAGAGCTGCGGACCAGCGGCCCCGATGCGACGTGCTCGAAGCCCTTCTTTTCGGCGATGTCCTTGTAGAGCTTAAAGGTGTCCGGGTGCACGTACTCGAGCACCGGCAAATGTTGCGGCGAGGGGCGCAAATACTGCCCCATCGTGAGGACCTGCACCCCGGCTTCCCGGAGATCGTCCATCGTTTGAAAAATCTCCGGCTCCGTCTCCCCGAGGCCGAGCATGATGCCGCTCTTCGTCACGATCTGCGGCGCGATCTCCTTCATCCGGCGCAACACCTGCAGCGAGAGCCGGTACTTCGCGCGCGAGCGCACGAGCGGAGTGAGCCGCTCCACGGTTTCGACATTGTGGTTGAAGATGTGCGGGTGCGCCGCGGCGACGAGGCGCAGGCACTCGTCCTTCGCGTGAAAATCGGGCGTCAGGACTTCGATGACGATGGCGGGCTGCGCGGCGCGGACCGCTTCGATCGTGCGCGCGAAGTGGAGAGCACCACCGTCCTTGAGATCGTCGCGGGCGACGGCCGTAATAACGACGTGCTTCAGCTTCATCCGCAGGATGGCCTCGGCGACGCGCTCGGGTTCGTCCTCCTCCAGCGCGAACGGCTTCGCCGTCGTGACCGCGCAGAAGCCACACGCGCGGGTGCAGCGCTCCCCGGCGATCATGAACGTGGCCGTCCCCGCGCTCCAGCACTCCCAGCGATTCGGGCATTGGGCCTCCTCGCACACGGTGTGGAGCCGGAGATCGGAAATGAGCGCCTTGGTGGAAAAGAAAACGGGGTTTGAGGGCAGGCGCACCTTAATCCACTCGGGCTTGCGGGCCTGGTGGAGCGCAGGGTCGATCTTTGTGCAGGACATGGACCGCAGACCGTAGTGCGCCCGTCTCCGAAAGCAAACCTTCCGGCCAAACTTCATCTTGCGTTTATGGCAATTCTCTCGATTGTCGTCTTCGACGCATGGTTTTGACTCGGGAGATTTATATTTCGGCAGTGGCATCGGAACTTCGCGTGGCCCGGGAGGCCGTTGCCGAAAGCCTCCGTCGTCTCGGTTACATCCCCGTCTGGCATGAGTTCTCCGACCAGGACTCCGCTGACAGCCGCCCCCAGGTCGCCCGCAGGATCCGCCGGTGCAAGGCCGTGATCCAAATCGTTGGCATGCGCTACGGACCGGAGCCGTCCCTCAGCAAGCAATTGGGCGGCCGGACGAGCTACGCCCAGTATGAAGCGCTCTGTGCCCGGGCCGTCGATCAACCCGTGTGGCATTTCATCCTCGACGATCAGTTCCCGGTCGAATCTTCCGCCGATCAACCCGCCGACATGGAACAACTCCAACTCACCTATCGCCGCCGGGTGGAGTCGTTCGCGAATTTTTCCCGGCCCGTCAGCTCTCTCGACCAACTCCGGGCAGAGGTCAGCGAACTCAGAGCGGACTTCGTTCGCATCCGGCGCCGCACCTTCTGGCGCCGGATGACGGCGTTCCTCGGTCGTCTTGGGTTCCACCGCCTCGGCCTGAATGGACACCCCGCCGACGAGACGAGCCGGACCCAAGGCTAGCGCAGCAGCCCACCTCCCGCGCAGCGCGCGCCCCGGCGCATCTCGGGATTCCCCTGCCTCCTCGCCCTAATTTTCCGAGAGCCCATGGATCGGGCTTGGGGTAGTCTTGCCACCATCGTCATGTCTCACCACGCCCACCGCCTTCAAGACCTCTTCTCCACCAGGCGCGACTTCCTCCATCGATGCGGCATGGGGCTCGGCGCGCTCGCGCTCGGCAGCATCTTGAACGAAGCGCTCGGGGGTGATTCGGCCGCGGTCTCGGGCCTGAATCCGCTCTCGCCGAAGCAGCCCCACTTTGCGCCGAAGGCGAAGCGGGTCATCCATCTTTTCATGAACGGCGGACCGTCCCACGTGGACACCTTCGACCCGAAGCCGCAGCTAACGAAATACAACGGCAAAGAACTGCCCATGCACCTGAACACCGAACGCAAGACCGGCGCGGCGCTCGGTTCACCGTTCAGCTTTCAGAAGTACGGCCAGGCCGGCATCGAAGTCAGCGAACTCTTTGCGAAAACAGCCGAGTCCATCGACGACATCTGCGTCATTCGCTCGATGAAAGCCGACGTGCCGAATCATGAGCCGTCACTCTTGCTGATGAACTGCGGCGAAGCGCGGCAGGTCCGGCCGAGCATGGGCTCGTGGCTCACCTACGGGCTGGGCAGCGAAAATCAAAACATGCCCGGCTTCATCACGATGTGCCCGGGCGGATACCCCATCCAGGAATCGCAGAACTGGCAGAGCGGATTCCTCCCCGGCGTCTATCAGGGCACCTACATCAACACGAAGAACACCGAGGTCGAGAAGCTGATCGAAAACATTCGCAACACCTCCGTGACCACGCAGGAGCAGCGCGCTCAGCTCGACCTCCTGCGCGAACTGAACACCGAGCACCAGCGCCGCCGGCAAAACGATGCGCAACTCGAATCGCGCGTTCAGTCCTTCGAACTCGCCTACCGCATGCAGATGGACGCCGCGGATGCCTTCGACATCTCGCGCGAGCCCCAGCACATCCGCAATATGTACGGCGACGGCGTGCAGGGTCGCCAGATGCTCATCACCCGCCGCCTCATCGAACGCGGCGTCCGCATGGTCCAGGTGTGGCATGGCGAAGGCCAGCCCTGGGACAGCCACGATGACATCGAGAAAAATCATCGCCGCCTCGCACTCGAATGCGACCAGGCGATCGGCGCACTGCTCAAGGATCTCAAGCAGCGCGGGATGCTCGACGACACCCTCGTCATCTGGGGCGGAGAATTCGGCCGCACCCCGACCGTCGAACTCCCCGCCGCCGGCTCGAACGCCGGCAAGATCAATGGGCGCGACCACAACCATCATGGCTTCACCATGTGGCTCGCTGGCGGCGGCGTGAAAGGCGGGAGCGTCTATGGAGCCACCGACGAGTTTGGCTTCGCCGCCGCCCAGAATCCCGTCCACGTCCACGATCTCCACGCCACCATCCTGCGGTTGCTCGGCTTTGATCACGAAAAACTCACCTACCGCTACGCCGGACGCGACTTCCGCCTCACCGACGTCCATGGCGAAGTAGTCCAGGGTATCATCGCCTGATCGTGCCGCGGGCCACCCGCGTTCCCCCGCCATTGACATCCCGAGATTTTAACGTGCTGATACCAACTCAACACCACACTTATGAGCCTCTTCAATGACCTCGCACGCACCGCTCTGGGCGCCCTCTCCGGCAACAGCCACGGCGGCAGCCCGATTCAACAAATCATCGGTGAACTCATCACCAGCCACGGCTCCGGCAACGGCCTCACCGGCCTGCTCGAGCAACTCACGAAAGGCGGCCTCGGCGCCCAGGCGAGTTCCTGGGTAAGCACCGGCGAAAACCAACCCGTCACCGGCGATCAACTCCGCCAAGCCCTCGGCCCCGATCAAATCTCCGCGCTGGCCCAGAAAATCGGCATCCCGCCCGAACAAATCTCGGGCGCCCTCGCACAATACCTCCCACAGGTCATCGATCGGCTCACTCCGCGAGGTGAAGTCCCTGCCGCAGGCGGCATCGCCTCCGCACTCGGTGGCCTTTTGCAGAGCGACCTCTTCCGCGGTCTTACCGGTTCACGCTGACTTCGCTCGCAGAAGTTGGGAGAATCCACTTGCCTTCGATTCCCGCTCGGGCAAAGTGCGCTCCCTCTTTGACGGCTGGATAGCTCAGTTGGTAGAGCAGAGGACTGAAAATCCTCGTGTCGCCGGTTCGATTCCGGCTCCAGCCACTCCCTCTGATCTCATCAGGGTCCGCGGTCGATTCGGCCTCCGCTCCGACCCAAGGCCCACGCCACCACCTCAGGCGCCCAATTCGATGAGCAGCTAGCCTGTTACCTTCGATCACAGCGGACGCGAACGCCGGTTCACGAATGTGCATGGTCATGGCGTGGAGGATGTGCTGGTGTGAGGCTCGATTCCCCTCATGCCATGATTCGCTTTCTCGCCGTTCTTCTCTGCGCCACTGCCTCAGCCTTTGCCGCGCCGCTCGAACTTTCACTCGAAAAAGTTCAGACGACTGATTCGAAAATCTCGCGCCCCGATTCTGGCGTGCTGCGCGTGGAGACTGGACACAAACATCAATGGCCCGGGGTGACGATCGTTGCGCCGGATGGGCATTGGGATTTGTCGCGCTTCGGCTATGTCGAGGTCGCGGTGAAGAACACCGGCGCGCAGGTGCTGAAGGTCGCTTGCCGCGTGGACAGTGAGAGGGCAATTGGCAAGGACCGCAACGTGAACGGCAAGCTCGACATCGCACCGGGCAGTGCGGGCACGGTGAAGGTTCCGCTCTGGCGCACGAGCAAAGATACGCTCGGGGGAAAGATTTTCGGCATGCGCGGGACGCCGGTTGGCCCCGGCGGCGCTGGCACTGTGGATCCGGCTCGCATCACGCAGGTGCTCGTCTTTGTCGCGAAGCCGGATGCGGA
>JANPHH010000640.1:0-5601 GCA_031424375.1 Chthoniobacter sp. | reverse complement strand
TGGAGCAGCGCGATGCGGGCAAGCCGTTCTTCCTCGCGGTGGGGTTTCATCGGCCGCATCTGCCGCGGGTGGCACCGGCGAAATACTTCGATCTCAACCCGCTTGACGCAATCACGCTGCCGACCGAGCCCGCCGATGACGAAGCCGACATTCCCGCGCCGGCCCGCAATGGCGCGGTGCCCGGCTACGCGCTCACCGCGACGCCGGAGCAGCGCCGCGCAGCGATCCGCGCGTATCTCGCCACGGTCAGCTACATGGACGCGCAGGCCGGGCGCGTGCTCGACGCGCTCACGCGGCTCGGCGTGGCGGAGAAGACGATCGTGATCTTCACCAGCGACCACGGCTGGCACCTCGGCGAGCACGGGCTGTGGCACAAGCGCAGCCTCTTCGAGGAATGCGCGCGCGTGCCGTTGATCGTGAGCATTCCCGGAATGAAGACGCGCGGGCAGAGCAGCGCGGGGCTGGTCGAGTTGCTCGATCTTTTTCCCACGCTCTGCGAACTCACCGGCGTGCCGCCGCTGCCGACGCTGCAAGGCAAGAGCTTGCGTCCGCTGCTCGACGATCCGCAGGCGAAGCTGCACGACGCGGCTTTCACGCAGGCGCGCCGGGGAGCGAACGCGGAGTTCTGGGGCCGCAGCGTGCGCACCGCGCGCTGGCGCTGCACGGAGTGGGATGAAGGGCGCAACGGGATCGAGCTCTACGACCACGCCGCCGACCCGCACGAATACACCAATCTCGCCGCCGACCCGCGACACGCCGCGACCCTTGCCGAGTTGCGCGGTTTACTGGCCTCCACGCTTCCTCCCATCACCACAAAACCATGACGCCTCCAGCCCATCAGTGTTCGTCCTTCCCGCGGCGACTCACCTTTCTCGTCCTGCTTGCCGCGATTTGCCCGTTTGGTTCGCTCTTCTCCGCGGAGACGCGGAAACCAAACGTCGTGCTCATTCTCATCGACGACTTCGGATACGAATGCGTCGCGGCCAATGGAGGCGAGAGCTATCAGACGCCGGTCATGGACAACCTCGCGGCGACCGGCGTGCGCTTTGAGCAATGCCACGCGCAGCCGCTTTGCACACCGACCCGCGCGCAACTCATGACCGGCTTGAGCAATCGGCGCAACTACACCCACTTCGGCCACCTCGACCCCTCGCAGAAAACCTTTGGCAATCTGCTCAAGCAATCCGGCTACGCGACCTGCATCACGGGCAAATGGCAATTGAGCAACGAGTTCGAAGGACCGGCGCACTTTGGCTTCGACGAATACTGCCTCTGGCAGCTTAACCGCCGCCCGGGTCGCTACAAGAATCCCGGGCTCGAAATCAACGGCAAGCAACTCGACTACACGAAGAACGAATACGGGCCGGATCTGGTTAGCGATTACGCGCTCGATTTCATCACGCGCAAAAAAGACACGCCGTTCTTTCTCTACTACCCGATGATGCTCACGCATTCGCCCTATGACGCGACGCCGGACAGTCCCGACTATCTCGAAACAAAGTCGGGCAAAGCTGAAGGCCGGCTCGGTCATTTTCCGGATATGGTCGCCTACACAGACAAACTCATCGGAAAACTCGTGGCGAAACTCGAGGAACTGAAGCTGCGCGACAACACCCTCATTCTCATCCTCGGCGACAATGGGACGGGAAAAGGAACGCCGTCGCGGTTCAAGGGGCGCGACGTGGTCGGCGGCAAGGGCACGAGCACGATGTGGGGCACCCATGTGCCGGGGATCGGGAACTGGCCGGGCACTTCGCGAGTGGCAAAGTGAGTGCTGACTTGATCGATGCCACGGATTTTCTGCCGACGATTTGCGAAGCGACCGGAACGACGGTCCCGGTGGAGTTGAAGATCGACGGCCGCAGCTTCCTCCCGCAACTGCGCGGCGAGAAAGGCAATCCGCGCGAGTGGCTCTATGCGTGGTACAATCCGAGCGGCGGACCGACCGCGAAGGCGGAGTTTGCCCATGACGCAAACTATAAACTGTATGTGGATGGTCGCTTCTTTGCAGTCGCAAAGGATGAAAACGAAAAGTCACCGCTCGCCGATGCCGCACTCGATGCAACCGCGCTGGCGGCGAAAGCGAAGCTCCAAGCAGCGCTCAGACAATATGAAGGCGAGCGACCGGAGATTTTCTCCAAACAAGGCGAGAAGTTCGGCGGTGAAAGCGGCGAGAATGCTGAGGGCACCAAAAAGAAGGTGCGCAAAGCGAAATAGCTCGAGCAGGATAACTCGACCTCCCGAACCCAATGAAACGCCACCCGCTTGCCCGAATCGGGTTTGTCGTCACGTTCTTCGTGGCGCAGACCTTCGGATTGTTCACCACGACGAAGGCGGCCGACGTCTCCAAGCCGAACATCGTGATCATTCTCGCCGACGACCTTGGCTACGGCGATCTCGGCTGTTACGGGCATCCGACATTCAAGACCCCAAATCTCGATCGCATGGCGGCAGAGGGCGCGAAACTCACGCACTTCAATTGCCCGATGCCATATTGCGCGCCGACGCGGGCGGCGCTGCTCACCGGGCGGTATCCCTTTCGCTGCGGCATGAATCAAAATCCGGCGCCCGACGGGGGACCGGATGCGGACGGACTGCACCTGCCGGAAAGTGAAGTTACGCTCGCGCAGTTACTAAAGAACGCCGGCTACGCGACGGGCATGATCGGAAAGTGGCACCTCGGCCACGCAAAACCCGAGTGGCTGCCCACCCACCGAGGTTTCGATGAATACTATGGAATCCCCTACTCGAACGACATGCGTCCCGTGCAGGTGCTCGAAGGTGACCAGCGTGTCGAGTATCCGGTCGTGCAAGCGACGCTGACCAAACGCTATACAGTCAGGGCGCAGGATTTCATCGAACGAAACAAGGCGCACCCATTCTTTCTCTACCTGCCCCACGCGATGCCGCACAAACCGCTCGCCGCATCGGAGGACTTCTATCAAAAAAGCGGAGCGGGTCTTTACGGCGACGCCGTGGCGGAACTCGATTGGAGTGTCGGGCAGGTGCTCGCGAAGTTAAGTGCGCTCGGTCTTTCCCGGAATACGTTGGTGATCTTCACGAGCGACAACGGCGCGACGTTCGGCGGCAGCACGGGCGGGCTGCGGGGAATGAAGAGCAGTTCTTATGAGGGTGGTTACCGCGTCCCGTGCATCGCCTGGTGGCCGGGGACGATCGCGGCTGGCCAAGTCAACGCGCAACCCGCGGTGATGATGGATCTGTTTGCCACGGCACTCCATGTCGCGAGCGTCGCGCCACCAGCCGGAAAAGTAACCGACGGACGTAACATCCTGCCGCTCTTCACGAGCGACGCAAAGAGTCCGCACGAGGTGATCTTCGGCCAGTTGTCGGCCAAGCTCGCGACCGTGCGCGATGCCCGGTGGAAGCTGCATGTGCTCCCGCCGGGAATCGGGCTGCTCAGCAAATATCAACCTGGCGATCACTATACCGATCCCCGCGCGCCCGATGGGGTGACGATCCTCGCTCCTTACGAGCAGGCGCTGCCGAGCGAGTATCCCGGACTGCGCACCGGCGACGCACCGAAGCCGATGCAGCTTTTCGACCTCGAAGCCGATCCCGGTGAGCAGCACGATGTCGCCGCGGAACACTCGGACGTGGTCGCGCGCCTCAAAAAGGCATTCGATGAAATGAACGAGCAACCGCGGGAGCACCCTCTCCAGTCTCCTGTTCGCGAAAAAAGCCCTCCAACGAACAAATAGTCACCCCATGAAAGCCAAACTCCTCCTCATTGTCCTGCTCGCCTGCGCCCTTACGGCGCACGCCGCAAAGCCACCGAACATCATCTTCATCATGGCCGACGACCTCGGCTGGACGGACACCGCGACCTACGGCAGCAAATACTACGAGACGCCGAATATCGACCGGCTCGCGACGCAGGGCTTGAAGCTCACGAACCATCACCATTGCCAGAACTGCACGCCGACGCGCGCGGCGCTGATGAGCGGACAATACGGCGCGCGTACGGGCATGTACACCGTCGGCGGCATCGGGCGCTTCGACTGGGGCACGCGTCCTCTGCGACCGGTGGATAATGTGACGGAGCTGCCGCTCGATCGGGATATCATCGCGAAACAACTCAAGGCGGGCGGCTATGCGACGGGGATGTTTGGCAAATGGCACATCGGGCAGAGCGGCGAATATCAACCCGGCAAACGCGGGTTCGATGAGGCCATCGTGAGCATGGGTCGGCATTTTGATTTCGATACGAATCCGAAGACGGAATATCCGAAGGGGACCTATCTCGCGGACTTCCTTACGGACAAGGCGGTGGACTTCATCACGCGGCACAAGGATGGGCCGTTCTTTCTCTATCTCCCGCATTTCGGTGTCCACTCGCCGCATCAGGCGAAGGCGGATCTCATCGCGAAATTCAAACCCAAGGCACCAGTGGGCGGTCACAACAATCCGACCTATGCCGCGATGATCGCGAGCGTGGATGAAAGCGTGGGCCGCGTGATGAAGACGCTTGATGATTTGAAACTCGCGGACAATACGGTGCTCATCTTCACCAGCGACAACGGCGGCGTGGGCGGCTACGACCGCCCGGATGGGCTCATCCGTGAGCCGGGCATGGAAGGGAAGGCGAAGAAAAAAAAGGCCGATGACGAGGACGGCGGCGGCATCACCGACAACGCGCCGCTGCGCAGCGGCAAGGGCAGTCTCTACGAAGGCGGCACGCGCGAGCCATTCATCGTGCGCTGGCCCGGCGTGACCAAGCCCGGCTCGACCAGCGACGTGCCGACGGCGCACGTGGACATCTTCCCGACCTTCCTCGAAATCGCCTCCGCGCCCAAGCCCCGGCAGGTGCTCGATGGCGAGAGCATCGTGAAGCTTCTCCGCGATCCGGCGGCGAAGCTGCAACGCGATGCCATCTTCCAACATTTCCCCGGCTACCTCGGCTCGGGACCGGGACTCTGGCGCACGACACCGGTGAGCCTGATCCACAGCGGCGACTGGAAGCTCATGGAGTATCTCGAAGACGGGCACCTCGAGCTCTACAATCTCCGCAACGACATCGGCGAAACGAAGAACCTCGCGAAAGAAAATCCCGACAAGGCCAAGGAACTCCTCGCCCGCCTCGTCGCCTGGCGCGCGGAGGTGAAGGCGCCGATGCCGACGCCGAACACCGAAACCAAGGCGTCGGGTGACGCGAAACCCGGCAAGGGCAAGGAAAAGAAAAAAGCCAACGAATGAGGGGAACGATCGCGGGGTTCCGCGCCTCCTAAGATAGATCACGCCCATGGACTCTCCCGAACTCTCCCGCCGCGCCTTTCTCCGCACCGCCACGAAGACGACGGTCGCTGGCCTGGCGGTCGCCGCGCTGCCGGTCGAGCGTTTCGCGCACGCCGCAGGATCCGATGAAATCAAGGCCGCGCTCATCGGCTGCGGCGGGCGCGGCACCGGCGCGGCGCATCAATCGATGACCGCGGACAAGGGCGTGAAGCTCGTGGCCATGGCGGACATCGCGCGCGGCCGAATGGACTCGAGCCTGCAAATCCTCAAGACCCAGCACCCCGATCAGGTGGATGTCTCGATGTCCCACCAGTTCATCGGCTTCGAGGCCTACAAGGAGGCAATCGC
>JANPHH010000639.1:0-4000 GCA_031424375.1 Chthoniobacter sp. | reverse complement strand
CGAACGCGAAAAGCTCGTCCGCATGGAAGACCGCATCGGCCAGCGCGTCATTGGCCAGCGGCCCGCCATCACCGCCGTGTCGAACGCGGTCCGCCGGGCCCGCGCCGGCTTGCAGGATGAAATCCGCCCGATGGGTTCCTTCATCTTCCGCGGCCCCACCGGCGTGGGCAAAACCGAACTCGCCCGCGCGCTCGCCGAGTTCCTCTTCAATGATGAGCACTCGATGATCCGCATCGACATGAGCGAATACATGGAGAAGCACAGCGTCGCCCGGTTGATCGGCGCGCCGCCCGGTTACGTCGGCTTTGAGGAAGGCGGACAACTTTCCGAAGCCGTCCGCCGCAAGCCGTATTCGGTGATCCTCTTCGACGAGATCGAAAAGGCGCACCACGACGTCTTCAACGTGCTCCTGCAAGTGCTCGACGACGGCCGCATCACCGACGGCCAGGGCCGCACCGTGGACTTCAAAAACAGCGTCATCATCATGACCAGCAACCTCGGCTCGCAGCACATCCTCGACATCGAAGATAACCCCGAGCAGCGCGAAGCCCGCGTTTTGGAAACCCTGCGCGGCCACTTCCGCCCCGAGTTTCTCAACCGCATCGACGAGATCATCATCTTCGACCGGCTCAGCGAAGCCGACCTCACCAAGATCGTCGAGATCCAGCTCCAGCGCCTCGTCGGCCGCCTCGTCGCGCAGAAGCTCACCCTCATCCTCACCGACGCCGCCAAAGTCCACCTCGCCCGCGAAGGCTACGACCCCGTCTATGGCGCCCGCCCCTTGAAGCGCGTCATCCAGCGCGACCTCCTCGACCCGCTGAGCATGGAGATCCTCGCCGGCCGCTTCCTCGAAGGCCAGACCATCACCGCCGACGCGCGGGAGGGGAAGATCGTCTTCGAGAGTTAAGCGCTGCATTGCCGCGGACGGACGCGCTTGTTCCGGGCATGACCTTCGCCCATGCTGCGAGGTGCCGAGATGAAAGACCACCGCCTCATCGACGAACGCAGCCTCGCGTTCAGCCGCTTGATCGCCGAAAAGCTGCAAGCGAATCCGGCGCTCATCCAGCACGCACGCGGCAATTTGCAGAGATGGCTGCAGACTTGTTCCGAACGCTCGCGTCCTGCGCTCCTCGAATGGCGCGACTTGCTCGATGGGCCGCTCGAGACCCTGCTCGCGCTTCTCACCTCGCGAGAGGAACGTGCCGCGCAGTTGCGACAATCCAGCCCCTTCGCCGGAATCCTGACGCCCGAGGAGCGCTTCGCGATCCTCCGCGATTTCCAGACTCGTGAACCGCGCGCA
Source organism: Chthoniobacter sp. (assembly GCA_031424375.1). Lineage (GTDB taxonomy): Bacteria > Verrucomicrobiota > Verrucomicrobiia > Chthoniobacterales > Chthoniobacteraceae > Chthoniobacter. The sequence goes on along the minus strand of JANPHH010000639.1, from coordinate 2,700 downwards.
GCTTGAGCACATCATCCGCGCCGCCGCAGGCAGTGCCGATGCCGACGACATCGTCGTGGTGGGCAGCCAGGCGATCCTCGGTTCATTCCCCGACGCACCGACCGAATTGCTCGACTCGATGGAGGCCGATGTTTTCCCACGCGACAGACCGCACGATTCCATACGCCGATCCCCTTTCTCACCGTCCACGGTGCGGCGGGCGCGACAGCAATTTCCTGGCGCAAGACCAGAAAGGACAGACCGACAGAATCGTTTCGGGAACCGCTGCCGTGTCGGCTTGAGCGTCCGGTGAAGCGTGTTACGCTCGGCCCATGACTGCGCGACTCGTTCGGGATCTCCTCGTTTCCCCGGAAGAATTTCTCGAAGGCGAACTCCTCGCCGAAACCAAGCACGAGTATCTCTCCGGCGTCGTCTACGCGATGGCGGGCGCGAAGAATGTGCATAACGAAATCGCGACGAACACTCTCCTCGCTCTCGGGATTCGCCTGCGCGGCCGGTCGTGCCGCCCCTTCAACAGTGATACCAAAGTCCGCCTGCGCCTGCCCACGGGTATCCGCTTCTACTACCCGGACGTGCAGGTCACCTGTCACCCCAATCCGCCCGACGACACCTTTCAGGACAATCCCGTCGTCGTCGTCGAAGTGATTTCTGAATCCACGCGCCGCACCGACGAAGGTGAAAAGCTGCACGGCTATTGTTCGCTGCCTTCGCTGGAATACTACCTCCTCGTCGAAACCGAGCGCGCGCTCGTGATCGGTTACCGCCGCACCGCTGATGGCTTCGTGCGCGAAGTGCACTCCGGCCTCGGTGCCGTCATCGCGCTCCCCGCGATCGAGGCTGAACTCCCGCTCATGGAGATTTTCGAGCGCGTGGTCTTTCCGACTCCGGGCACGGAGTAACACAAACGATTCGGTCTGCTGAGCGCGGACATCCTTGCCGTCCTCGCCAGTTTACCCACTGCCTTTGTGGCTCTGGCGTTCCGGCGGGAAGCGTGCTGCCGCTTCGCCGGGCTTCTCCACGGCGTCGACGGCGCGACGCCCTCCAGCCCTGCCTCGCGCTACTTCAGCCGCTCGGGGTTGAGCGCGTGGAGCGCTTTCGGGACAAAGCGCCCGTTTTCGCGGATGAGCTTTCCGTCGAAGTGGATCGTGCCGCCGCCGTAGTCTTCGCGCTGGATGTTCACGAGATCCCAGTGGACCTGCGAGCGGTTGCCATTTTCGGTCTGCTCGTAGCACTGGCCGGGGGTGAAGTGAAAGGAGCCGTTGATTTTCTCGTCGAAGAGGATGTCGCGCATCGGCTGGAGGACGTAGGGATTGAAGCCGATGGCGAACTCGCCGATGTAGCGCGCGCCGGGATCGCTATCGAGGATGGCGTTGAGTTTCTCGGTGTTGTTCGCGGTGGCTTTGACGATCTTTCCGTCCTTGAATTCCAGGCGCACATTGTCGAACGCGACGCCTTGGTAGATCGTCGGCGCGTTGTAGGTCACCACGCCTTGCACGGAGTTTTTGACCGGGGCGGTGAAGACTTCGCCATCCGGGATATTGTGCGTGCCGCCGCAGGGGATGGCGCTGATGCCTTTGATGGAAAAGCGGAGGTCGGTGCCCGGGCCTTTGATCTCGACGAGGTCGGTGGCTTCCATGGCGTGCTTCAGCGACTGCATGCCGGGTTTCATCTTCGAATAGTCGAGGGTGCAGACATCGAAGTAGAAATCTTCAAACGCTTCCGTGCTCATCCCCGCGCTCTGCGCCATGGAGGGCGAGGGCCAGCGCAGCACGCACCACTTTGTTTTCTTCACGCGCCAGTCGAGCACGGGCTTCATCTTGCGCGCGACGAGCTTCATCTTCTCGGGCGGCACGTCGCTCATCTCGGTGATGTTATGCCCGCCGCGCATCGCGATGTAGGCGTGGACTTTTTTCATCTGCGCGAGCTGGATCGCGGAGCTGACGTCGAGTTGCTCCTCCTGCGCCTCCAGCGCCATCTCGCGGGAGACGCGCGCGTGATGCATCTGCACGAGGGGCACCGCTCCGATGGCCCGCGCGGCGCGGACGAGGGAGATGGTCATCTCATCGGGTATCTCAAACGCATCGATCAGCACCTTCTCGCCGGGCTGCAGATTGACGGAAAATCCAGCGAGGAGCCTGGCGAGCTTGTCATAGCGGGGGTCGTGCATGGTCGATGAGGCTAGCACACGCGGAAATGCCGTGGCTACGGCGAAACGGTGGGGCGCGCGGAGCGGGGTGTGATTCAATGTGGGGCATGGAAGCCTGTGGTCCCGGAGGAACAGCGGAAATTAGCCGGTGGCGTGAGCCACCGGATAGCCGTCCAAAACGGCATGCGCCCCGGAGGGACGCTGGAACCCCGGCGAATCCACCGCCCCTGCCGGGGCGGATCTTCGTTCGGGACGGGATCCGGTGGCTCACGCCACCGGCTAATTTCGATCGTCCCTCCGGGACGCCTCTCGCGCCGTCCAAAGGCGCCGTGCCCCACATTTATACTGCCGCGCGTCACGTTTTGGGAAAAGCTAAGGTTGGCGGAATCGCAAATCTTGATGCGCGACAGTATAATCACACCCCGCGGAGGGCGATCTTTCCGCGTGCGGAAGGCGGGGCCTTGCGCGCAGACTCATGGAGTCATGTCGCACTCTCCCAAGTTGAAATCCGCCGCGGAGCTTTCCGCGTTGCGCGACGAATTTGCCGCGCGCGG
>JANPHH010000638.1:0-2481 GCA_031424375.1 Chthoniobacter sp. | reverse complement strand
CTTGCCGGACAGGCACCGAGTGCGTTAAAGAAACTCGGCGTTAGCCCTTTACCTAAATTCCATGAGCCGCAAAAAGTCCTCCAGCACACTGCCGCCTGTCCTCCCGAAATCCCCCACCGGCATCACCGGCCTCGATGAAATCACCGGCGGCGGCTTGCCGTCCGGGCGGCCCACGCTCGTGTGCGGCAGCGCGGGGTGCGGGAAGACCATGCTCGCCATGGAATTCCTCGTGCGCGGGGCGACGCAGTTTGGCGAGACGGGGGTGTTCATGATGTTCGAGGAAAATGCGCAGGAGCTGACGGCCAATGTGCGCTCGCTCGGCTTCGACCTCGATAAGCTCGTGGCGCAGAAAAAAATCTTGCTCGATCACGTCCACATCGAGCGCAGCGAGATCGAGGAGACGGGCGAGTATGATCTCGAGGGGCTTTTCATCCGGCTCGGGCACGCCATCGATACCATCGGGGCGAAGCGCGTGGTGCTCGACACGCTGGAGGCGCTCTTCGCCGGGCTGCCGAATCACGCCATCCTCCGCGCGGAGCTGCGCCGGCTTTTCCGCTGGCTGAAGGATCGCGGCATGACGGCGGTCATCACCGGGGAAAAGGGCGAGGCCTCGCTCACGCGCTACGGGCTGGAGGAATACGTGGCCGATTGCGTGATCACGCTCGACCACCGCGTCACCGACCAGATCTGCACCCGGCGGCTGCGCGTGGTGAAGTATCGCGGCACGGCGCACGGCACGAACGAATACCCGTTTATCATCGGCGAGCGCGGGCTTTCGGTGCTGCCCATCACGTCCATCCACCTCGATCACTCGGCCTCGGCGGAGCGCGTCCCCACGGGCATCGCGCGGCTGGATGAAATGCTCGGCGGCCAGGGCGTGTATCGCGGCAGCAGCGTGCTCATCACCGGCTTGTCGGGCACGGGCAAGAGCAGCATCGGCGCGAAGTTTGCCGAGACCGCGTGCCGCCGCGGCGAGCGCACGCTGCTTTTCGCCTATGAGGAATCGCCCGCGCAACTGCTGCGCAACATGCGCTCCATCGGCATCGACCTCGCGCCGTGGGTGGAAAAGGGACTGCTCCAGATTCACTGCTCGCGCCCGACGATGCACGGGCTGGAGCAGCATCTGGTGATGATGCACGACACGGTGCTGGCCTTCCGGCCCCGCCTCGTGCTCGTCGATTCGATCACCAATCTCACGCTCGACGACACCGAGGCGGCGGTGAGGCCGACGCTCATGCGGCTCATTGATTTCCTGAAGAAGCTGCAAATCACCTCGGTCTTCTGCTCCCTCACCACCGGCGGCACCGCCACGAGCGCGCCGGAGGACAGCCAGCTCGGCGTCTCCTCGCTCATGGATACGTGGCTGCTGCTGCGCAATATGGAATACAACGGCGAGCGCCCGCGATGCCGCCGACGGGCCGGTGGTGCGGGTCTTGTCGGTGTCCCGCGACATCACCGAGCGGAAGCAGGGCGAGGAGGCGCGGCAGCAAAGCCAGCAGCGGGTGCTCCTGGCGAGCGAAGCGGCGCAGATGGGTTTCTGGTCGTGGCAGCCCGATGACGACTTGGTCGTGTGGGAAAATGAGTATCCCTATCGGATTCTGGGCGTGCCGCCATCGTCACCGCCGGTCAACGCCGCGCGTTTCGCCGCAGAGTTCCTCCATCCCGACGATCTCCCCATTTTCGAGCAGGCCGTCGCCCGGACGCTGCAGGCGCACGAGCCGTTCGCCTTCACAGGCCGCATCCGCCGGCCCGATGGCGAGACGCGCTGGGTCGAGTTCACCGGCAAACCGGAACCGGCGGAAGACGGACGCGCCCCGCGCATCCTCGGGACGATTCAGGACATCACGGAGCACAAACATGCCGAGGAGGCGCTGCGCGAATCCAACATCCTGCTCGATACGCTGCTCACGCGGGCACCCGTCGGCTTTTGCATGCTGGATCGCGAGCTGCGCTACGTCCGCATCAATGACCAGCTCGCGGCGATCAACGGCATCCCCGCTGCGGCGCACGTCGGGCGGACGGTGGCCGAGATCGTGCCGACCCTGGAAGCGACCGTGCGCGAGGTCACGGAGCGAATTCTCCAGACGGGCGAGGCAGTGAGCAATCACGAGTTCTGCGGCGAGACGGCTGCCGAACCGGGCGTGACGCGTTATTGGAACGAGAGCTGGTATCCGGTGCGCGACGCGGAGGGGAAAATCATCGGCTTCGGTGGGGTGGTGGAGGAAATCACCGCGCGCAAGCAGGTGGAGGAGGCGCTGCGCGAGCAGAAACATTTCCTCGACCGGATCACCGCGGTGACGCCCGCTGTCCTGTATGTGCTGGATATTACCGACTATCACTTCAAATGGGTGAGCCCGCAGGCGGCGAACCGGATGGGATATTCCGCGGAGGAAATCCTGGCGATGGGCGCGGACTTCATGCCTCGCGTCATGCACCCCGACGACCTCGCACGGATGCCGGCGCACTTCGCGGAACTCGCGC
>JANPHH010000637.1:0-15114 GCA_031424375.1 Chthoniobacter sp. | reverse complement strand
GCGAATGCGGCGATCGCGGCGAACGTGAATCAGTTCAAAAAGGAGCTGGTCGCCGCGCGGGCGGCGGCGCCGGTGAAGCCCGCGCTGGTGCCGCTGGGCGACTCGGCGCAGCAGGCGCTGTTCGTCACGCAGCGGATTCTGGATCTGCGCGAAGAGGGGATCGAGCTGGACGAGATCGCGGTGCTGTATCGCGCGCATTATCACTCGATGGAACTGCAGATGGAGCTGACGCGACACGGCGTCCCTTTCCAGATCACGAGTGGGCTGCGGTTCTTCGAGCAGGCGCATGTGAAGGATGTAGCGGCGTTCCTCAAGTTTGCGGTGAACCCGCGGGACGAAGTGGCGTTCAAGCGGATCGCGCGGCTGCTGCCCGGCATCGGCGCGCGGAGCGCAGAGGCGCTGTGGGCGGGAGTGCAGAAGGGAATCTCTTCGTCTTTTTCTTCATCTTCATCTTCATCTCCTCTCCGGGCCGACGGAGAAAAAGATGAAGATGAAGAAAAAGAAAAAGAGAAGAAGGGAGCGGCCTTCTCCTACTTTGCGCTGCTGACGTCGCTGAAAGTCCCCGCGAAGGCCGCGAAGGCGTGGGCGCAACTCGGCCACACGCTCGATGAACTGGCGCCGGGCGGAAAACCGAATCCGCCCGCGGAGATGATCGCGAGCGTAATCGAGGCGATCTATGACGACTACGCGAAGGCGGAGTTTGCGAACTACGAGGTGCGGCGCGAGGACCTGAACACGCTGAAGAATTTCGCGACGCAGTATCAGAGCGCGGGGGATTTCCTCGACCAACTCGCGCTGCTCACGAGCCTGGACCACGAGCAGACGGCGACGCAGGAAGACACGGAGATGGTGACGCTTTCCAGCGTGCATCAGGCGAAGGGACTGGAGTGGAAAGTCGTGTTCGTGATCTGGATGGCCGACGGAATGTTTCCGAGCAGCCGCTCGCTGGAGAGCGCAGAGGCGATCGAGGAAGAGCGGCGGCTCTTCTACGTGGCGGTGACGCGGGCGAAGGATGAGCTTTACCTCACCTATCCGAGCCTGCGGCTGAATGCGGGTTACGGCGAGATGCTGCAGCGGCCATCGCGCTTTCTCGCCGAGGTGCCGAAGGCGCTGATGGAGGAGTGGCAGATCAGCGGGGCGTGGTGAGGCGATCAGCGATCGCGCGCGGAGTGCTCCAGCTTGCTGGAGCTTTCGGGTCGGCGGAGCTTGCTCCGCGGCGGCGGGTGGCCGTGATCGTTGGCCCGCCGCGGGCAGCAAGCTGCCGCCTCCGCAAAGCGCCAGCAAGCTGGCGCACTCCCGCCGCTGATCGCGTTCGGTGCGGTTGACGGACCACGCACGCTCACGGCACCCTCCGCCGCATGGCCGCTCTTTCCTCTCTGCGTCTCGACTGCCGCCATCTGTTCGCCGCCTTTGCACTCGCCGCGTTTTCTTTCGCCCGCGCCGACGAAGCCGCGCAGATGGAGCGCGGAGCAAAGCTCTACGCGGAGAAATGCCTGATGTGTCATCAGCCGACCGGACTCGGAGCGCCGCCGCTCTTTCCCCCGCTGGCCGAGAGTGACTGGGTGAGTGGCGACCGCACGCGGCTGATCAAGGTGCTCTGCGAAGGACTCACCGGGAAGATCACAGTGCGCGGCCAGACCTACGACAACGCGATGCCGGCGCAGATCCTCGACGATGCGGAGGTGGCGGATGTGCTGACCTATGTGGGGCGTTCGTGGGGGAATGCGGTCGCGGCGTTCGGCGCGGAAGAGGTGGCGCTGGCGCGGTTGCGGTCGCGCTACAAGACGTATGCGGATCTGGTGAAGACGGCGGCTTTTCAACCGCTGCCGCCGCCGCCCGCCGGGTGGGCGCTGCGGGAGGTCGCGCGCTTGCCGGAGTTCATCACGCGGATGGCGGGGGACGCGCGCGGCGTATATCTGCTCGGACAGACGGGGAGTGTCTTCACGCTCGATCCGACGACGGGTGCGGTGCTGAAGATCGTAGCGACGACGGACTATCTTAACCCGGAGCGCGGCGGAATCGCCTCGCTCGGCATGACGCTCGCGCCGGATGGACGTCTCTGGGTCACGAGCAATCAGAAGCTCACGAAGGACGTGCCCGTTTACACCAATGAAGTGGTGATCTGGCGGAGCGTCGCACCCGCGGCGCAGGGCGCGGTGAAGCTGGAGCGGTGGTTCACGACGACCTACCCGCACGGCGTGGGCGGCTTCAATCACGGCGTGAGCCACCTCGCGTTCGGCCCGGATGGGATGCTCTACGTGAGCAGCGGTTCGCGCACCGATGGAGGCGAGATCAAGGGCGATGAGCACTACGCTGCGGTGCATGAAGTGGAGACGACCGCCGCGGTGTGGCGGCTCGATCCGCGCGCGGAAAATCCGGCGATCAAGGTGCTGGCCCGCGGCGTGCGGAATGCCTACGCCTTCGGCTGGGACGGCGCGGGCCATTTGTTCACGTTCAGCAACGGGCCGGACTATGACGCGGGCGAGGAGATGGACTGCATCGAGCCGGGGAAGCACTACGGCTTCCCTTATCAATTCGAGAACTGGCCGGTGCAGCCGCACTTTCCCTACGCGCACACGCCGCCCGCGCCGGAGGGCATCACCTTCACCCATCCGGTGGAAAACATCGGTCCCGATGGCGGCTTCGCGCCGGGCAAGATCGCGCGCACCTTCACGCCGCACTCGTCGCCGGGCGGGGTGATCTGGTGCGGGGAAGAGTTCGCGCCGCCATTGCGCGGAAGTTTCCTCGTGCCGCGCTTTGGCAATCTGCTCGCGAAGCCGGAGGACAGCGGTTTCGACGTGCTGAGTGTGAAGCCGCGACAGCGCGGCGATGGAACGTGGGAGGCGGAAGTCCACACCGTGCTCGCGTCGCTCGGCCGGCCGCTCGATTCGCTGGCGCTGCCCGGTGGCCGGGCACTGATTTTGGAGTACACGCGGCCGGCGAATTTCAAAGACCGCGTCGGCTGGCTGCCCGGCCGCATTTTGGAACTCGCACCGAAAAAACCATGAGCGCACACGAACATTTCCGCAGCCATCGCCTCCGCCTGGCCCGTCCGTTTCTCGCGATCGTTTTCATCCTCCAGCGGATCGGCGATGCGGTGGTCATCTACGCCGAGTCTTTGCCGACGAGTGAGAATCCGGTGCTCCGCGGGCTGGCGTTCGGGAGTCTCGTCTGGACCACGGCGCTCCTCATCGGTGCCTGGCGGCGCCTGGCCTGGGCGCGCTATGTCCTCATCGCGGTAAGTAGCATCTCAGTGGTTGGGATGATCTTCGCCGCGCTCGCCCACTGGGAGGAGTATACTTTCACCCACCTCGACCCGCGCTCCTTCCCCCTCGCCGGAGCGGCGCTGTATCTCGCCGCGATGGTCATCCTCATTCGCTCGCGGCGCGTGCGGCACTTTGCCGATCGCTGAGCGGGGTTAGTTCGCCTCCAACTCCTGCAGCGCCTCGATCCGTTCCTGTGCCATCTCGCGGCGATCCTCGTCGGCGTCCCGCGAGAGCACCTGCCAGACGGGAATCGCGCGACGATCATCGATCGTGAGCAACTGCCCGACCGCCGCATCGCGGATCTCCGGCGGTTGACCGGCGCGCAGCGCCACGCTGAGCAGCGCGAGTTTCGCGGGCACCTGTTCTTCCATCCGTTCCGTCGCGTCGAGGATTTCCATTTTCAGATCCTCATCGCTCTCGGCTTCAAAGAGCCGCAGGAGGGTGAGGATGGCGTCGACCGTGTCGAGATCGCCGAGGTCGTAGATGATCTCCACCTTGTCCGGAAACTCCTGCGCGACCAGATAGGCCGCCTGCAACTGCGTCGGCGTGCGCGGCGTCTCCTCTGGTGCCGGCGGGGAAGCCGGAGCCTGCGGAACCGGCGACGCGGCTGGCGTGGAGAGCGCGATCACTGGAAGCGCCGGGCGATCTTCCGGACTCTGTTCGGCCGGTGCGGAGGTCGATGGCGCCGGCCGCCGGGAGCAGCCGATGAATCCGACAAGCAACGCACCGGAGACGAAAAGAGATCGGTCTCGGTCGCGCGAAAATCCTCGCCGCCGGCAACATCTCCGCGGGTGGCGCGAACAGCATCAACACCGCCGGCACCCTGAAGCGCAAGCCGTCGCCCACCGGTCCGCTGCCGATCATTGCCACTTCGTTCGCCCGAGAATTCACCTTCAAGGACGACGACGCCGTCACGAAAACGGCCATCGTCATCGCGGGGAAATTCACGTGCAGCGGAAAGATTCTCGGCACGGTCACATTTTAGCTTCTGTCCCACGCGACGAACCTCTCGGGCTCCGCATCGGCAGCGCCGGAAACGCGCCGGAATCAGGCACGCAGCGTGATGACCTTCCAGCCGCTCGCGCAAAGCGACCTCGCCGGCGCGCTCAAGTGGACCAAACCGGCGCAGGACAAGACCACCGGTCTGTTTGCGAGCGGCTTCACCGCCAACACCGCCGCGAGCGGTGCGATCTACACGCTCACCACGAATTTTCCGGCGCTCACCTACACCACGCCGGTCGCAGCCAGGGGCGACCTGCACTTCCGCGGAGCCGCGCTGCCCGATCTCGACGCCGTCCTTTCCATCAGCACGGCAGACAAGGCGACGGTCGATCTGCCCAATGCGAACAAAGTGAGCGTCACGATCACGCGGAAGAGCGGCCTGCTCGGCGGCAGCTTCACGCCGACCGGCGCGACCAAGGCGATCAAATTCACCGGCGTCCTCCAGCAGCGGCAAAATGTTGGCGGCTGCTACTTCCCCGGTGCCGCGCAGAGCGGCACGGTGGAGTTCGTTCCACGGTAAAACGGCACTCCGTCCAGCGCGGGCTTCGAGCTGGTGGGCGGGGTGGCGGGCGCTTTCGCGGGCTTAAGTGGGGGCGCGGGAAACTCTCACCGAGTGCCGGAGTGGCAGGCCGGTGGTCCGGAGTGATTGGCCACGATTCCAGAGCGATCGATATCTCCTCCTGAGCGAAAAATAGCCTCGCCGGAGTGCAAAACATCCTCGCCGGAGTGCTTTGCTCGCCGGCCGGAACTTTTTGCTCACCCGCCGGAGCGCTCACTTCCCCCGCCCGGCTGGTTTTCCGGCTTGCCGGATTCGATGGAATCGCCCAGTATCCAACGAGCTTTGCAACCTCCGTGGAGAAAATACTCCAGGAGCAGTCGTGAGCCTCCCCAGACGTCGGCTGCGTGAGCGCTATTTTGTGTGACTGATCGAGAGAAACCGAGGCGAGAAAAAGGCGATTTGGCCGTATATATTGACCTATCCAATCTCGGGTCTTCCGGATCGGTTTATGCGGACACGACAAGAAGCATTTCGGAACGTGCCACGACGCTTCTCGTAGACGTGCTTCTTGCTCTGCATGATGAGTTATTTCGCAATGCTGTTAAAGGTGATGGATTCAATCTTTCTGCGCTAGGTCCTCTTATCGATGAGCTAGCGGATGCATCTACCAAAGTCAGGGTCATTGGGCCGATCGAGGAGGAAACAAGCTTCGAGGAAAAGACGATCGATGGCTCAACCGCCAGTCTAAGTATTGGCACCTATGGCAATGCCCCAATGGGGACGGCAGCAATGGGTGCGTCGAGTACAGATGAACGAAAGATTGCGCGCCGCGAAAAAGCAACTGGTCTTCAAAAACACGTTGTTCATCTTCCGGAAATCTCCTCCGCGATTAAGCGCATCGTTGAAGCCTTAGCTCCGAACCGCGTTTGGATACTACTCGACGAATGGAGTAATGTCCCGCTAGATCTACAGCCGTTTCTTGCCGATCTCCTTCGCCGTTCAGTTTTTCACCTGCGAGGCGTTACGGTGAAGATTGGAGCAATCGAGTTCCGATCTCGTTTTTTGATCCCACAACCGAATGGAAGCTACTTGGGGATTGAAGTCGGTGCAGACATGTCTGCCGATGCCAACTTAGATGATCTGATGGTTTTTGATAATGATGACGTCCGGGCCTCCGCCTTTCATCGCGAGCTAATATACAATCATTTGAGTGAGGGAAATGACTTGAAGTTAGAGAATATCGACAGCGGCGAAGAGATAGTGCGGATTTGTTTTACCCAAGACAACGCGTTTACCGAGCTTGTGCGCGCTGCTGAGGGAGTTCCTCGGGATGCGATTCACATTCTCTCCTTAGCAGCCCAATATTCCGTCGCGGCAAAAATCTCCATCCCTACAGTTCGTAAGGCGGCGAAAAACTGGTATCAAACTGGGAAAGCAACAACACTGCGATCTAAAGACGCAGCGAATCGGCTTCTTGAGTGGATTAAGGAGAAGGTAATCCAACACCGACGAGCAGCTGCCTTCCTTCTCGAAAGCGGTAGGACGCATACCTTGATCGATGAGCTATTTGATTCGCGGGTAATCCACTTGATCAAGCGAGGGGTATCCTCAAAGGATACTCCGGGTGTTCGCTACGATGTCTACAAGCTTGATTACGGATGCTATGTGGATTTGATGACGACTGCGGCGGCACCTAATTGCCTGTTTCACGAGGACGACGAAAACAACTCTCCTCAACTCGTTGAGGTTCCTAGAGATGATTACCGTTCGATCCGTCGTGCCATTCTCGATTTAGACGAGTTCGATCGAATAGAGCAGGCGAGATAATCTGCCTCTTCTGGACGTTCCTCTCGTTCCTCTCGTTCCCAAAGTTAGCGCAGCGCTTTGGGAACGCTCGCCGGGGCGAGACTCGGTCTCCCTAGGGTGCGTGGCGGTCTCATCACAGCGAGACCTCAGCGAGCCACCATCGAAACAGAGTTCCACCGCTCTTCGGCTTTCCCAACCCGCCGCGCTAACTTTGGGAACGAGAGTTCGCGAGCCGTGGGCGCGAGGGTTCGCGGACCTTGGGAGCGAGCGTGCGGGATCGTCGAGGCGAACGTGCTGGGGACTTGGTCGCGAGCGCGGGCCGGTGTAGGACCATCGTGAAACTGCGGCACGTTCCGCCGCTTTGAAGATTCGGAGACCCAGCGAACATCACCCGCCATGCGCAGCCGCTACCCCGTGCGCGAACCGGAGCAAGCCCACTTCGTCACCTCGACGATCGTGAATTGGCTCCCCGTCTTCACGACTCAGGCTTGTTGCGAAATCCTCGAGGGCTCTCTCGCGTTCAGTTAGCGGGAGAAAGAGCTGCGGCTCGATGCGTGGGTCATCATGGAGAATCACTCTCACGCGGTCGTGCAGGCCGCCGATCTCCCGCGCGTGATGGCCGATCTGAAGAAGTTGCTGCAAGGAATTCGCTTTCGCGACCGCCGCACCGGAAACGGTCAGAACGCGGACGGGCGTCGGGGAGTGAGGGGGTCTGATGCCGAATACTGGTGGCGCAACGTGCGTGAAACGGTGCGCTTCGCCGCGGGCGTCGAAGCGCTGATCGACAGCGGCTGCCGGATCTTCCTCGAACTGAGCGCGCATCCGGTGCTCGGCGCGGCCGTCCATGAATGCCTCTCGAATCGCGGCGAGCGCGGAACCGTGCTCGCCTCGCTGGTCCGCGACACGGATGATCAAACGGCTGCGCTCACCGCCCTCGGCGCGCTGCATTCGCTCGGTCATCCGGGACCCTGGCCCGCACTCTTCCCGCACGGCGCGCAGTTCGTCGCCGTCCCGCGTTACCCCTGGCAGCGTGAGCGTTTCTGGGCCGAACCGGAGCTCTCGCGCGAACTGCGCCTCAAAGGGCCCGCGCACCCGCTGCTCGACCGCCGTGTCCACACCGCCGACCCGTGCTGGGAGGTGAAACTCGACCGGCGCATTTTCCCTTATCTCGCCGACCACCGCGTCCAGGGTCGCGCGGTATTTCCGGCCGCCGGCTTCATCGAGGTGGCGTTGGCCGCTGCGCGGGAAGTCTTCGGCACCGGCGCATGCGCGCTGGAGAATGTGGATTTCCTCAAGGCGCTCTTTTTGCCGGAGACGGATGAACGGCCAGCGCTTCAAATCACCTACTACGCCGGCGACTCTTCTTTCATCATCGCGAGCCGTCCGCACGACGGCACGACCGCGTGGACCATCCATGTCACGGGGAAAATGCGTGCGCTCCCCGAGGCGATTCCCCCGTCCCCCATCGACCTCGCCGCCGCGCGCAACCGCTGTGCGACGGAGCTCCCGAGCGATGAATTTTACCGCGTGCTCTACGACGGCGGACTGCAGTATGGGCCGGCCTTTCGCGGCGTGGAGCATATCTGGCGGCGTGAGCGCGAGATGGTGGCGCGTTTGAAACTGCCCGAACGGATTGCCGCCGAAGCGGCGCGGTATCTGGTCCATCCCGCTTATCTCGATGCCTGTATTCAGGCGGGCTTCGCGGCGCTGCCCGCGCGGCATTACAACGATCAGTCGGGCGTCTTTCTTCCGGTCCACGTCGATTGCGTGCGGCTCTTTTCGCGGCCGGAGACCGAGGGATGGGTCCACGGCATGATCAACGAGATCGGACCGCGCGCGTGCTTCGCCGATTTCAATATGGTCGATCAAACCGGCGCGGTTGCGCTCGAACTCACCGGCTGCCGCTGGCTGCTGGTGGAGGGGACGGGGCGCGAACTCGACGATTGGCTGTTCGAACCCCAATGGCACCTCGCACCGCTCGCCAATGCCGCGCCTCCGGCGCATCCGCTCGCATTTTTCCCCACCCCACAACGTCTGGCGAAAACTCTCGCGGCCGAGGTGACCCGACTCGCACCGCCGACGCGCGTTCCGAAACATCGACGGGAAGCTGAAGAGGAACTCGCAGCGCTCTGTGCCGAATACATTCTCCGAGCGCTGCAGCAGTGCGGATGGAAACCGCGCCGCGGGGAGCGAGTGACGATCGCGGGATGGATGAAGCGGCTGAGGCTCGCCGCCCCGGCCGAACCGCTGCTCGCTCATCTCATCAATCAGCTCGCGCGTGCGGGCGTCGTGCAGGCTGTAGCGGGGAGAGCGGGATCGTGGACCGTCGTCCGAATTCCCCGGCGGTTCGACACCGCGGAATCGTGGCAGTCCATCCTGCGCCGCGCGCCCGCGCTCATCGCGGAACTTACGCTCGTCGCGCGATTCGGCGAAAATCTCGCGCGGCTGTTGCGCGGCGAAGCGGAGGTCGCGGAGATTCTTTCTCCCGGCGGTTCGACCGCGATGCTCGATCACGTCGCCGCCGATTCATCGCTCTTTCGTGCGACGCATCGGCTGCTCGAGAAAGCCGTCGCCGAGTCGATTCGCCGCATTCCCGAGGGACGCAGGCTGCGCGTCCTCGAACTCGGCGCCGGCACCGGGGCGGCGACCGCGCGCATTCTGCCCCGCCTGCGCGCGGACCGCGTGGATTACCTCGTCACCGATCCATCCGCGCCGCTGCTCGCTGCCGCGCAGCGCGAACTTCAGGACTTCCACTTCGCCCGATTTCAGCCGCTCGACTTCCGCCTCGATCCCACGACGCAGGGAGTGGAGGCAGGAAGCGCCGATCTCGTCATCGCTTCCAATGCGCTGGATGACGTCGCCGACGTTCCCTCCGCGTTGAAACACATTCGATCGCTCCTCGCTCCGGGTGGAGTGCTGCTCCTTTCCACCCTCCACCGTAGTCCGGCGTGGTTCGATTTTGTTTTTGCAATGCGGCACGCCGAGGGCTCCGATCGCGATGAGTCCGAATGGCAGCGGCTCCTGAGCGACTGCGAGTTTTGTGATTCCGCGGCTTTGGCTGCCGGTCCGCAGATGCTCCTCATCGCCCGCGCTGCGGAGGTGACCTCGCCATCGGCGTCGGTCGAAGTGTCCGCTCCTCAGGAACGACGACGCTGGATGCTCGTGGCCGATGCGGCCGGCTGTGCCGAAACGCTCGCGGACCGGCTTCGCGCTCGCGGGGACGAGTGCCTCGTCGTTCCGAGAACCAGCGCTGTCGATCGAGGTGAGCGGATTCGCAGCGCGTGGCGGGAGTTTGCGCGCTGCCCGGGGACCGCTGCGGCGATCCATCTTTCCAGCCTCGATGCGACCGCTGCGGACGACCTCGACGTCGATGCGCTCTCCGCCGCGCAAGATTCCGGCTGCCTCAGCGCGCTGCATCTCGTTCAGGCGATGACCGCGCCGGATGCGCCGGAAGCTTCCGCGCTCTGGTTCGTAACGCGTGGGGCGCAGGCCGCGGGTGAAGTCGCTCATCCGATCTCCGTCGCGCAGGCGCCGCTCATCGGACTCGCGCGGGTGATCCGCACCGAACAGCCGAACCTGCGCTGCCGCGTGGTGGATCTCAGCCCGGCGGGTGGACCGCAGGAAATCGATCGTCTCGTCGCCGAGTTGGTCGCCGATGAGAACGAAGAGGAGATCGCGCTGCGAGGCGAGGCTCGCTACGTGCAGCGCCTTGTGCGCGGTTCGTTGCAAGAAACCCGGCCTGGCGCGCGCCACTTCGTGGATCTACACCGGCGACCGTGCCGGTTGGAGATCTCCAAGCCCGGCGTCCTCGACCGTCTCGCGCTGCAGCCCATCACCCACCGTCGGCCAGGCCCCGAGGAAGTAGAAATCGAGGTCTTCGCCGCGGGGCTGAACTTCCGCGACGTGATGAAGGCGCTCGGCATTTATCCGACCGAGGCAGAGGACGCGACGCTCCTCGGCGACGAATGCTCCGGACGGATCGTGGCCGTCGGGCGGAACGTGCGCGGATTCCGCGTGGGCGAGGAAGTGATGGCGATCGCGCCCGGTTGCTTCGCGTCGCACGTCACGATCCATGCGGCGCTCGTCCTGCCGAAACCGAAACAGCTCAGTTTCGAAGATGCGGCCACGATGCTCATCGCCTATCTCACGGCGTGCTATGCGCTGCATCACCTCGCCCGGCTGCGCAAAGGGGAGCGGGTGCTCATTCACGCCGCGGCAGGTGGCGTCGGCTTCGCGGCGGTGCGCGTCGCGCAGGAAGCAGGTGCGGAAGTCTTCGCGACCGCAGGCAGCGCGGAGAAGCGCGACTTCCTCCGCGCCTGTGGCGTGCGGCATGTCATGGATTCGCGGACGCTCGCCTTTGCCGATGAAGTGATGGCAATCACCGGCGGCGAGGGCGTCGATGTCGTGCTCAACTCGCTCGCCGGCGCCGCGATTCCGAAGAGCCTTTCAGTCCTCGGATCCTGCGGACGCTTTCTGGAGATCGGCAAACGCGACATCTATCAGGACAGCAAGATTGGGCTTCGGCCCTTCCGAAAAAACCTCTCCTTCTTCGCCGTGGATCTCAGCCGCGCGATGCACCCGGATTTCATTCGCGAATTCTCCGGCGGGCTGCGCCGGCAGTTCGACACCCGGCGCCTCAGCCCGCTTCCGTATCGCACCTTCCCAATCGGAGATGCGGTGAGCGCCTTCCGCTATATGGCGCAGGCGCGGCAGATCGGAAAAGTGGTGCTGACCATGCGCGGGGAAGAGGTGGCCCTCGCGGCCCGGCGGGATCAGACGCGGAGTGAGTTCACGTCGCACTGCACCTACCTCGTCACCGGTGGGACCAGCGGTTTCGGCCTCGCCACGGCAAGCTGGCTGGCGGTGAAAGGCGCGCGCCACCTCGTGCTGATGAGCCGTAGCGGCGCGGGCACGGACGAAGCTCGCGACCTCATTCGCCGGATGCGCGAGAATGGTGTGACGGTGCGCATCGCGCGCGGCGACGTGAGCCGGCCGGGCGACGTGCGCAGGGTGCTCCGGCAGATCGATCGCCGCATGCCGCCGCTGCGGGGAATCGTTCACGCCGCGATGGTCATCGACGATGGCATGCTGCTTCAGCTCGACGAAGAGCGCTTCCGCACGGTCCTCGCGCCCAAAATGCGCGGCGCCTGGAACCTGCATCATCTCACGCTCGAACGGCCGCTCGATTTCTTTGTCCTCTACTCCTCCGCTGCCGCGGTGATGGGGAATCCCGGCCAGGGCAATTACTCCGCAGCGAATGCGTTCCTCGACGCGCTCGCTCATCACCGCCACGCCCTCGGGCGCCCCGCTCTTTCGGTGAATTGGGGTTTTCTCACCGAAACTGGATTCGTCGCCCGCATGCCGAAACTTCAGGAACATTTCGCCCGCCTCGGCTGGACTGGCATGACCCCGCGCCGCGCCTTGCATCAGCTCTCGCGGCTGCTGCCCACGGACCTCGCGCAGATGATGGTCGCGCGGATCGACTGGTCCGCCGTGCCCGCGCGCATCGCCAGCGCGCCACGCTTCTCGGTGCTGATGCGCGAGGTCGGCGACGGTGCGGCGGAGCGCAATGACGCCGCCTGGATTCGCGAAGTGGTCATGAACGTGCCGCCCGCGGAAGGCCGCCGGATCATCGAGAACTACCTGCGCGAGCAGATCGCGAAGGTGCTGCGCATTCCGCCGGCGAAGATCAGCGTGGATCGTCCGCTGACGGAACTTGGGCTCGATTCGCTGATGGCGGTGGAACTCGTCAATCGCGTGGAAAGCCAGCTCGGCACCGCCGTGCCGACCGGCCGGCTGATCGGCGCGCCGACGATCGCGCGGATCTCCGCTGTCGTGCTCGAAATGCTCACGGGCGCGGCGGCTGATTCTGCGAAAGAAGAGCCGTCCGCCGGGAGTGCCGTGGTTGATTTTGCCGCCGATGTCGCGCTTGATCCCGACCTGCGTTTCGATGCGGCGGCAGCGCGCCCGGCGCAGTTCGCGGAACCGCGGGCGATCTTCCTCACCGGCGCGACGAGTTTTCCCGGCGCATTTTTGCTCCGCGATCTTCTCGCGACGACCCAGGCGGACATTCATTGTCTCGTCACCGCGGCGGGGGTGGAGGACGGCTGGGAGCAGATCGAAGCCGCGCTCAAAGTCGCGGGAGCCGAGGGCGATCGCACGCGGATCGTTCCCGTGCTCGGCAATCTCGCCGAGCTGCGCTTCGGGCTGGCGGACTCGCGTTTCGCGGAACTCGCCGCGCAGATCGATGCGATCCACCACGCCGGCGCGGAAGTGCAGCACCTCGTTCCCTATGCGCAGCTCAAGGCGGTGAACGTGGACGCGATCCAATCCATCCTCCGGCTGGCGACCGTCGCGCGCCGCAAGCCGGTGCATTACCTTTCGAGCGTCGCGGTCTTCATGGCCGCGAGCGTCGGGGCGGCCAGCGCGGTGCATGAAGACGATCCGCTTGCGAATGCACAACTGCTCACGAATGGCTATGCGCAGAGTCGCTGGGTTGCTGAAAAAATTCTCGAACTCGGCCGACTGCGCGGGCTGCCCGTGAATATCTACCGTCCCGGCCTCGTGCCCGGCGATACCGCCACCGGCAGCAGCGCGAGCGCCGATGCGTTTTGGCGCATGGTGCGCGGCTGCGTCGAGATCGGATGTGGACCGGACTCCGACGTAAATTTGTTCCTCACGCCGGTGGATTATGTGACCGGCGCTCTCACTGCACTTTCGCGCGATCCGCAGTGCGCCAGCCGCACATTTCATTTGGTGAATCCGCGGCCGGTCAGCTTCGCCGCGGTCTTGAAGGCGGCGCGGGAGTTTGGGTATCCGCTCGATTTGGTCACGCGGGAGGCTTGGGAGGGTAAAGTTCGCGCCGCCGCCGCACGGCATGATGCGGGCGCATTCCTGCCTTACCTGCTGCTCATCCCCGGAGAATACCACGATCCGATGCGACAACTCACCGCCGTGCCCGCGGTCGCCGTTCGCCGCACGCTGTCCGCTCTGGCGGGGAAGGGTGTCGAGTGCCCGCGAATCGATCGCCGCTTCCTCGCCCGTTGCTTCGCCTACCTCGCGCAACGGGGTGAACTCCCGTCTCCGCGTGCGGCGGTGGTGCGGCGCCGGTCATGAAACGCGCGGCCTATCTTTTCAGCCTCCTCCCGGCCAGCCTCGCCATCGCCGGAAACCTGCTTGGCGATGGCTGGACCGTCGGTGCCACCGCGTTTCTCGCCGCGCTGGCGGTTCCCGATTGGTGGTGGAAATCCCGCACGACGGTCGGCGACGAAGGAGTGATTCCGGAAGGGACGTTGTTCCTCCAGGCCGCGTTGCAAACGGCGTCGGTGGCGACGCTGCTCGGTGGGATCGTCGCGGGCGAACTCCGGGGTTGGTGGATCGTGACGGCGACCTTCTCCACCGGCCTCGCTCTCGGGGCGGGTGGGCTGACCGCGGCGCACGAGCTGATCCACCGGCGGGGGGCGTTCCATCGCTGGACGGGGATCTGGCTCTGCTTCCTCGCGAAGTACAGCCACTACTACGTCGAGCACCTCCAGGGGCATCACCGCAACGTCGGTCTCGCGGATGACCCGACCACGGCGCGTCTCGGCGAAAGCTTTTACCAATTCTACGCGCGCATCATTCCCCAGCAGTTTTGGACGGCGCTCCAGATCGAGGCCGAGCGACTCCGCGCGCGTGGCTTCATGCCTTTCGGATGGCGGAATTTCGTCGTGACCTCGACGGCGCTCGAATGGCTTTTCATGGGCGCACTGCTTGCACTCGGCGGCTGGGTCGCGCTGGCGGCGTATTATTTCCAGGGAGGAATCGGCCGCTTTTTTTGGGAAATGGGGAGCTACGTCCAGCATTACGGGCTCACGCGACAACCCGGCCACGGCGTGGACGAAACCCACTCGTGGCAGTGCCACAGCGTGGTCGCGCGGTGGATGCTTTTCGAGATCGTGCGGCACTCCGATCACCACTGCCACAGCGCACGGCACTATCCTGATCTCGCGCACCGTGAATTCAGCCCGGAGCTACCCGCGGGCACGTTCGGCCTTTTCCCCGTCGTGCTCCTGCCGCCGTTGTGGTTCCGCCTCGCGAAACGCTGGATGGGCGACGCGGTTGAATCAATGGCAGACGCGAGGTGCTGCTCGCCGATCTACCAACCGGTTAAACCAAAGTCTGCAGGCAGACCGTGAAAACCGAACCCGCGCCAGGGTTCGTCTGAATTAGGACGCCGGCGTTGGCTTCGCGGATGAGCCGCTTCACGATGGAAAGTCCCAGCCCCGTGCCTCGATCCGAGGGCTTGGTCGTGAATCGTTCCTCGAACACGCGGCTGAGGATTTCGGCGGAGATTCCCGTTCCCTCGTCGCGGATGGCGACGGTCAGGATCGGCGTGCGATTGTTGAAGCCCTCGCGATTGATGAACCGCTGATGGGGCGTATCCGCATAGCTGTCGAGATCGAGCGGCTCGGTGAGCAGGTTGCAGGACACCTCCACGCGGTGTGGCCGGTCGCCGGCCTGGAGGGCATTGATGGTCAGATTGAGCAGGATCTGAAGGAA
>JANPHH010000636.1:0-2955 GCA_031424375.1 Chthoniobacter sp. | reverse complement strand
GACACCGCGCTCGATTTCATCAGCACCTATTGGGGCGCGATGCTCGACATGGGCGCGACGACTTTCTGGGAGGATTTCGATCTCGCGTGGACGAAGGACGCGGGTCGCATCGACGAACTCGTTCCGTCGGGAAAGAAGGATCTCCACGGCGACTTCGGCGCGTATTGCTACGTCGGCTTCCGGCACAGTCTCTGCCACGGTTGGGCGAGCGGACCGACTGCGTGGCTCAGCCAAAATGTGCTCGGCGTGCGCCCGCTCGACCCCGGCTTCAAGCGCGTCCGCATCGCGCCGCAGCTCGGTCGCCTCGCGTGGGCCGAGGGTGCGTATCCCACGCCGCTCGGTCCGATCAAAGTCCGCCACGAGCGCCAACCGGATGGCAGCGTGAAATCGGACATTCAAGCGCCCGCCGGAATCCTCATCGAACGCTGACCCACTATTCCCTTCCCCATGAAACTCCTCCCACTCCTACTCTGCGCCATACTTGCGGCGACCTCGGTGCGTGCTGCTGACGGCGCGTTGAAACCGGCGGCGCTTCGCACCGAATACCTCATAAAT
Organism: Chthoniobacter sp.; assembly: GCA_031424375.1. Lineage (GTDB taxonomy): Bacteria > Verrucomicrobiota > Verrucomicrobiia > Chthoniobacterales > Chthoniobacteraceae > Chthoniobacter. The sequence continues at coordinate 2,400 of JANPHH010000636.1, read as the reverse complement.
CCCGAGGGCATCGAGGCCGCGCTGCCGCGCTTGCAATGGCGCGTCGAGTCCGCAGTCCGCGGGCAGAAGCAGACGGCGTGTCGCATTCTCGTCGCGAGTAGTGCCGATGTGCTCGCCCGCGACGAAGGCGATCTGTGGGACAGCGGGAAAGTCGCTGGCGATGCGACCTCGCAGATTGCGTATGCGGGCAAGCCGATCGGCTCGAGGCAGCAGTGCTTTTGGAAAGTGCAAACTTGGGACAAGGACGGCGTCGTGTCGGCGTGGAGTGCGCCGGCGCAGTGGAGCATGGGCCTGCTGAAGCCGGAGGATTGGAAGGCGCGGTGGATTTCGTTCAAGGACGAGTCACCGCTGCACACCGCGCGGCAGAAGCTGCACCTGCCGCCCGCGCGGAACTACCGGAAGGACTTCGAAGCGGTGCGCGAAGTGAAACGCGCAACGATGTATTTCTCCGCGCTCGGCATCGCCGAGATGCAGCTCAACGGACGCAAAGTCGGCGACGCCTACTTCGAGAGCGGCTGGGCGGATTACGCGAAGCGCGCCTACTACCCCACGCACGACGTCACCTCGCTCGTGAAGCCAGGTCAGAATCGCCTCGGCGCGATCGTGGCTGATGGCTGGTATGCGGGCTACGTCGGTTACGGCATGCTCGTCGGCTATGGCCCGGGCAAGACGGGCCGCAACATCTACGGCAAGACGCCCGCGCTCCTCGCGCAACTCGACATCGAATACACCGACGGCACACACGAAGTCATCGGCACGGACGCAACTTGGCAGACGAGCGGCGACGGGCCGATCCGCGAGGCCGACCTGCTGATGGGGGAAAGCTACGACGCCCGAAAAGCCGATGAACAGACGTGGAAGTGGGAAGCCGCGATTCCTGCGGAGGCGAATGGCAGCACGAAGGCGAAGTTCATCGAGCCGGGTATCGAGCGCGACATCGACCTGGGTTTTCAAAAGCCGCCAAAGCTCGTGGCTTACACGGCGCCTCCGATCCGCGTGGTGGAAGAACTGCCGGCGAAAGGGATCACCGAGCCGAAGCCAGGCACTTACATTTTCGACCTCGGCCAAAACATCGCCGGAGTGATCCGGCTGAAGGTGAAAGGCGCCGCGGGAACCGTGGTGCAGATCCGGCACGGCGAGATGCTGCACAAGGATGGCCGGTTGATGACCGAAAATTTGCGCAAAGCCCGCGCGACCGATTTCTACACGCTGCGCGGCGACGCCGCGGGCGAGACCTGGCAACCGCGCTTCACCTATCACGGCTTTCAATTCGTGGAGCTGACCGGCCTCGCGGAAAAGCCCGCGCTCGACGCCGTGACCGGAATCGTGCTGAGCAACGACACCCCGGCCACCGGAGAGTTTGCCTGCAGCGATCCGGTGATGACGCAGTTTTGGAAAAACACCGTCCGCACCCAGCGCGCCAATTTCATCGAGATCCCAACTGATTGCCCGCAGCGCGACGAGCGTCTCGGCTGGATGGGCGACGCGCAGATTTACGTGCGCACCGCGAGTTACAATGCGGATGTCGCTGCCTTCTTCACCAAGTGGCTCGACGATCTCGAGGAAGCGCAGCGCGAGTCTGGCGCGTATCCCGACTACGCGCCCTATCCCTTTGCGCACGGCAAACCCGGCGCGACCCACGGCACCGCGTGGACCGATGCGGGCATCATCTGTCCGTGGACCATCTGGCAAGTGTATGGCGACATGCGCGTGATCGAGCGTCACTGGGCGTCGATGACGAGATTCATGGCGTGGCGGAGTAAGTCCGACCCTGACTTGAAGGGTGTGAGCCTCGGCAATACCTGGGGCGACTGGCTGAACCTGAACGAAGCCACCCCGATCGAATACGTGGACCTCTGCTACCACTTCACTTCCGCGCGGCTGATGGCGCAGATGGCCGCGGCGCTCGGGAAGAAGGAAGTGGCCGCGGATTACACGGCGCGGATGACCCGGCTCGCCGCGAACTTCAAAAGCCAGTTTGTGAAGCCCGACGGTGCATTGACGGTCGAGACGCAGACCGCCGTGGTGCTCGCGTTTTCCACCGGCATCATCGCGCCGTCGTCCAAGGACGAGCAATCACCGTGGCTCGCATCCGTCGCGGAGAGTCTCGTCGCGCGGATCGAAAAGAACGGCACGCGCATGGCCACCGGTTTCCTCGGCACGAAAGAGCTGCTCCCCGCCCTCACCGCAACCGGCCACCACGATCTCGCCGTCCGCCTTTTCCAAAGCCGCTCCTTCCCCTCATGGGGCTACGAGGTGGAGCAAGGCGCGACCAGCGTATGGGAGCGCTGGGATAGTTTTACCAAAGAGCACGGCTTCGACGGCGCGACCGGCAAGAACAACGCCGCGATGAATTCCTTCAGCCACTACGCGTTCGGCGCGGTGATGCAGTGGGGCTTC
>JANPHH010000635.1:0-23686 GCA_031424375.1 Chthoniobacter sp. | reverse complement strand
CCGGGAGATCGAGGTGGCCAATCGCGGCGGTGGACTCGCGGAAGGAACCGTGGAAGTCGATCCGCCCCTGCGCGTGGAAGGGCGGACGAAATATTCCCTTCACGCCGGAGACTACACGTATTTCAAAATTGTCTTCGCTCCGACCGAAGGCGGGATCTTTCGCCGCGAGATCCGCTACACGTCGGATCGCCAGTTCATTACGAGCGTCACCGGCAGCGCCCAGGCTCCGATTTCCGCTGCGCCCACGCGCATCGAACTGCGCCACAGTCCGGATTCCGCGGTGCGCGCAGGCGCCTTTGAGATCATCAATCGCACCGGTGAAGACCGCGCCTTCAAACTCCGGGGCGGCCCCCGTCTCCAACTCGCAGCCGAAGTGACCGTGCCGGCTCACGGACGCACCGCAGTCGCCGTCAGTACTCGCGCCGACGACGTCGCGGCGCTGGAGGATGCGGAACTGCGCGTGGAATCCGGCACGTTCGCACTCGTCGTCCCAGTCCGCGCCCAGACCGTGGGACCGATCCTGCACCTCCCGCAGGCGAGCGTCGGGCTCGGACGCGTAGACGCCCTGCGCGGCCTCCAGTCGGGCGTGGAGATCGAGAATGTCGGTGGAACGACCGCGCAAGTGGTGGCCGAAGTGGGCGCGCCGTTCTTTCTGCCGGAAACCACCTTCGGCGTGGCGCCCGGCGAACGGAAGCGCATCCGCCTGAACGTGCTGCCAGGTGAACCACAACGCTATCGCACCTGGCTGAAGTTCAAAGCCGGCCCGACCGAAGCCGAACTCGAGGTGGATGCCGAACTCGTCAGCGGAATGAACTCACCGGCCCGCAACGCCCGGGTGGAAGAACGTGACAAACCATCGGCAACACCCGCGCCCGTCGCACCGCCGCCCTGGATGCCGGACTTGGAACTGGCGAAGTCCATCCGCGTGACCCACGTCACGCCCACTTCGGCTGATGTGGAATGGCCGCTCGACATGGACGGCGCCGCAGCTTTCCGGCTCGAACGCCTCATCCTCACCAGAGACAGCGCGGGCAATTTTCGCAACGCCTGGACCGAGATTCCGAAAACGACTTTCAGCAGGCGCCCTCCGCTTTGGATCGCGAGCCTCACCGGACTCACGCCGAATCAATCGCAGACGATCCGCATCGTCCCGCTCGGTCCCGAGGGTCAGCCGCGCGCACCACTGGTCCGCCTCGACTTTTCCACCGCGCCGCGCGTGACGCTGCCCGCGCCGCGGCTCCTCCCGAGCCTCGCCATCCTGCTCCTCGCCATCGGAGCATTCGCACTCTTTCGCAGACTGCGCCGCCACTGCACCGAGCCGCTCAGCGGGTTCTGATCGCCCGCTTGTGAAATTTTTCACAAAATCACCTTGCGGCGCTTTCCAGCTCGCACCTAACTGTCGTCCGCGTCTTTGACGCCCTCCGCCATGGCCCATTCCACCGTCGAATTCGAAGCTCCCGACACTCTCGCCAAAGGCCAGTCCGCGGCGGAAGTCGCCGGCCAGACGCAAGATCTCCTCGGTGAAAAACTGGTGCTCAACATGGGCCCGTCGCACCCCGCCACGCACGGCGTGCTGCGGCTCATTCTCGAAATGGATGGCGAGATCATCACCAAGGCGACGCCCGACGTAGGCTACCTGCATCGCGGCGATGAAAAGATCGCGGAGAACATGACCTACAACCAGTTCGTGCCCTACACGGACCGGCTGGACTACCTCGCTCCGATCGCCAACAACGTCGCCTACGCCCTCGCCGTCGAGAAGCTCATGGGCTGGACACTCCCGCCGCGCGGCCAGGCGATCCGCGTCATCTGCTGCGAGATCGCGCGGATCAGCTCCCACCTGCTCGGGGTCGGATGCCTCGCGATGGACTGCGGCGCGATGACCGTCTTCCTCCACACCTTCACCGAGCGCGAAAAAGTCTACAACCTCGTCGAACTCCTCACCGGCGCCCGCTTTACCACCAGCTACACGCGCATCGGCGGCATGACCCGCGACCTGCCGGACGGCTTCATCGATCTCCTGAAAAAATTCCTCGCCGAGGTCGCGACCGCGATCGACGAAGTGGACGCGCTCCTTTCCAAAAATCGCATCTTCGTCGATCGGACGAAAGACATCGGCACGATCTCGAAAGCCGACGCCATCGCCTATGGTCTCACCGGCCCGAATCTGCGCGCCTCCGGCTCCGATCACGACCTGCGCAAGAAGCACCCGTATCTCGGCTACGAGCAGTATGACTTCGACATCCCGATCGGTTCCGTGGGCGACGCCTATGATCGCTACACCGTCCGCATGGAGGAAATGAGACAGTCGATCCGCATCCTGCATCAGGTCATCGCCACGCTGCCCGCCGGCCCGATCAATGTCGACGACCCGAAGAACATCCCGCCGCCCAAGACGCAGGTCATGACGAAGATGGAGGAACTTATCCACCACTTCATCCTGCATACCGAAGGCCTCAAGGCGCCTCCCGGCGAAATCTACTTCGGCCACGAAAATCCGAAGGGCGAGTTGGGCTTCTACATTTACTCCAAGGGCGGCGGCACCCCGCACCGGTTGAAAATCCGCAGCCCGTCGTTCGTGAATCTTTCGATCCTCTCGAAAATTCTGCCCGGTCACATGATGAGTGACGTGGTGAGCATTCTGGGCTCGCTCGACTTCGTCATGGGCGAGTGCGACCGCTGACCGGCTGCCACCATGGCCGAAGCCCCCCTTCTCGAAATCAAGGACCTCGCCATCGACTTCGCGATCGAAGGCGGGAACGTCGAAGCCGTGAAAGGCATCTCCTTCACGCTCGCGAAAGGCGAAACCCTCGCCATCGTCGGCGAGAGTGGCAGCGGCAAAAGCGTCACCGGTCTCGCCCTCACCCGCCTGCTCCCGGAACCGCCAGCCGTCTATCGCCGCGGCGAAATCCTGCTCAATGGCCGCGACGTGCTCAAGCTGCCGCCGTCGCAGCTCCGGGCGATCCGCGGCAATGAGATCGCCTACATTTTCCAGGAGCCGAGCACGTCACTCAATCCGGTCTTCACCATCCGCAACCAGATCGCCGAAGCGATCAAGTTGCACCGGCCCGAAGTGACGAATCTCGATGAGGAAGTCGTAAAATACCTCGACCTCGTCGGCATCGTGAACGCCCGGCAGCGGCTCCACGATTACCCGCATCAACTCAGCGGCGGCATGCAACAGCGCGTGATGATCGCCATGGCCCTGAGCTGCCAGCCACACCTCCTCGTCGCCGACGAGCCCACCACCGCGCTCGACGTCACGATCCAGGCACAGATCATGGATCAGCTCGCCGAACTCAAGCAGCGGCTGCACATGGCGATCATTCTGATCACGCACAACTTCGGCATCATCAGCAACATCGCCGATCGCGTCGCGGTGATGTTCCGCGGGCGGATCGTCGAGTATGGACCGACGAGGGAAGTCCTCGGGAATCCGCAGCACGCCTACACGAAGGCGCTCATCGAGTGCATCCCGCAGCTCGGGTCAAAGCGCACGCGCCTCACCACCATCGATCACGCGGCGCTCGAGGCGCTCGGTTAGGCGAGTGCAGCGAGCAACTGCTCGACGTGCTCCGCCGGCTTCACTTTGCGCAGCACCGCTTTCAGCTTCCCATCCGGCCCGATGACAAAGGTCGACCGCTCCGTGCCCATGTAGGTCTTGCCGTACATGCTCTTCTCCACCCACACCCTGTAGGCCTGCACGATCTCCTGCTTTTCATCCACGAGCAGAGGGAACGGCAACGCGTGTTTCTTGATGAACTTAGCGTGGCTCTTCGCCGGGTCGATGCTCACGCCGAACACCACCGCCTTCTCCGCGAACTGCGACCACGCATCGCGGAGCGCACAGGCCTGCGTGGTGCAGCCGGGCGTGTCGTCCTTGGGGTAGAAATACAGGACGACCGTCTGGCCTTTGAAATCCTTGAGCGAGACGGTCTGGCCGTCGCCGTGACTTCCGCCAACCGCGAGCGCGGTGAAGGCGGGGGCTTTGGAACCGGGTTTGAGTTCGGACATGATTTTGAGGGGTTGAGTGGACTTTCCCGCTTACGCCTTCCCGCGCGGGCCGGTTGCCCGACCGGTCACCCACTTCCCCTTCCGCACCAGCTTTTCGATCTTCAAGCCCGCGGCCTGTAGCGCCTTCACCACACCCGCTTCCTGATCTCGCAGGATGCCCGAGAAAATCAGCGTCCCGCCCGGCTCGATCGACGCCGCAATCCGCGGCGCCACTTCGATCAGCAGCCCGCTGAATAGATTCGCCGCCACCACCGGCCATTGCCGCGGCGGCGTCCACTGGCGCACGTCACTCTTCTTCACCACCACTCCCGCGATCCCGTTCAGCTTCGCGTTCGCCTTCGTCGTCCGCACCGCGTCTGGATCGAAATCGCTCGCCTCCACCTTCCGCGCCCCGAGCAGGCGCGCCGCCAGCGCGAGGATGCCCGTGCCGGTGCCGAGATCGAGCATGTCCCACGGTTCGCCGCCCTGCTCCGCCGCCACATCCGCGAGCAGTCGCAGACACGTCGACGTCGTCACGTGATCGCCCGTGCCAAACGCCATCCCCGCCGGAATCAGCAGCCGCTTGCCCGCATCCTTCGCCGCCAGCTCGCGCTCTTTTTCTGTCGAGACGACGATCAGCTTTCCACGCACACGGATCGGCGCACGCGGCGCCGGCGCGGGCAGCACCTTCAGCTTTTTCTGCTCGGCCACCGAGCCTCCGAACGCCTTCTGCAATTTCGCCGCCTGCGCCTTCGTCAGTTGGAATGCTTCGAGCCGGATCGTCTTCGCGCCGGCCAGCGCCGTGATCGCGAGCCGATCGTTCACCTCGCTGAGCCGATCCCACCACACGTCCTCCCACTTCGCTGCGCTGAGTTTTTTCCACGTAAAGTGCAGGCTCATTGCGCGGGCTTCTTCGTCAGCAGCGCGGCGCGGCTCGTCGGCGTCTTGCAGCAGTCGCCGATCATCGCGGACTTCGCCTCCGTCTTGCGGAAGACCAGCACGTGCTGGATCGGCAGCCCGCCGATGTTTTCCACGAACTCCAGCGCGTGGACTGCCATCTCCTTCCGCACCTGCGCTTCGGTCATCTTGTGTACGAGCTTGATCGGCACCTTCGGATCTTCGCCGCGGAATTCCACGAACACGATCCGCCCGCCTGGCTTCAGCGCCTTCACCATGCTCTCGATCATTTCGAAGGGCTGATCGAACTCATGGTAGACGTCGACCATGATCATCGTGTCGACCGACGCCGGCGGCAGCTTGGGGTCGGTCGTCGTGCCCATCACCGGCTTCACATTCGTGATCCGAAACATCGCCATCCGCCGATCCAGCAGGTCCAGCATTTCCTGTTGAATATCCACGCCGTAGACCACCCCCGTCGCGCCCACCTTCTTCGCGATCTTCCGCGCCACGTAGCCCGAGCCGCACCCGATGTCGGCCACGATCTCGCCTTCACGAAACTTGAGCGCCTCGACCATCGCGTCCGTCTTCTCCTCCTCCTCGCGCTCCGGCCGCTCCAGCCAATCGGCGGCCTGATGCCCCATCACCCGTGCGATTTGGCGCCCCATGTAAAACTTCGCGATTCCATTCGGGTCGCCATCCTCGCGCACCTCGTAGCGTGGTCGGTCTTCGGCAAAAAGCGGCGTCGCCGCGAAGACGGCGAGCAGAGTGAAAAGGGCGGGGAATCTCATGCGAGTGCATCATCTGACACTGCACACACGCCGGTTGCTACTGGTTTTCGATATCCCTAGCATGACCCTCATCGCCATGACCCAGCCATCGAGTGCCGGTAAGGTTGCCTTCCTCGGAGACTACCCACCGCGGCAGTGCGGCATCGCCACGTTCACTGAGGACCTGCGCGACGCGGTCGCCGAATTGCTTCCCGATTGGAGCTGCCCGGTCGTCGCTGTTACCGACCCCGGCCGCAGCTACGATTACCCGCCAGACGTTCGCTTCGAGATCCCGGAGAATGAAGCGCGCGCCTACGTGCGGGCGGCGGAATTTCTGAACATGTCGAGCACCAGCGTGCTCTGCGTGCAGCATGAGTTCGGCATCTTCGGCGGCCCGGCGGGCGGCCATGTCATCAGCCTGCTCAAGCGCGCGCGGATGCCCGTGGTGACGACGCTCCACACCGTCCTGCAGACGCCCACCGAAGAACAGCGGCGCGTCTTCGACGAGATCGCCGCGCATTCCTCCCGCCTCGTGGTGATGACCGCGAAGGGCGAGGAAATCCTCCGGCGGGTCTGGCACATCGCGCCCGAAAAGATTGTCACGATCCCGCACGGCATTCCCGATGTGCCGTTCGTGGACCCGGGTTTCTACAAGGATCAGTTCGGCGTCGCCGGCCGCCCGGTGATGCTCACGGCGGGACTTCTCGGGCCGGGCAAAGGGATCGAATATGGCATCGAGGCGCTGCCCGAAATCGTGCGCGAGCACCCGGAGGTCGTCTACATCATCCTCGGCGCCACCCACCCGAACCTCCTCCGCGCGGAAGGTGAAACCTACCGGCTCTCGCTGGAACGACTCGCGAAGAAACTCGGGGTAGAGCGCAATGTGATGTTCGTGAACCGCTACGTGGACGACGGTGATCTCACCGAATTCATCGGTGCCGCGGACATCTATCTCACGCCTTACCTCAACGAAGCGCAGGTCACCTCGGGCACGCTCGCCTACTGCTTCGGCGCAGGAAAGGCCGTCATCTCCACACCCTACTGGCACGCCGCCGAGTTGCTCGCGGAGGACCGGGGAATCCTCGTCCCGTTCCGCGATCCGGCGGCGATCAGTGCGGCGGCGAACGATCTGCTCGGCAACGAAACGCGCCGCTTCGCCATGCGCAAGCAGGCCTACCTCCTCGGCCGCGAGATGATCTGGAGCGCCGTCGCGCGGAGCTATGCGGCGACGTTCGACGAAGTGCTCACTGAGTTCCGCGCCGCGCCGTCTTCGGCCCGCGAGCGGCCCGCGGCCACGCTCTCGCGCGATCACGTGGACCTCCCGCTCTGGCGCTTCGATCACCTGCTGCACATGACGGACTCCACCGGCGTGCTCCAGCATGCCATCCATTCCGTCCCGTGGTTCGACCACGGCTACTGCGCGGATGACAATGCCCGCGCCCTGCTCCTCACCGTGCTCGTCGAGGATCTCGACGGGATGCCGCCCGAACTCAGGCCGGTCCAGTCCGCGACGGCCGCGTTCCTTCAGCACGCGCTGGAGCCGGGGGCCGGACGGTTCCGCAATTTCATGTCCTTCGACCGCCGCTGGCTGGAGGCGGCCGGCAGCGAAGACAGCCACGGTCGCGCGCTCTGGGCGCTCGGCGCCGTGGTCGGCCGCACGCGCCGCAGCAGCCTGCGGCACTGGGCCGGCGCGCTCTTCGAACAAGCCCTGCCCGCCGTCGAACATTTCACTTCGCCCCGCGCGTGGGCCTTTGCGATCCTCGGCCTGCACGAGTACCTGCGCGTGCTCCACGGCGACCTGCTCGCCGCCCGCTGGCGGCTGGAGCTTTCCGAGCGGCTCATGGATCTCTTCCGCCGCAACCGCGGCCCGGACTGGCCCTGGCTCGAAGACATCGTCTCCTACGACAACGCCCGCATCCCGCACGCCCTCATCCTCACTGGCCGCTGGACCGAGCAGCCCGAGATGATCGAGACCGGACTCGAAGCCCTGCGCTGGCTGCAGACTCACCAGACCGGCCGGGGCGGCTGCTTTCGCCCGGTCGGCTCGAATGGCTTCTGGCCGCGCGGCCAGCCCCCGGCCGCCTACGATCAACAGCCCGTGGAAGCAGCCGCCTCGGTGAGCGCCTGCATCGAAGCCTGGCACGCGACCAAGGATCCCTTCTGGCGCACGGAAGCGTCGCGCTCCTTCGACTGGTTCCTGGGCAGCAACGACCTCAGCCTCCCGCTCTATGACGCCAGCAACGGCGGCTGCTGCGACGGCTTGCACGTCAACCGCGTAAACCAAAACCAGGGCGCCGAATCCACCCTCAGCTTCCTCCTCGCGCTCGCGGAAATGAGGAACCTCACGAATCTCTCGCTGATCTTTTCCAAACCATCCGAACCATGAACTCGCTCGAATCGCAGGTCCGCCGCATCCCCGTCCATCTCGCCCCCGACCCGCGCCGCGTCCTGCTGCGCCCGTTCATTCCGTCGCTCATCGTGAAGCCGCTCGCGCAACACGAACCCAACCAGCGCGTGGTGCATCTCTTTGCCCGGGTCACCTCGCTCTCCGATGCCGAAGTCACCCGCGAACTGACCCGCGTGCTCGGGGAATTCGACACCCGGCACCAGCGCATCCGCGACATTTTCCTCGATCGGTTTCAGACCGTGCGCCCGCAGCTTCCGCTCGATCGACCGATCTCCGAGGAGCGCCAGCTCCTCCTCGGCTCCTACTTCACCAACGAGTACTCGCTCGAATCCGCCGCGCTCTTCAATCCCAGCATCGTCGCGCATCCGAATCAGGACGGCGTCGCCGATGGCTGGCTGCGTTTCATCGTCAGCCTGCGCGCGACCGGCGAGGGTCACATCTCTTCCATCACCTTTCGCTCCGGACTCGTCGGGCCGAATGCCGAGATCGAATTCGATCCCGTCTCGCGGTTCGTCCACCAGCCCACGCCCATCCCCGTCGCGCACTACGAGCACCGGCTCATGCAGCGCAAACTCGTCGAACTCGGCGTCGAGCCCGAGGACGCCGCCGCCGCCTTCGGCGACCTGCCGTCCGAATTCACCCGTGACGACCTCTACGCGCAGGTGCGTCGCCTCCGCACCGGCGGCACGCTCGACCGCTCGGTGCTCCGCGCCGCCGACCGCGCCCTGCTCCTCGCGGAGGCAAATTACAGCGTCCAATTCGCCGAAGGCAGCAGCATCTCCGAGCGCATCATTTTCCCGTTCGCGCCTGGCGAGAGCAATGGCATCGAGGACGCGCGCTTCGTGCGTTTCGTCGATGACGACGGCCACGCCACGTATTACGCCACCTACACGGCCTACGATGGCAGCGTCGTGCTGCCGCAGCTTCTCGAGACGAACCGCTTCCGGCAGTTCCGCATCTGCACGCTGAACGGCCCCGCGATTCGCAACAAAGGCCTCGCCCTTTTTCCCCGGAAAATCCGCGGCCTCTACGCCATGCTCGGCCGGCAGGATGGGGAAAACATCACGCTCATGTTTTCCGATCACCTCCACTTCTGGCACGAATCGCGGGTCATCGTGCGGCCATCGGAGCCGTGGGAATTCGTGCAACTCGGCAACTGCGGTTCGCCGATCGAAACGGAAGCCGGCTGGCTCGTCCTCACCCACGGCGTCGGCCCCATGCGGAAGTACTCCATCGGCGCCGTGCTGCTCGATCTCGACGACCCGTCGCGGGTCATCGGTCGCCTCAGCGAGCCGCTCCTCGGTCCCGCGCCCGACGAGCGCGAAGGCTACGTGCCGAACGTCGTCTATAGCTGCGGAGCGCTCATCCACGCCGGCAATCTCATCCTCCCCTACGCCGTCAGCGACACCGCCAGCCGCTTTGCCGCGATCAATCTGAAGACCCTCCTCGACGCGATGAAGCCGTCGTAAGGTAACGCAGCCGGAGATTGCGCCGGAACGTAGAGCCTGCAAACTGCGCGCCGTATGAAGTTCATTCGCGATATCTACGCCCAAGCCCGCACGGCCAGCCGACCGGTCCTTTCCCTCGAGTTCTTTCCCACCAAGACGGACGACGGCGCGCGCAATCTTTTTGAAAAAACGATCCCCGCGCTGCTCGCGGTGAAGCCGGACTACTGCTCGGTGACCTACGGCGCCGGCGGGAGCACGCGCGACAAGACGCTGGATCTCGTGGATCGCATCCAGCGCGAGCACGGGCTGACGACGATGATGCACCTCACCTGCGTGAACGCGACTCAGGACGAACTGCGCGCCGTGGTGGAACACGCGCGTTCGCTCGGGGTGATGAATCTGCTCGCCCTGCGCGGCGATCCGCCGGATGGGAAAGAGTTCACGAAGACCGAAGGCGGCTTTGAGTATTCGCGGGAACTCGTCGCGTTTCTGCGGGAACTCAGCGGCTTCAGCATCGCCACGGCGGGATTTCCCGAGGGGCACATCGCCTGCAAGGCGGGCAAGCAGGTGGACTGGGGCTATCTGCGCGACAAGATCGCGGCGGGCGCGGACTTCGTGATCACGCAGCTCTTTTTCGACAACGAGGATTTTTACCAGTTCCACGATCACCTCACGAAGAAGCTCGGCGCCGACGTGCCGATCATTCCCGGCCTGCTGCCCGTGCTCTCCGCGGGGCAGACACGACGCTTCACCGCGCTGTGCGGCGCAGCGCTGCCGGAGAAGTTCCTCGCCCGGCTGGATGCGCTCGGCGAAGACGACGCGGCGGTCGCGGACTTCGGCATCGAGTGGGCGACGGAGCAGAGCGCGGCGTTGCTGAAATTCGGCGTGCAGGGGCTGCACTACTACACGCTGAACAAGGCGGCTTCGACCGTGCGCATCATTCAGAATCTCGGTCTCGCGTGAGTCTGCGCGTCTACGCCTACAAGGGCTGTGACACCTGCCGAAAGGCGCTGAAGTTCCTCGCGGAAAAGAAGGTCGCGGCGGAGGCGATCGCGATCCGAGAACAACCGCCGACGGTGGCGGAACTGCGCCGCATGCTCGGTTATGTCGGGGGCGATTTGCGTCGGCTCTTCAACACCAGCGGCGGCGACTACAAGACGCTCGGGATGAAAGACCGCCTGCCCGCGATGAGCGAAGCGGAAGCGCTCGAACTGCTGTCGAAAAACGGGAACCTGGTGAAACGCCCCTTCGCGCTCAGCGAGAGCGGGGGTGCCGTGGGATTCAAGCCCGACGAGTGGGCACGGCTCTTCGCCTGAGGCCCCCGGCAGGATCGAAAAAACCCTGTCATTCTGAGCGGAGCGCAGGCGGGCCAGCGGGCGGAGCGCAGTCGAAGAACCGCTAATCCTGCTCCGATGTCGAGAGGTCCTTCGACTCCGTCCCGCCCCGCCTGCTCGCCCAAGGACCAGCCTCCACTTGTCCCGTACGCCGCCGCCTCGGCCCCCGCGGGACTCCGCTCAGGATGACAGCTATTTTTCGACACCCTCGCGGGAGGATCAAAGTCATCTCGCAACAACTCCGTCACCGAGAATAGCGATGCCGCGGGATTCAAGCGCGACGACTGGGGAGCCGCTGCTCGACCAGGGACCAGCGGCAGGATCGAAAAAAATCCTGTCATTCTGAGCGGAGCGCAGGCGGGCCAGCGGGCGGAGCGCAGTCGAAGAACCTCCGATCCTGCTCCGATGCGAGAGGTCCTTCGACTCCGTCCCGCCCCGCCTTCGCCCCCGCGGGACTCCGCTCAGGATGACAGCATTTTTTTTGACACCCTCGCGATCGAATCCCCGCCCACGCCCTCACCGCGCCCGCCAAAGACTCAACCACCCGACGAGCAAGGCAAGCCCACCAAGCGGCGTGATTGCGCCGAGCCACTTTAGATTCGTGATCGCGAGGACGTACAGGCTGCCACTGAAGACGAGAATCCCGACAGCGAACATCCACACCACAGCACGCGGAACGACCGTGCGCTGCGCGACGACGAGCAAAACGACGGCGTGAATGAGGTGGTAAAGCGACCCCGTCTTCCACACCTCCAGCGTGCCATTCGCCTCCAGCGTCCCTTTCAACCGATGCGCACCGAACGCGCCAATGGCGACGGCGAGGAATCCAAAGACGACGGCGATCCGGAGAGCAGTGGAGGAATGCATCCCGCGACGATGCGCGCGCGGCGCTTGCGTGGCAATGCCAGGCCAGTGTCTCATGCGCGCCGTGATTGACTGGTCCACCTGGCAACCGCGCGAACGCGCCAACCTCTGCTTCATCGTGAAAGACGGCCGCGTGCTGCTCATTCGCAAAAAGCGCGGCCTCGGCGCGGGCAAGATCAATGGCCCCGGCGGCAAACTCGAACCCGGCGAAACCGCTCTCGAATCAGCGATCCGCGAAGTGCGTGAGGAAATCGGCGTGACGGCGCTGCGGATCGAGGAGCGCGGCGTGCTCCACTTTCAGTTCGTCGATGGTTACAGCCTGCACTGCGTCGTTTTCATCGCGCACGATTTCAGCGGCGAACTGATCGAGACCGATGAAGCGATCCCGCTCTGGTTTGAGTTCGGCGCCATTCCCTTTCACGAAATGTGGGCCGACGATCAGCACTGGCTGCCGCAGGCTCTGGCCGGCGAGTGCTTCGATGCGTGGTTCGTCTTCGACGGCGACACCATGCTCTCGAAGGATGTGCGCTGGCGGGCGCAAAAGTAACTCCGCCATTCGCTGCGGATCGCCATTGTGCCGCCACGCCAGATGGCTAGCTTGTCGGCCCCTTTTTTCTAAATGAGCCAAAGCATTCCAGTCCCCGGTCAACGATGGGTTAGCGACTCCGAACCCGAGCTCGGACTCGGGATTATTTTGAAAGCGGAGTTCGGCCGCGTGGAGGTGCATTTCCCAGCGGCGAGCGAGCAGCGGCAATATGCGCTGAAGTCCGCGCCGCTGCGGCGGGTGGAGTTCAAGGAAGGGGACAAGGTCAAGCTGCACGGCGGCGAGCAGTTCGTGGTGACGACGGTGGAGCCGCGCAAGGGGTTGCTCGTTTATCACGCGGGGGCGCGGGAGATTCAGGAGGCCGAGCTTTCGGACACGATCAGCTTCAGCAAGCCGGAGGATCGGCTTTTCGCCGGGCAGGTCGATGAACTGCGGACGTTCGATCTGCGCGTGGAGGCGCTGCGGCGGCGAAGCGAGTACCGGCAATCGCCGGTGCGCGGTTTCCTCGGCGCGCGCGTGGATCTCATCCCGCATCAGCTCCACATCGCCCGCGAAGCTTCGTCCCGCCTTGTTCCGCGCGTGTTGCTCGCGGATGAAGTGGGTCTCGGCAAGACGATCGAGGCCAGCCTGATCCTGCATCGATTGCATCTCACCGGCCGCGCAGGGCGCGTGCTGATCCTGCTGCCGGAGCCGTTAATTCATCAGTGGTTTGTGGAACTGCTGCGGCGGTTCAATCTGCTCTTCAGCCTTTTCGACGAGGGACGCTGCGAGGCGATCGAGGCGCACAATCCGGAGACGAATCCCTTTCTCGACAGCCAGCTCGTGATCACGAGCGTCGCCTTCCTCGCAGGGAGTGCGGAGCGCGCCGCGCAGGCCGCGGAAGCTGGCTGGGATCTGCTCATCGTGGATGAGGCGCATCACCTCCAGTGGAGCCCGGCGGAGGCGAGTCGCGAGTATCAGCTCGTGGATCTGCTCGCGCAGAAGACGCCCGGTCTACTGCTGCTCACGGCCACGCCACAGCAGCTCGGGCCGGAGGGTCACTTCGCGCGGTTGCGGCTGCTTGATCCTGATCGATACAGCGATCTCGGCCACTTCCTTGCGGAGTCGGAGCGCTACGAGCAGGTCGCCAAGGCGATCGACCGCGTGCTCTCCGGCAAGGCGCTCACGGCGGATGATCGCAAACTTTTCGCCCAGCGCTCGGAACGCATCCGCAAACACGCCGAGGAGCTGGCGGGGGGAACCGAAGCGGCTCGCGCGGCGCTGGTCGCGGCGTTGCTCGATGAATTCGGGACGGGACGCGTGATGTTTCGCAATACCCGCGCGGCGCTCGCTGGCTTCCCCAAACGCGAGGCGCTGCTCGTGCCGCTGAGCGGCGATGAGGAACTGACGGCGAAGGTGAAGTGGCTCGTCACGCTCCTCAAGGAATTGCCCGAGGAGAAGGTGCTGCTCATCTGCCGCACGCGCGAGTTGGCGGAAAAAATTCACGCCCGCCTGCTGAAGGAGATCAACATCAACGCCGCGCTGTTCCACGAAGAGCTGACGCTGCTCCAGCGCGATCGCAATGCAGCGTATTTCTCCGAGGAAGATGGCGCGCGGATTCTCATCTGCTCGGAGATCGGCAGCGAGGGACGCAATTTCCAGTTTGCGCATCACCTCGTGCTCTTCGATCTGCCCGACGATCCGGAACTGCTCGAACAGCGCATCGGCCGGCTCGACCGCATCGGACAGACGGCGACGATTCGCATCCACGTTCCTTTTCTGAAAGGAAGCGAGGCCGAAGTGCTGGCGCGCTGGTACCACGAGGGGCTCAACGCCTTTGAAAAACATCCGCACGGCGCCACGGAACTCGCGCACGCGCTGGCCTCTGGGCTGACTGCGCTGCGCGAGAAGTATGACGCGAAAAAGCTCGCCGCCTTCCTCGCCGAGACGCGCAAACAACTCGCCGCCGTGGCGAAGAAACTGGAGCGCGGGCACGACCGCCTGCTCGAACTCAACTCGTGCAGGAGCGAAACGGCCGCGGAGACGATCGCGCAAATCCGTGCGCAGGATTCCGATGCGGCGTTCGAGGCATTTTGCGTCGAGATTTTCGACTTCTTCGGCGTGTCGGTGGAGGAGCTTTCCGCGCGCACCTACCTGCTGCAGGCCGGGCATTTGCGGACCGACGCCTTCCCCGCTCTGCCCGAGGCGGGGCTCTCGGCGACGTTCGATCGCACGCGCGCCCTGAGCCGGGAGGACCTCTCCTTCCTGAGCTGGGATCATCCGGTGGTGCGCGGCGCGCTCGATCTGCTGCTGGGTAGCGAGTCGGGGAATACGGCGTTCGGCGTCTGGAAGAGCGATGTGAAGGAGTCGATGCTGCTCGAGATTCACGTGATCGTGGAATGTGTCGCACCGCCCGCGCTGCATGCCGACCGCTTCCTCCCGCCCACGCCGATCCGCGTCGTCGTCGATCACGCGCTGGCGGATCTCTCAGACGATGCAGAGGTCGCGGCCGCGAAGCTGGAAGCCGGCGACATTTTCCGCCTGCTCGACCGCGGTGCGGTGAAGAAAAAGCTGCTGCCGGCGATGCTCGAAAAAGCCGTGACGCTCGCCACGGAAAAGCGCGACGCGCTGGTCGCCGCCGCCACCGTGAAGATGGACGCGCAGCTTCAGGAAGAACTCGATCGGCTCGAAGATCTGCGCCACATCAATGACCACATTCGCCCCGACGAACTCGCCGCCACCGAACAGCAGCGTACCGCTTTGCGCGAAGCGCTCGCCGCGAGTCCGCTCCGCACCGACGCGCTGCGTTTTATCTTCCAGACCGCGTAGCTCGCCCGGTCCGAAGTCGCGGCGTCAGTTCGCGGGCAGGGGCGCACCCTTCCGGCCCACCCCACGCACCCGCGGCGTGGAATAGGTGGCGGTGGTGGGCTCGACGACGCGTTCGGCGACCTTCGTGATGTAGCACACCCCGAAGCGCTCATTGATCCGCTCGGCGCAGTGGTTCGTGGCGAGGAATTCATGCACCGCGCGGGAGCAGCCCTCCCACATGTGGTAGTCGTCGATGATGATGACACCGCCCCGGTTCACGAGACGGAAGAGGTGGTTGAGGATTTCGAGCGTCGGCTCGTACCAATCCGCATCCATGCGGAGGATCGCGATGCCCTCGGGGAAATGCGCCTCGGGCAGGGTGTCGCGAAACCAGCCTTTCACGATGCGGGCGTCGAAGACGCCGACGAATTCCATGGCCTCGCGGGCATCGTTTTCCGACGCCTTACAGTTGTCGAAGTAGCCCGGCGACGTCTTGTCGGCCTGCCAACGCCTGGCCGCCTCTCCGTCACACGCCTGGGCGGGCGGCAATCCCTCAAAGCTGTCGTAAAGATAATAGTCGCGGTGGCAGCCGAGTGCGTTCGCGAGCCCGGCGATCATTCCGCCCTTCCAAGTGCCGCACTCGACCACTGCCCCAGGAACCTCCGCATACCAACGGGCGATTCCGAGGTTCACGGCGAACTTCGACTGCGAAATCATCGTAAACCTTTCGAGCTGATAAAAAAGCCGGTAGTCGGCAATGCGGGCGGCAAAGACCCCAAATCTCGCCCGGGCTCTGGAAAGGATGGCGGAAACCGAGAATCCAAATCGACCAATCATAGCAATCTCCCAGTGTAAAGTTCGAGGTTTACGATGCCACCAAACGCGACGTCAAAACGAGCTAAGAATAGCGAGCTTTTCGGAAACATGCCCGAAGTTGCCTCTCTGGATACCCGTAAGACAAGCCCGGATTTTGCCTTGAAGGAATAAAACGAACGGCGGCTCGATTTTGCGCGAGGGTCGGCGGCGGGCGAAATCGTTCCGGCGATTTTGCGCCAGCACACCGAGCGTCCTGAGACGCAGCCGATCCGAATCTGCGAGACAACCGAAGGAAACGACCTCGGCCTTTGGAGGATCGGGTGCTTCCCGGCCATCCGAGGTCCCTCGACTGCATTCTGGTCGCTTAGGCTCCCTTCATTCCGCTCGGGATGACAGGCTTTCGAGAGCTTCCGTCCGACCGCTCAGCCGTTCACCACTGAATGACCGAACTCGCCCACGTGAGCCCACCGCCGAAGACGACGAGCAGCACGTAGTCGCCCACCTTCATCCGCCCGGTGCGGTTCGCTTCATCGAGCGCGATCGCCACCGCGGCCGCGCTCGTGTTGCCGTAGCGGTCGAGGTTTACCATGAACCGGTCCAGCGGCACTTTCATCCGGCCGGCGATGGCTTCGATGATCCGGAGATTCGCCTGATGCGGGATGATGCACGCGAGATCGGACGGTTCGAGATTCGCCGCGGCCAGCGCGCGGGTCGCCGCGTCGAGCATCGAAGTCACGGCGTGTTTGTAGGTCTCCTTGCCGTTCATCTTGATGCAGTTCAGGCGCTGGTCGGCGTTGTCCTTGGTGATCGGCGAACGCGACCCGCCGCCGGGGATGTAGAGAATGTCCGCGAGTCCGCCGTCGCTCGCCATGTAGGTCGAGACGACGCCATGGCCGCCGCTCCGATGCTGCAGGATCGCCGCGCCCGCGCCGTCGCCGAACAGCACGCAGGTATTGCGATCCGTCCAGTCCACGATCGACGAAAGCTTCTCCGCGCCGATGACGAGGATCGTGTCGTAAGTGTGCGACGTGATGAACTGCTGTGCGATCTCCAGCGCATAGAGAAAACCTGCGCAGGCCGCGCTCACGTCGAAACACGCCGCCTGCCGCGCGCCGATCTTCGTCTGCACAAAGCACGCGGTACTGGGGAAGAACATGTCCGGCGTAATCGTGGCCACGATGATGAGATCGATTTGCTCCGCGGTGATGCCCGCGTTCTCCATCGCGGCGAGGGCCGCCTTGGCCGCGAGATCACTGGTGCTTTCCCCTTCCGCCGCGATGCGCCGCTCCTTGATCCCGGTGCGGCTGGTGATCCACTCGTCGGTGGTATCGACCAGCTTTTCCAGCTCGGCATTCGAGAGCACGCGCTCCGGCACGTAGCTGCCCGTCCCGATGATCGAGACGGTGCGTTTGGTTTCGGAGGGGTTCGGGCTGGGCTGGGTTTGTTCCATGACTGTGGCGGACTTATGACACAGGCGTTGCGGGGAGAAGCAAGCGGCAATCGCCCGTGGCGGCGGCGCTCCTGCGCGGAATTTTTCTGCGATCATGGCGGGCGTCGATGGCAGCGCGCAAAATTATCGCACGAGGCATTGACCGCGCCGCGCGCCGCTCCAATCTCTTCGCCACATGAAGACCGAGATCACGCGTTTCTGCGCCGCCTGCGTCAAGTCGCTCGCCCCCCTTCCCGACACCCTCGCCACCGCGGCCACGGCCCTCGAAGGCTCGCCCGACGCCGAACCCCTCCGCGCTCCACTCGCCGGGCTCAACGACATCCGCGCCCGCCTCCGCTCGCTCAGCGAAAAGCTCAGCAACCAGCAGGCTTACCTCCTCATTTTCGGCCCGCTGAAGAGCGGTAAATCCACGCTGATGAACGCGATCAGCGGCGCCTACGTGAGCGAGGTCACCTCGCTCCCCGGCTACCCCTGCCTCGTCTATGTGCAGCACGCCGAGCGCGCGAATTTCTCCGTGACCCGCTACAACGGCCGCGAATCCGTCTTCGCCAACAGCATGGTCCTCAAGGACGTGATCGCCGACAGCCACGTGGCCCTCGCCCAGCAGATCCGCGCCACCGAACAGACCGGCGTGGAGTTCAGCCCCGGGCATCACTTTCCCGAGGCCATCCGCCGCGTGGATGTGAAAGTGCCCGTCGCCAGTCTCGCTGAAAGCAGCACCGTGCTCGTCGACACTCCTGGCCTCTACAGCCGGATGAATTTCGGCTACGACGTGCTCACCCGCGAGTTTCGCGACAGCGCGGCGTGCGCGGTCTTCGTGGTCAAGACGGACAACCTTTTCCTCGAGCAGGTTTTCGCGGAGTTCAATCAACTGCTCGACCTCTTCAGCCGCATTTTCCTCGTCATCAATGTGGACTCGAGCAAACGCGACCTGCACCCCGACGGGTCGCTCCAGCGCAGCGCGGAGAGCGAAGATCCGAAGCGGATCATCGACGCCTTCAAGACGCTCTCCATGGCCGGCCCGCTCCGCAAGGCCTATGAAAACCAGCGGCTCCGGCTGCACGCCGTGGACCTGCTCAGCGCCGCCTCCAGCGTGCTCGCTCCCGGACCCAATGGCGCGAATGGCCAGCGCGCGGCATTCGATGAATTCCTCACCGACCTCACGAGCTACCTGAACAGCAGCGACTACCTCGTGGAGTTCATGCGGGACAGCCTGCGGCAGGGCACGACGCTCTGCACCGAAGCACGGGAGATCGTCGGCGGACCAGCGTTCGCGGCCCTGCGCACCGAGCAGGAAGCGCTCGCCGCCGAGGTCGCGGCGATCGATGAGAAAATCGCCGCCATCGACCGGTTGTTGATCGTCGATTGGGACGCCGCGTTCGAAAAAGTCCGCGCGGAAAACGCCGCGCGCATCGAATCGATCCTGCGCACGCGCACGACCCAGCTCCAGCAGGAGCTGCGCGGCGCGCTCGACCGCTGGTATGCCTCCCCGGCGAGCATCAAGTCGCTCGCCAGCGAGTCGTGGAATCCGCTCGTGACCGCCGCCGCCGGCGAACTCGCCGAGGACACCCGCCGCCGCCTGCGCAACGCGCTCGACGCCGTCTTTGCCGGGGCGGAACCCGGCGCCGCCGCCGTGACCGATCTGAACGCGATCGGCCTCCAAATCCGTCCGATCGGCCAGACCGCGCTCGCCCGAGTCTCCGAGCCCGACCTTGCCGATCCCTACCTCCTGCCGCTCGCCGCCGACGAAATCCCGGTCCAGAAATCGTTCGTCGACTATCTGCTCTTCCGCGGCCAGGCCACGGTCCGCCGCCGCCTCTTCGGCGAAGATCTCACCGCCGAGATCGCACCCGAGCAAAAGAACAAGCGCCTCCGCGAACCGAGCCGCACAGCGCTCGAAAAACTCGCCGAGGACGGCCTCGCCCTGCGCTTTCCGAAACTGCCCGCAATCTACGCGACGGAACGCCTCCAGGCCTACATCGCCGACTTCCGCACCGGCCTCACCGAGGCACTGCGCGCCCGGCGGGCCGATTTCGAAAAGGACCGCACCGCGCGTCAGCAGCCCTTCGAGATCAACCGCGCCATCCTCACCGCGGTCGACGCCGTCCAGACCCGCGCCACCCAGGTCGCTGCCGATCTCGCCCAGCTCGCGCACGAAGAAAAAGTCGCCGTGCCCTCGCCCGCCGCAGTTTCGCTGCCGGAATCGCCCGCCGTCGCCGCCGGCACCCTGCCTGCGACCCTCGAACCCACCGCGACCCCGGAACCAGCGCTCGCGTAACCAAGCCACCCGCGCAACCCGCATGTGAGTGCGCCGCATGTGAGTGCGCCGCATGTGAGTGCGCCGCTTGTGAGTGCTCCAGCTTGCTGGAGCTTTGGAGGTGGCAGCTTGCTGCCCGTGGCGCGGAGCGGCTTCCGCACGCCACACGCCCCCCACCGCGGAGCAAGCTCCGCCGGACCGCGAAAGCGGGAGCAAGCTCCCGCACTCCCCGGCGCCGGTCTGCTCTCCTTGGTTATCATAGTGAAGATTGTGATGCCTCCCCGGATTCGCCCGCGCTTCCCTCCAGTGGCTCTTGTGGTCATCCCCCCGCCCGTTCCCCCGTTTCGGTCGTGAGTGCTGCTCTCGAATATCTCGCGCCGGGAATGTCCCCGACTCCTTCCCGCTATGAAATCCACGGCATCCTTCCGTCGCTCCACCTCCCTCGTCCTCGCCGGCTCCATCGCCGCGCTGCTCGCTGCCTCGTCCGCCTGAGCGGCAGTAGTGAACTGGACCGGCTCCGGCCCGGATGCAAACTGGTCCACGCTCCTCAACTGGAACGGCTCCGTCCCCGGTTCGACCAGCGTCACCAACAACTCCGACACCGCCGTCTTCAACGCCGCCATCGCCAATACCTGTGGCAACACCGCCGCCAACCCGGTGGTCTTCGACTCCACCACCCAGAACATCGGCAGCATCAGCTTCGATGGTGCGGCGGGAAACTATTTCATCGGCTCCACTGCGGGCAATGCGCTCAAGCTCAGCAGCGGCGGCTCCATCCAGATCCTCAATACCCTCACCGCGCCGGGCGCCGTGCAGACGATCAATGCCCCGCTCCAGATCCAGGGCGCGAATGGAACCTACACTTTCGCCAACAACAGCGCGAATGGCGGCGGCCCGGCGGCACTCCACTTCGGCGGAAGGATCACTGGCTCGGCGGGAAACATTGTGCTGGCCCTGACCGGTGAGAACACCGATGCGAATACCCTCAGCGGAAACATCGCTGATGGCACCGCGACGAGTGTGGCGATCACCAAGAGTGGCTCCGGTACGTGGACGCTCTCCGGCGCCAACACCTACAGCGGTCTGACCACCGTGAGCGCAGGGTTTCTCAACCTCAACAGCCCGGTACGCACTGATGCCATCGCCGGAAACGGATCGACCAGTAAGGCCACCCCCAACGTGCTGATCGATGGAGGCACCCTTCGTCTGCTGGCCGACCACCAGATCAATGATCAGGTCTAAATCAAAATCACGTCCGGCTCGCTGGATTTTAACAATCTGGACGAGACCCTCTACAATCTGGATGTCTCCGGCGGCTCCGTGAACTACGGCACCGGCAACGTCACCATCGAAGATCCAACGTGGTCCAGCGGGACCAACACCGTTTCCGGTAGCACCACCTTCGGTTTCCTCGACATCACCGGTGGCACGAATACCATTACCAGTCTGGGTATCCTGACCATTGGCACCGCCAGTACTGCTGGGCCGCTGAGATTCTTAGGCAGCGATAACACGCCCACGCTCAGTGTGAACAACGACAACACAACGCCCGGCAAACTGAGGTTCCGTGCGGGCAGTCCGGTCGAGTTGGTGTTCTCGGGCACCGGCACCTCGACGGGTTTGATCACCGGCGCGGGCGCGGGCGGCATTTTGGGCAATTTGGATCTGAATGGTGCCACCCGCACGTTCAACATCGGCACCAATGCCGCCGTGGTCCAAATGACGATCGCCGTGCCCCTCATCGACAGCGCGGGAACAGGTGGCGTGACCAAGACCGGCGCTGGCACGTTCGTGCTCTCCAGCGTGAACAGCTACACGGGTCCGACGACGGTCAGCGTCGGCACACTGCTCATCACCGGCTCGATCGGCGGCAGTACCGTGGTGGATACCGGGGCGATCCTCGGCGGCACCGGCACGGTCGCGGCGGTGACGGTAAATAGCGGTGGCGCCCTGCAAGGCGGCGACGGCACCGCGGCCAGCGGGGCGCTCACCTCCGGAGGGGCGGTCGCATTCGCCGATGGCTCCTTCATCCGCCTCACCCTCGGTGCCGTGGGCGCCCATTCCAGCCTGGCCCGCACCGGTGGCACATGGGCCTTCGCCAGCGCTCAGGCGTTCACCTTCACCCTCCTCCCCGAAGCCGCTCCCACCACCTACGACAACGTGATCACCGGCCTCGCCGGGACGGAGACCGGGATCAGCAGCATCAGCACGTGGCTGATCACGAATCCCGGCGTCACCGGTATCTTCAGCTACGATGGCGCGGGCGGCGTGGACCTCGCCGTGACCGCCGTGCCCGAGCCGACGACCACCGCCCTGCTCGCCGGCGCGCTCGGGCTGCTCGGGTTCGTCCGGCGGCGCCGTGGCGTGTGAGTGCTCCAGCTTGCTGGAGCTTTGGGGGCGGCAGCTTGCTGCCCGTGGCGCGGAGCGGCCTCCGCGGGCCACGCCCCCCCACCGCGGAGCAAGCTCCGCCGCACCGCGAAAGCGGGAGCAAGCTCCCGCACTCACGGGGAGCAAGCTCCCGGCGATCAGGATGCGCAGAACACGGCTTGGCATGACTCTTCACCGGTGCGCGGAACCCCGCGACGATACCGCGGAGCCCCGCTACTCCTTCTGCTTCCAGGCGAACTTCCCATCCGCGTCCGGCACCTCGATCCACTCGCCCTTGAAGGCGGACTTGCGGAAAATCTCCGCCTGCTGGCTTTCTGCCGCCGCGATCGTGAGGTTGCGCTCCTTGGCCAGTCGCTCGATGAGCCGCGCGCGGTCTGCGTTTTCATCATCCACCGTCTGCCTCACGTACTCGCCGAAGTTCCCCGGCGGCGTGTTTCGCGGCTCGACGTAGCCCGCGTGATTTTCGCCGATCAGCCGCTGGTCTTTCAGCGCCTGGAGTTCGGCGATGCGATTGCGCCGCGTCGTGGCCACGTCCGCAGCGGGCGCGCTGTTCTTCTTCGGCTGCGCCGGGTCACCGTGCTGGTAGACGTCGAGCTTCATCGCGATGTCCACTTTCAGCGGTTGCTGGGTGCCGAGATCCACGCCGATGGTTTTGCAGCCGGCGAAGGCGAGGAGGGCGAGCAAGGGAAGGCGTTTCATCGGGCGGTCACCTGCACGGCGGGCGGCTGGCCGGCGGCGTCGTAGACCTGCGCCTCCAGGTGGCGCGAACCGCGCGGTCCGCGAAGATCGAGGCTCGCGCGGCCCGCGCGGCCAGTGAAACGAAAGTCAGCACGCCCGGTGTCGTAGGAGAAATCGCGGAGCGTCTCAAGGCCGATGCGCGTCGCCGCGCGTTTCAGCGGCTCCCACTCGGGCGGCAGCTCGCGGATGATTTCGTTCAGTTTCCCGATGTGCATCTCACCGCGCCCGAGCCCGCGGAAATCGCCATCGAAGCGGTCGATCTCTTTCGCCCGCGCCACCACGTTCATGGAAAAATCCGCCGGGCCGCTGAGCGACAATTTCTCCGGAGAGAAGGCGTCGGTGAGCTGCTTCAAATCGACGCGCGAGCCAGACACCCAGCCATTCCACGAGGACCCCGCATCGAGCCCGAAGTCGAACGCGCCGCGCAGGTAGCCCCGGTAGGCTTTGCCGCCGATGTTTCCGTGGATCGCCTTTTCGTCAAAGGTCACGTCGACGAACAGCTCGCGCGCCCGGTAGTCCTTCCAGCGCGCGTCGGCGACCTTCAGCGTGTGGACGAGATTGTTGGCGCCTTTGTCCGGCGGGAGGCTGAATTGCAGATGCCCCGACACGCCGCGGAGCGTGAGGCCGTAGTCCGGATAAATGTAATCCTGCTCGGGCACCACGAGGTCGAGCGTGAGCCGCAGTTCGCTCAGCTTTTCGAAATTCAAGTCGTGGGCGTGCGTCTCGAAAGGGAGCGGGAGCGGCAGCTTCGGACGCCCGTCGAAAGCCAGCACGAGCTGCCCAGAGCTGACGTCGAAGCGTTTGATCGTCCAGCTCCGGTGGTCACCCGTCGCCGCGGATTCGGCCGGCGCCGTGCCGGCGTCGCGCGCCTGCACGCGGTCGATGTACCAAAAGAGAACCTCCCCGACGTTGAGGATCGGATTGATGATCTCCACCTGCTAGAACTGCCGCCGCCACAACCCGGCGGGCGTGAAGCGAAAGAAAAGCGTGGGC
>JANPHH010000634.1:0-2259 GCA_031424375.1 Chthoniobacter sp. | reverse complement strand
CCCCGCATTTTTGACCGCTTCTCCCAGCAGGACGCCAGCACCACCCGCGGCCAGAGCGGACTCGGACTCGGCCTCTCCATCACCCGACATCTCGTCGAACTCCACGGGGGCACGATCACCGCGCGAAGTCCCGGCGCGGATCAGGGCTCCACCTTCCGGGTCGAGATCCCGATGATCGCCGTGCGCGAACTCAAGGACCAACTGACCGACCGCGGGGGCGTGCAATCGCCGGCCCCCGCCCGACCGAACGGAGCCGCAGCCACCTCCCGGCTCGATGGCCTGCGCATTCTCGCGGTGGACGACCAGGCGGACACGCTGGCTGTGATCCAGCGCGTGCTCACGCGCGCCGGAGCGGAGGTCCGCACCGCACTCAGCGCGGTCGATGCGCTCGCGCTGCTCCGCGACTGGGAGCCCGGCTGCATCATTTCCGACGTCGGCATGCCCGACCAGGACGGCTACGCTTTCATCCGCGCGCTGCGCGAGCTGCCGCCTCCGCTGCGCCACGTGCCGGCGATCGCCCTGACCGCGTTTGCCCGTGAAAGCGACCGCGCGCTCGCACTCGAATCCGGCTTCAGCGATCACCTCGCCAAACCGGTGGATACCGGCGCACTGCTGCAAAAGATCGCCATTCTCACCCACCGCGGATAATCTCCGCGGGTATGCAGAAGACCATCGTCGTCATCGACGACGACCGCACCATCCAAATGACCCTGAGCGCCGTGCTCGACCGTCATGGCTACGCCGTGCGGGTGGGGGGCAATGCGGCGCAAGGCCGGAAGAAGATCGCCGAGGCCAAGCCCGACCTGGTGCTGCTCGATCTCGGGCTGCCCGATGGCGACGGTCTCGACGTGTTGAGGGAGTTGAAGGGCGAGCATCCCGACCTGCCGGTGATCGTGCTCACCGCGCATGATTCGCTGGCCAATGCAATCGAGTCGATCAAGCAAGGCGCGTTTCACTTTGTCGCAAAACCCTACGCGATCGAGGAACTGCTCAGCCTCTGCACCCGCGCCCTCGATCAGCAATCCCTCACGCGCGAAACGGCCAAGCGGCGCGAGTAAAAGGACGTGCTGCAGAAGCGACTGCGGGCCGCCGAGGAGCAACTCGGTCCGGTGGCGATCAGCCGCCGGATGCGCGAAGTCGAGCAGCTCATCGCCCGCGTCGCGCCGAGCGAGGCAAACGTGCTGCTCACCGGGGAAAGCGGGGTGGGCAAGGAAGTATTCGCCGCCACGGTGCATCGGCAGAGCGCGCGCGCCGCAGGGCCGATGGTGAAACTGAATTGCGGTGCGTTCCCGGCGAACATGATCGAGTCGGAGTTGTTCGGTTACGTGAAGGGTGCGTTCACCGGAGCGGTCGCGGCTTTTCCCGGCATGCTGTCGGAGGCGCACGGCGGCACGCTCTTTCTCGACGAGATCACCGAGCTGCCGATCGATTTGCAGACGCGTTTCCTCCGCGTGCTCCAGGACCGTGAGTTTCGTCCACTGGGCTCGACGAAAACGCTGCCCGCGGACTTCCGCCTCATCGCCGCGTGCAACCGTCCACCCACGCAGGCCGTGCAGGAAGGCCGGCTGCGGCAGGATCTCTATTTCCGGCTCAAGACGTTTGAGATCGAAGTGCCGCCGCTGCGCGAGCGCCGCGAGGATTTGCCGAAGTTGATCGACACCTTCCTGCACCGCTTCGCCCAGCAACTCGGCAAGCCCGTGCCGCAACTCCAGCCCGAGGTGCTGGAACTGCTGCGCCAATACCCGTGGCCGGGCAACGTGCGCGAGCTGCAAAACGCGATCGAACACGCACTGGTGCTCTGCGATGGCTCCGTCCTCGGTCCGCAATTTTTTCCGAGCTAAATCCAGCGCCCCGATCTCGCGCCCGCGCCCGCGGGCGGCGGCCCGCAGACTCTCGGTGGCATCGAGCGCGAAGCACTGATCGACGCCTTGCGGCGCTCGGGCGGAAATAAAAAGCGCGCGGCCGAACTGCTCGGCATTCATCGTCCGACGCTATACGCGAAGCTCAAGCGCTTCGGCATCGCGCTTTGATCCGGAGCGACGCATTGGAAGCCCGAAGCGGAACACAGGCTTCCGGTCCGTGTCTTACGATCATTCACGGGTGGGGATTCTGGTCGGCGGGAGTCATGCGAGTGATGAATCCCGCCGCATCGAGGGCCGCGCGCAGCTTTGCTTTGCCATCGAATTCAATGACCTCGCCGTGCCCGACGATCACGCGGTCGAAATCCCATCCGAGGATCGTCGCCAGCGACCTCGTGAA